>JARLIH010000140.1 GCA_031291845.1 Isosphaeraceae bacterium | reverse complement strand
TGAACGAGGTCTTTCACCAGGTCGTCACCGACCCGGCCGGCGAAGCCGGCAACGCCAACACGAAGCCGGCCGACGCGCCGGTCAGCTACCCTTGCCTCTGGGACACCCCCCAGCACGACCGCGTGCAATGGAACGGCGTGGCCAAGAACGCCGGGCTCGGCTCCCTCGGACGAAACGTCGGCGAGGTGCTCGGGGTCTTCGGCGATTTCGAGGTTCCCGAGCGGCCGGGGGTCACCGGCTACGCCTCCTCGGTACGGGTGCTCAACCTGGCCTCGATCGAGGAGTCGCTGAAGACGCTCTGGTCGCCCCAGTGGCCCAGCACCTTTCCCCCTATCGATCCCACGAAGCGAGACAAAGGACGGCTGGTCTACGACAAGGCTCGCTGCAAGGACTGCCATGAGGTCATCGACCGGAAGGACCCCGGCCGTCGGATCACGGCGATGATGGTCGCCGTCGGCACCGAGGCGCGCACGATGGACAACTTCCAGACACGCACCGGGGATGCGGGTCGGCTGAAGGGCGCCTATCAAGACGTCATCCCCTGGCCGCCGCTGAGCCCCAAGGTCATCGGCGCGACGATCCAGGGAGAAGACCTCCTCGCCCACACCGTGATCGGGACCATCATCCGTTCCGGCTTTCCGGCGCCGGAGGACGAGCTCACCAAGCTCGAATACAAACGACGCGCGCAGGCGATGTTGACGATGGTTCCCGTCCCGCCGCAGGGGGGCGTATACAAAGCCCGCCCGCTCAACGGCGTGTGGGCGACGGCCCCGTACCTCCACAACGGCTCGGTCGCGAGCCTGTTTCAACTCCTGCTGGCTGCGAAGGACCGTCTGAAAAGCTTCAGCGTGGGGACTCGTCAATTCGATCCGGTCAACGTCGGTTTCCAGACCGCCGCCGCGGGGTTTCCCGTCTTCCAGGCGCGGAGCGCGAACGGCACACCGGTTCCCGGCAACTCGAACGAAGGTCATGAATTCGGCAAGGAACTCACCGATGAGGAACGCTGGCAACTGGTTGAGTACTTGAAGTCGCTCTAACACAGATGCATGTCTGATTGATCGGCGAAGACCAATCGCCCGCGAGAACCGAAGGTGGGCGGCTAATGTCCAGGGGACGAGCCGCCGCGTCCAAAATGCGTACGAGGGGATCGATTGAACCAGGAGCAACCCGAATGAGCACGTATTCGAGCCAAGCGAAAATCGTCTGCACTCCGAAGATGCTGCCTCGTCATTTGTGGGTGTCGGCGGCCGACATTGCGGGCCGCATCAACCCGATCAACGTGCCGCCGATCCAGCGGCTGTCCTTGGTGGCGCCGGCGTTCGCGCTCCAGCCGGAGCACATTGCGGTATTGACGACGAAATTCTGGCACAACGGCGGCGTCCGTTTGACCGTCGGGTTTCTGGACAGCCCGCCGGCGGACCTTCGCGCGCGCATCTTGTCGCACATGAATGCCTGGGGGACCACGGCCAACGTCCAGTTCGTGGAGACGGCGACGGACCCCCAGGTGAGGATCGCGCGGACACCCGGGGACGGTTACTGGTCGTACGTGGGAACGGACATCCTCAGTATCGACGCCGACCAGCCGACGATGAACCTCCAGGAGTTCACGATGGCGATGCCGGAGTCGGAGTTCCACCGGGTCGTCCGTCACGAGACCGGGCACACGATCGGCTGCCCGCACGAGCACATGCGGCGGGAGCTGGTCGATCTGATCGACCCGGACAAGGCGATCGCCTTCTTCGGCGCGACACAGGGCTGGTCGCCGGAGATGGTGCGCCGGCAGGTCCTGACGCCCATCGAGGAAGGGTCGCTCTGGGGTACCGCGCACGCCGACCCGGATTCCATCATGTGCTACCAGATCCCCGGCTCGATCACGAAGAACGGCGAGCCGATTATCGGCGGCCTCGATATCGACAGCTTGGACGCTTCCTTCATGGCCCTCGTCTATCCGAAGCCCGGATCGACGCCGCCTGCGCTGCCATCGCCTCCAAAGTCGAAGAAGCACGCCGCGCACACGCCCGAAGAGGCCTTCGACAGTTTCGACGCGTCGATCAAGTCACTCGCCGCCGTGGCACCGGGAGCATTGGCCGGCAATCCGTGCGACGTCTGGCGCAATATCCGGGGCACCGTTGACGAGATCATCAATGCGCTGCAGGCCGTCGGGACCCTCTTGCCGATCGCCAAGCGGGCGGCGGACGTGCTGCAGCAGCTCGCAAACCTCTTGAACGTCCTCTGCCCCTGAGCACCCGGACTGGGTTTCCCTTGAGCGTCGCCCCATGCGGCATTGGTATCTATATGAAGTTCGATAACAAAGTGGATGCCAAGCCGCGAAAGGGCGACGAGGGCCATCACGCGCGGTGGTCGAAGGAGGCTCGGCGTCTCCCCATCGCGCCGTTGGGGAAGTCCGCCGAGCACAACTCCGTGAGAACCGGTGGGAATTCTGCCGAGAGGATTGGCACCAATGCCCGAGACTCCGCTCAAACTGGAATTCGTCTTTTTCGACATCGGGGGAACGCTCCTCGATCGACATCAGGACAGCGGCGACTTCTTCAGCTTCCCGAGCAGCATCGGCCTGCTGAAGAGCGTCAAATCGATGGGGGCGCGTGTCGGGATCATCACGACGCTCGGGGCCGTGATGACGAACGCCGACGCATGGAGACTGCTCAGGATCTTTGACCTGGACACCTTCATCGACCCCCAGGGACTCGTTTCCGACCACGACGCGGGCGTGGCGAAGCCCCATCCTCAGATTTTTGCGTTCGCCGCCGCACGGGTCGGATCCACGGTCGACCGGTGCCTGTTCGTCGGCGAAAACCTGACTGAGGTCATCGGGGCTCGGCTCGCCGGAATGCACGCAATCCTCAAGCCTTGCCCCCCCGGGCGCGACTTGCCCGGCTGAGTGGGCAGCCCCCGCGAACGGGACGAACGCGGTCGATTGACGAGCGAAGATTTTGTTGGCTTGACGGAGCAAATTTTGGATAGCCAAAAACTCCCATTGTATCCAACAAAACGAATCGTTAGGCTCTTCTCGATGGCTGCGGACGCAGGGGTCCGCGGTAATTCCTCGGGAGCCGAGCATGCGAATTCGTCGAACCCAGATGGATGCCGTTCCAGAATCCACGCACGTGATGCCAGGCCGCCCATGCGGTGGTCGGGTCCGAGCCGGGCGCCGGGCCGACAATGCCGGGTGTGCTGCCGGGGCACGCGACGCTCCGCGCGTCTCGTCCCGGGGGCGTGGCGGGAAGGGGTGTCCCGGCGGCTTCACGCTGATCGAGCTGCTGGTGGTGATCGCGATCATCGCCGTGTTGATCGCCCTGTTGCTGCCCGCGGTCCAGGCGGCCCGGGAAGCGGCTCGGCGCACCCAGTGCACGAACAACATGAAGCAGATCGGGCTGGCGGTCGCGAACTATGAGTCGGCCCACGGCTGCATCGTATCGGGTTACATCAGCTCGACCGTCCCTTTGACCGTCGCGCCGGTCCCGGGATACAACCCGGACCCGCAGACCGGTGACAACGGGCCGGGGTGGGGTTGGCTGGCCCTGCTGCTGCCCAATGCCGAACAGTCCTCGCTCTACAACGCGATCAACGTGAACCTGCCTACATGGGTCGCGGACAATGGCACGGTGGTCACCGTTTCGTTGAGCGTCTACACCTGCCCGACGGCGAACAACCCGACGCCGACCGTCCCGATGGTCGACGCCAACCTCAAGCTCCTACCGGTCGCCAATCCCTACTTCGCCCGCTCCGACTACGTGTACAACGTCGGCTGGAACGACTCGGGCATGCCCTCGACCGTCAGCTACGACAACACGGTCACCGGCTGCAACGGGCCGATCTATCGCAACAGCCGGATCTCCTATGCCGCCGTGACCGACGGCCTGAGCAACACCGTGGTGGCGGGCGAGCGGACGCCGTATCTCTCGGACGCCACGTGGGTGGGCATCATCCCCGGCTACCGGCATTTCGCCTACGGCGCGTTCGCGAGCCTCGGGACGGGCGGGCTCGGCGTCAACTACGACTATGCTAATGCCATCCTCGCCGCCCACAGCGGCCCGTCGCTCTACGAGGACCCGGTCGTCATCCACCCGCCGAACAGCCCGCTCGGTCACACGGACGAGATGTACTCGCTCCACCCCGGCGGCGCGAACGTGCTGCTGGGCGACGGCTCGGTGCGGTTCATCAAGCAGTCAATCAACTTGCTCACGTGGCAGGCGCTCAGCAGCCGGAGTAATGGGGAGGTGATCAGTGCGGACGCCTATTGAAGGACGGCCGCTCGGGCTGCGGACCGGGGAATGCCGCGGTCTCGTCGCGACGGCGCTCGCAGCCCTGCTGTTGGCGCTCGCCGGCTGCGGCGAGCCATCGATCCGCGAACGCGAGAACCGCAGAGAGCTGGAGGCCCTGCTGACGGCCATCTCCCTGAAGAATAAGAAGGAGCTGGATAAGGACATCAAGCGGATCGACGGGCGCCACGCCTCGGGCGAGCTGTCCGACGACGGCTATAAGGGCCTCCAGGAGATCATCAAGAAGGCCCAGGCCGGCGACTGGGGCGGGGCGGAGAAACAGGCGTACGAACTGCGCGAGTCGAAGCCGTATTTCAAGTAACCGGAGGAGGCTCGTCCGGTGTCAAAGAAGATCCTTGCGGCTTCGGCTCTGATCGCCAACGTTGTCCTGTCCGCCACGTGGGCAGGCTGGAAACTCTCCGCGCAGAGACCCGTCCGGCCCGTCGTTGGGGCGTTCCACCGATCGAAGGTCGATGGCTCCGGACACAGCCGCGGTATCGTCCAGGTCGACTTGATGCGGCAGATCATGGACAGCAAGGCCCGATCGACCCTGGCGTCCAACGTGCCGGCGGAAGTGGGGTCGCGCCGGGTCCCGACTCAGGACCATCCCCTCGTCGGCCACCGGGCACCCGAGCTTGCGCTGGCGGATGCGTCGGGGAAAACCTGGAACCTGAGCGACGCCGTCGCGGACGGGCCGGTCGTGGTGGTTTTTTACCTTGGCTCCACATGCGTGGCCTGTGTCACCCACCTGGTCGAGCTGGACGCGGCGCTGCCGCAGTTTGGCGAGCGCGGGGCGCGCGTGTTGGCGATCAGCGGCGACACGCCCGAGTTCTCGCGGCAACGAACGCGCAGGTTTGGCGGTTTTCGGTTTCCGCTCCTGAGCGATGCCGACCACGCGGCTGCGAGGAGCTACGGTGCATGGACCGCGGACCCGAGCGGGGACCCGGCGGAAGGGGAGCCGCTGCACGGCACGTTCCTCGTCGACCGCGACGGCCTGGTCCGCTGGGCCTACGTCGGGAACCGCCCATTCGCCGACGTCGCGGCCCTGTTGGCCGAAGTCGATCCGTGGAAGGCCGCGGCATCGGCGGAGGGCCCCTCGGTGTCCGACCGGCGTTGAGAGCGGCCCCCAACCCGGCCGTTGCGATCGTCGATTCCGTCTTCTCGCTGGACATTGTCCCGGCAGACCGGGGAAGATGAATGCGAGGAGGTGGTTACGATGGGCTTGCTCAATTCCCGACGGCGGGGCCGCGTGCGCTCGGTTCCGTCCGACCAGGCCAGCCGGGACGCATCGATCGGACCGGCGCAGGGCCCGGAGATCGAGATTGACCAGGTGGCGGGATCGGTCCGGGTTTGCGACCCTCGCGTCTTCCACGCAGATCGGCGCGTGTTCTGCCGGCGTCTGGTTGAGGCCGCGACCCGGCGCTCAGGCGTCCGCAGGACGGAAGTTGACCTGGGCACGGCCTCGTGCCGGATCGAGTTCGGCCCCGGAACGACCAGCGCCCAGGACATGGCCGATGCGTTTGCCTCGGCGGTTCGAGAGGCGGTCGCGGACGTGCCGGCGACCGAGCCAACCTCCCGGCGGCCGCGCACGGCGGCGTGGGCCGTCCTGACCGCGTACCGGGTTTCCGGCGACACCTCCCTCTGGGAAACCCTCGACGCCAAGCCCGGCCAGGTCCGTCTCCGGCACGGCAGCCTCGCCGGGGGCCGTGCCCCGGTCCCGCTCCTGGCCGAGGCCGTCACCCGTTTCACCGGAGTCGCGCGGTGCCGAGTCGCGCGCTGGTCGCGCGAGTTGACGATCGAGGTCCGTCCGCACGGACCCGTACCCTCGCGGCTCCTGGATGACGTTGAGCGGGCGCTCGAGGACCTCACAGCCGCCGATGCGCGTGCCTGCGGAGGTCTCAACCGCACCGGTTCTCGGACGGCCGACACGGTTGTGGTCGCCACGGGGATGAAACGGCCGGTTTATCTCGCCCTGGCGGCGGGTAGCTTCGCGATGACCTTGATGGGTGTCGTCGTTCCGGGCATCCCGACCGTCCCGTTCCTGCTCGCGACCAGCTACTACCTGGCGCGCTCGTCGCCCACCTGGGACGCCAAGCTCCGTCGTACGGCGTTCTTCGGGCCGATTCTCGAGGAGTGGGAACGTTTCAACGGCTTGAGCTGGTCGTCCAAGCGCAAACTGATCGGGCTGTCGGTGACCATCGTCGTCGTCACGCTCGCCGTCGCCGACGTGACGCCCGTTTTGCTGGTCGTGATCCTCGTCCTCGCGACGCTCAGCATCTACGGAGTGGTCCGGATGCCCGGCCTGGACGAGCGAGGTACACCGATTGCCCAAGAACACCCGTTGTCTCTCGCTGCGGCCGCGGGGTCGTGAACCGACATTGCTCCGCTGGGTGCCACCCCGATCGGTCCACAATCGACTACGAAAACCGCTCTAAACACCCCGGGCCGCGGGGTCCCAGAGGATCTTGTGGAGCTGGACCTGGAGACGGACCGGGAGTCGCGACTCGAGGACCCAGGTCGCCAGCTCGGTCGGGCTGACCTGGCCGAACGCCGCGCTGAGGAGGACCGGGCAGCGGTCTGTCAGTCGGTGCGTGCGGATCTGGTCGGCCGCCCAGTCGAAGTCCGCGCGGTCGCAGAGGACGAACTTGACTTCGTCGGTCGGTTTCAAACGCTCGAGATTGGGCCAGTAGTTCGCGTCGACCTCGCCCGAGCCGGGCGTCTTGAGGTCGAGGATCACACGGACCCGAGGGTCGACCGGCGTGATATCGACGGCCCCGCTCGTTTCCAGGAGGACGGTTCGCCCGGCATCGGCCAGCCGCGTCATCAAGGGGAAGACCTCGGGCTGGAGCAGGGGCTCGCCGCCGGTAATCTCGACGAGGTCGTCGCCGTGTTCCAGAGCGCGGGCGACCACGTCGTCCAGGCCGAGAGTTTTGCCCTGGGTGAAGGCGTGCGGCGTGTCGCAGTACCCGCAGCGCAGGTTGCAGGCGGTCAGCCGGACGAACACGCAAGGGAGCCCCGCGAACGTGCTTTCGCCCTGGATGCTCCGGTAAATTTCGTGCACGACGAGCGTGCCCGGCGGCTTGCCGGCGAGCGGCCGGAGCCGGTTCGGGCGCTCGTCGAGGGCGTGCAGTTCGGCCCCGTTTGGGCTCGGGGCCGGTTCGGTCAGCGTAGGTGGCATCACGTTCGTTGTCGGGGCCTGCTGGGCGCGGGTCATGGTTTCACGAGCCGGCTGACGCGCGCGGCCTCGGTCTTGATGAACTCGACGTCGAGGAACGGCTCGGCCGAGACCCGCTGGTAACGGACATTCCCTTGAGCGTCGATGAGAAAGGTCCCGTGCATGGGTTGGCTCTCGAAGTCGTCGAAGGCGCGATAGGCCTTGAAGAGTTCGTGCTTCGGGTCGGGCAGGATGGGCATCGGGAACTTGACCCCGTCCGCATTCTCCTTGAGGGTTTTCGTGGCGGCGAGGTCGTCGGTGCCGATCGCCACGACGTCGGTCTGGAGCTTCTTCAGGGCCTCGAACTCCTTGCCGAAGGCCTGGAGCTGCTGCATACAGTGGGCGCACTTCCCGCCGAGGAAGAAGATCACGACGACGTTCCTCCCCTTGTGCTCGGCCAGGGACCAGGGCTTGTCCGCCGTGTCGGGCTGGGCGAACGGCTTGGCCGGGTAGGGGGACCACGTCAACGGGCCGAGAGTCGACAGGTCGATGCGGTTCTGGGTCGCGTCGTCGGACCCTTGCTCGTTCGGGGTCGCCGGGTCTTGCCAGGTCTTGTCGGCCTTCCAGGCGGCCACGATCGGCGCGAGGCGCTGAAAGACCGGCAGGTCGCGGTCGGCGTGACGCGCGAGCGGCTCGAGCTTGCGATAGGCGTCCTGCGCCGCTTTGGTTTTGCCGCAGGCGTGCAGGATCTCGACCAGGGCGGCCAGCGGGGGCACCTGGTCGGGTTGTTTGGCCACGGCGTCCTTGGCCGTGCTCTCGGCGAAGCCGAAGTTCCGCGCGGTGAGGTGGGCGCGGGCGAGCGCTTCGGTACGCATACCGCCGGCCTTGGCGAACTGCTCAAAGGCGGGGCCAATATCGCCCTTTGCCAGGTGCTGGTGTCCTTCCAGCTCGGCGATGGGGGCGGCGAACTCCTTCGCGGCGTTCGGCAGACCTTTGAGGGCGGTGATCTGCTCGGCGAGCTTGGCCTGGTCCCCCTTGGCCGCGTAGGCCAGCCCCAGAGTGTAGGCCCGCTCCTTGCGTTCCAGGGGGATGGTCGACCAGTCCAGGGCGTCGGCCGTCGTGGCGGCGATCAGGTCGTCCCAGAGTTCGTAGCGCGTGAGCACTTCGGCCCAGCGGAGGCGACCGCTGCGCTGGGGGGAGCCCCCGTCGTTGGGGCCGTTTTGGTTCGGGTCGCGGGCCTGTTCGACGAGGTTGCGCGCGACGACGATCGCGTCGCGGGCCCGGCCGACGTGGCTGAGAGTCGTGCAGAGCCACTGGTTGTTGTGGGCGTAATTGTGGATTTCAAACGGCATCACGCGATCGCGGATCATGTAGGCGTGGTCGACCCGGGCCGAGGCTTCCTGCTGGTAGGCCGCGTCGGCATAGCGCTGAAGGCCGGTGTAGGTGTGGCCGGGCATGTGCCAGGCGTGCGCGATGCCGGGGGCGGCCTTGCCGAAGAGCGCAGCCGACTTCTCGGCCCGGCGCGGTTTGACGCCGTCCCACAGGTGGATGCGGTAGTGGTGGGCGCCGGGGTGCATCGGCTCCGCCTGGAGCACCGTGTCGAGCAGCGTATCCACGGCCTGCCGGCTGCCGATCGAGGCGCGGACGGGGGGCGAGGTGTTCTGCCAGGTCACCATGGCGAGCCAGGCCCGGGCGTCGATGTCCTCGGGGAAGTCCTGGACGATCGTTTCGAGCGCAAGGAGATGCTTTTCCTTGCGGGCCTTCTCGTCGACGCCGTCCTGGTAAAGAGCGTCGAGCGAATCGAGGTAGAGTCGCTCGCGTGGGGTGATCTTGGCCGTGGCCGCCCGCTTCTTGGCCTCGGCCAGGAAGCCCTTGGCGCGGCGGGCGTTGTTCACGTTGGCCATCGCCGCGCCCCAGTAGGCCATGACGCAATCGGGGTCGATCTGGGCCGCCTGGCGGAAGGACCGCTCGGACTCGAAGTAGAAGAACGAGTGCAGTTGCGCGACCCCCTGGCTGACGAATGCCTGGGCCTCGGGCTTCGCCGTCGTGACCGCGAACTGGACCTTGCCCATTCCGGGCATCAGATAGGCTTTTTGACGGGGGCCCTCGTCGAAGCTCTCACCATGGACGGAGTGCCCGGCCGCGGGTGTCGCGGGGTTTGCCTCGCTGGCCGTGCGGGTGGGCTTCGCCGGCTCATCGGCGAGTGCGGCAGGGGCACAGCACACGCAGGCGGCCCAAAGCACGCCGCTCCAGCGGGGAAACTGCGACATGGTTGCGACTCCGGTGTGATTCGTCGAGGGAGGTCCGCTTCGGAGGGCCGTTTCCATCGCGCGGCGACCGAACTCGGCTCCGCGGATCATTCTCCCTCAGCCGCGCTGGAATTGCGAGTCGTCTTTATCACTCGATTGACCCACGCCCGAATGCACGCTAGGCTTGGGAGATCTTCCGCCACGTCCACCGGCGTCCACTCGGAGGCGCGATGCCCATGCGCTCGGCCGCACTCGTCGGGCTGTCCGCGGTCGTCTTGAGCCTCCTGGCTCACGAAGCGCGAGCCCAGCAAGGTTACTTCAACCGGACGTCGGTGGCCCGGTCGCCCGACCGCGAGGAACTGACCCCCTACCGCTCCCGCACCAGCACGGGCGCGTCCGCCAACGGCGAGTACCGGCGTGCCCGGCCCGAGCCGCCTGCCCGCTCGGAGCTACCCCGTGCGGCGGCCGTTCCCCGCAACTACTTCCCGGGGCTCCCGTCCGGTGTCGGTCCAAACCGGAATACGGTCAATCCCGCGCACCTCTGCGTGCCGGGCCGGCGCGCGTTCCTCATGGGACGCTGAGGCTGGGTGGCATGATCATTGTATTGTAGGGCCGGGCATTGCCGGCCCTACATTGCGTAGTCCCACGCCTCGAAGCTGCGCCGCCACTCGCGCTGAATGCGCCTGCGCTGATCGGGCGTGACCTCGCTGTACGCGTTCTTTCGATAACCCGACTGGGCGCGGACGTAATCTTCGACGGCTGGCAGCACGTCGTCGATCCCCGGCAGCCCGAGGTGCTCGTAGGTCCGCCGGATGGCGCCGAGGGGGTCGCTTTCCAGCTCGTCGAAGGCCATCTCGTGGAAGTGGCCTTCCGGGATGAGGGTTCGCTCCGCAAAGAACGCTTCGTGCATGAGCCGGTAGCGGCGGATCACGGCGTCGTCGGGGTTGGCGTCCCCCGGGTGTTGGAACTGGAGCGAACGGGTCAGAGTGGCGTTTAGGTGCTTGGTCGACTGGAACACGGTGTACGGGTCGCGGTGAATGCTCACGAACCGGGCATCCGGAAAAAGCTCCAGCAGCAGCTTGATGCGGCCGGTGTGGGGCGGCGACTTCAAGAGCAGGGGGCGGTGGTGCCGGAGCGTCAGCTTGCGGGCGAAACGCAGGAACTCATCCTTCCAGCGCGCGACCTCGGCCTCGGGGACGTCGCGGAACGTGAGGTACTTCTCGTACTGCTCCTGCCGGCGCGGAAACGCCCAGAACATGTAAGGAGACGCGAGCGACGCAGCGCAGGTTGCGAACTCGTCCTCGTTCGGCATCTCGACTCCCTGCGGGACGTTGTCCATCACGCGGGTCGAGGGAACCAGGCTCGTCACCTGCCCGGCGCGAACGTCCTCGGTGCAGAGGAACGTGTGGGGGAAGAACACCTCGTAGAGGTTCGGGTAGGCGAAACGGTCGTCGAGCGCCAGCAGGTTATGGAGCAGCGTCGTCCCGCTCCGCCAGTGTCCCAGGATGAACAAAGGGGGCGGTATCTCGACCCGCTCCAGCAGCGACCCGTAGGCGCGATCTTCCTTGCGGCGATACAACGAGTTCAGGGCGCTGCCGGCCGTCAGCACGAACGCGCGCGGCCAGTACGCTGGGTCGACGGCGAACCCGTTCTCCCGCAGCACGTGCCACCAGTCGGTCCATGTCACGCCGGCCAGGCTCGTGAAGAAGGTCCTGAACAACCAGACGCGCAGGGCCTCCGACCGGGCCGGCGCACAGGGGGGGGCTTTTCTCGCAACGATCGTGGCCAAGGGGACTCTCTTCCCTCTGCGGGGGGCGGTTCGAGGACGGTCGAGTGTCGTGCAGCGCAGTGTTTTGACGGAGAACTCTTGCACTCTCTGCGCCAATCGTCAACGTCTTCGAGAAGGCCCCAGTGTCCCAAGTTGCGGCAACCCGGTCGGAAGGAAGGGTTTGCCCCGAATTGCGGGGCCCCAGATTGTGCGGTGAACGCACGGTCGGAACCTCATCCGAACGATTGTGAAGTCGATTTGCCGACAGTATTGTGGGTGGCATGCCCGGAACCTGCGATGGGCGTGGCGCAGCGTCTTCGGGGATCGACCACGGTCGCCGCCCAACGTGCCGAAGGTTTTCGCGATGCGACGTTGCGATCGGTCTCTGGCGAACCCCCGTCACGCCACTGGCCGGCCGGCGGGGCGGGACGCTAAAATGGTCCCCGATCAACTGCGAGGCCCGAGGTACGCGAGATCATGTCCCAGGGTGCCGTGATTGCCATTTACGTCGCTCCTCAAACCAGTGCCTCGATGGTTTCGGTGCCCGAAGCCCGCGCGGTTTCCGGGCGGGGGCTGGAGGGGGACCGGAAGTACATTCACGAAGGCACGCCCGCTCAGAAGTCGGGCCCCGATCGGGAGTTGACGCTGATCGAGAGCGAAGCGATCGAAGCCGTACCCCGCGACGAAAAGATCGAATTGGAGCCGAGCGAGACCCGGCGCAACCTGGTCACTCGGGGCGTGGCGCTGAACCACCTAGTGGGCCGTGAGTTCCGCGTTGGTGACGTCCGCCTCCGCGGCATCCGCCTGTGCGAGCCGTGCTCGCACCTGGAAAAACTGACGCGGCCCGGTGTGTTGCGCGCCTTGATCCACCGGGGTGGCCTGCGGGCGCAGATTCTCAACGATGGGGTGATCCGCGTGGGCGAGGCCGTCGTCGCCGAGTGAGTGGAGCGCCACGAGCGCTGAGGTTGGTCTTTTCCAAGGGTTCGCGAGCGCAGCATGGTGAACGACGCGCAGCAGCAACCGCTCGTTGGCCTGGTGATGGGGAGCCGGTCCGACTGGGAGACGATGCGCCACGCGTCGGACGTGCTCGATGAGCTGATGGTCCCGCACGAAGCGAAGGTCGTCTCGGCGCACCGGACTCCGGAGCGGCTCTACCACTACGCCCGGGAGGCGGAGGGGAGGGGGTTGCAGGTGATTATCGCCGGCGCCGGCGGCGCAGCGCACCTGCCCGGCATGCTCGCCGCGCTGACGATCTTGCCGGTCCTCGGGGTCCCGGTCGAAAGCAAGGTCCTCCGCGGGGTCGACTCGCTCCTGTCGATCGTGCAGATGCCGAAGGGGGTCCCCGTCGGCACGCTCGCGATCGGCGCGGCGGGCGCGGCCAACGCCGCGCTCCTGGCCGCGGCGATCCTGGCGCGGAGCGACCTTGCGATCCGCGCAGCACTGGCGGCCTACCGCGCAGCGCAGACAGAGGGGGTGGGAGAATCGCCGCAATGAGCCTGGGGCAACCGCTCTCGCCAAGGGTGCTCAATCCGCCCGCCTCGCTCGGAGTGATCGGCGGGGGACAACTCGGCCGGATGTTCCTTCAGGCCGCCCAGCGCCTGGGATTCCGGGGCGGGGTGCTGAGCGCCATCGAGGGCTCGCCGGCCGACCAGATCGCCCACTGGTCGGTGATCGGCCCGCCCGGCCACCTCCCGGCCCTGCGCGCGTTCGCCGAGAAGGCCGAGGGGGTGACCGTCGAATTCGAGAACGTTTCAGCGCCCGCCCTCCGCTGGTTGGCGCGTGAGGGCAAGGTCGTCCGGCCGGGCTGGCGGACGCTCTGGGTGAGCCAGAATCGCTTGCGGGAGAAAACCTTCCTGCGACGATACGAGATCCCGCACGCCCCGTGGCGCCCCGTCCTCTCGGCCCACGATCTCGACGGTCTCGTCCCGGCGTTGGGTCTGCCTTTGATTCTCAAGACGGCCGCATCGGGCTACGACGGCAAAGGGCAAGTGCGGCTGGACCGTGCCGGCGACCTGGAGTCGGCCTGGGCCAGCCTGGGTCACGCGGCCTGCGTGGCCGAGGGCTGGGTGCAGTTCGCGGCCGAGGTCTCGGTCGTCGTCGCGCGGGGGGCAGATGGCCGCTCGGTGGCCTATCCCGTGGGGCTCAACCACCACGAGCGCCACATCCTCGACACGACCGTCATGCCGGCGCCGGTCGGCCCCATCGTTTCGCAGGATGCCCGGAACTTGGCGCTTGGGGTGGCGGAGGCGCTCGGGACCGTCGGCGTGCTGACCGTGGAGTTTTTCTTGACCGCTGAGGGGCGGCTTCTCGTGAACGAGCTGGCGCCCCGCCCGCACAATTCCGGGCACCTCACGATTGAGGCGGCCGTGACCAGCCAGTTCGAGCAGCAAGTCCGCTGCCTCTGCGGGCTGCCGCTCGGTCATTCGGACCTGGTCCGTCCCGCGGCGATGGTCAACCTGCTCGGTGACCTGTGGTCGCGCGGCGAGCCCGATTGGGCGGCCGCACTGAGGCACGATCCCGGCGCAAAGCTCCACCTCTACGGCAAGCGCACTCCCGCGCCGGGGCGGAAGATGGGGCACATTACCGTGATCGACCCCGATCCCGACACGGCTTTGGCGCGAGCGCGTGCCGCCCGCGCTGCGCTGGTCACGGGGCGCGCGTGAGAGCAGATCAACCTGCGGAGCCCCCCCCGCCTCCCCTAACGAAGGGGGGCGGGGGGGGTTAGACGACAGACACCGCAAGGCGTAGCGTTCCGAAGGGTGAGAGCCGCACGGTCCTGATCGCGGTTGACAGAACGGCCGAACTTCTCTCAAGTAGGCCCCGCTCTCGAACCGATCTCTGGCGGGAATGTCCCCGGCCGCGCCGGTCCCCTCCCCCGGCTTCGCCGGTTATTGTGAGGGTCGAGAATGGGCCTCGGAAGGATTCTGAGGGGAAGGAACGTCCCTTGGGGATTCCTCGGGATGCTGGCCTTGGTGGTGCTCTGCGAAGGGACCATCCGCCTCAATCGCACCACGTTCACGGCCTATAACGCGCTGAGCTGGGCGTTTACGCGCGAGCAGGTCGCGACGGCCGCGGTGGGGGCCGAGATCCTGTGCCTGGGAGATAGCCGGGCGAAGTACGCGGTGCTGCCGCAGGTCATTCGAGCGGCGACCGGGCGCGAGGCCTACAACCTGGCGATCACCGCCGGCTGCCCCCCGTCGAGCTATTTCCTGTTGCGCGACGCCCTGGAGGCCGGGGCACGGCCGCGTGCGATCGTGGTCGACTTCGATGAGAAGTTGCTGGCCGACGAACCCCTCGGGTTGAGCGCCCCCCCGCCGTGGGCCGACCTCCTCACCGGCCGCGAAGCCGCCGAGCTGGAAGGTGCTGTCGGATCGCCCGGCTTCGCGACGCGCGTGGCCCTTGAACGCGTCTTACACAGCTTGAAGAACCGTTTTGAAATCCGCGGGATCGTCTCGCGGCTGGTCCGGGCCAAGGGGGGCGGTTCGCGCAGGTTCCACGAGGTCGCCTGGCGCAACTGGACGGTCAACGGC
This sequence comes from Isosphaeraceae bacterium, assembly GCA_031291845.1. Taxonomy (GTDB): domain Bacteria; phylum Planctomycetota; class Planctomycetia; order Isosphaerales; family Isosphaeraceae; genus DAIDJG01. The sequence continues at coordinate 511 of JARLIH010000140.1, read as the reverse complement.
GGTGCGCAGGTCAACGCGAAGCGCGAGTACCACGCGCCACCGACCCCCACGCCGCCGCGACGCCACGTGGAGGGGACCTGGGCGCCGCACCCGGTCAACGTGCTCTACGTCGAGCGGTTCCTGTCCCTCGCCCGGGCACGAGGTATTCCGGTCTACTGGTTGCTCCCGCCCCGTTGCCCCTCGGTCCAGTTGTGGCGTGAGTGGTACGGCGAGGAGTGGCGCTACGAGCAGTTCGCCGCCGAGATGCTCAAACGCTTCCCGGACGTGGTCATCGTCGACGCTCGTCACTCGGGCTACGAGGTGGACGTCTTCGTCGACGTGGTCCATCTCGACCGCGACGGTGCGAGCACTCTCAGCAAGGACCTGGCCGTCGCGCTCGAGATCTTGCCGACGCTCGAGTCGAAGCCCCGCTGGGCACAGCTCCCGCGGTACAGCGAACCGCCGGCGAACGTGGTCCTGGAAGACATTGAAGAGTCGCGCCGGGCGCTGAACTTCGGGGGACGCCAGGTCG
>JARLIH010000139.1 GCA_031291845.1 Isosphaeraceae bacterium | reverse complement strand
TCCGGTTCGTCGCAGTCGACTTCGAGCGCGACGATCTCGGCCGCGCCCTGCTTGCCAGCGGCTACGACCCGGCGGTGCGCAGTCTCATCCTCTGGGAGGGCGTCACTAACTACCTGACCGCCGCCGCGGTCGATGCTACGCTCGAGGCCGTCCATCGCCTCGCCAGCCCGGGTAGCGCACTCCTCTTCACCTACGTCGACCGGGCTGCGCTCGAGCGGGGTGCCACGCCATTCCCGGATGCGGCCCGCTGGATCGCCGCCGTTGCCGGCCGCGGCGAGCCCTGGACCTTCGGGCTCAACCCGGCCGAGGTCGCCGATTACCTCGCCCAACGCGGGTTCGTACTGGCGAGCGACCTCTCGACCGCAGACGCGGGCGAGCGCTACTTCGCTCCGCGTGGCCGCTCCGAGCGTGGGTCGCGGCTGTACCACGTGGCGACCGCGAACATCGGGACGCTACTGCAGGGCAGGTGAGAGGGCCACCGCCGGCGAGGAGTCAGGCTGCCGAACGCGCTGAGCGTGCTTGAGCGGACCATTCGCCCTGGCGCCCCAACATCCGATCATGGCGTGGCGCGCAAGGGGCAAAAGACGGGCGCCCTCAATGCCGTGACGCCCCGGCCCTTCTGCCGGCGCTCTTGTCGAAACGTGTGAGCTGACGGATCGTGCTGCCGCGCCGTTGCCCGCGTAACGGGCTCGCTGTGGGCGGTCAGGCCGATCACGTTCGCACCGGACCTCACGGCGTTCGCGTTTCGGGCGACCTGTCGCACTGAACATGCACACCCGACCGGCGGCTCTGGCGCCCTGCGCGCCTACACTGGGTCGCTGCGAGCAGCCGGCGGCACGCGGGGCCACCACTGCGTTGGCATCAGGCGGAGAGGCGATGACCAATCGAGACGTCGACTCCTTCAACGCCCGAGCGGACCGCTACGATGCCGATTTCCAGGGCCGGCGCTACCACCGGCCGATCCAGCAGGCCATGGTGCGTATCGCTGCCCGCCTCGCTCCTGCGCCCCGGGCTCTGCTCGATGTCGGCTGCGGCACCGGGTCGACGCTCGCCCTCTTCGCGGCGCAGTACCCGGCAGTCGCGCTCTGCGGCGTCGATCCGGCCGCGGAGATGTTGCGCGTGGCCCAGACTCGACTCGGCGACAACCCGCGTGTCCGCCTCCTCAACGCCGGTGCGGAGCGGCTGCCCTTCGACGACCACGCCTTCGATCTCGTGGTGAGCAGCAACTCGTTCCACCACTGGGCGGACCAGGGTGCCGGGATCCGGGAGATCGGCCGCGTGCTGGCCCCCGGGGGCCATCTCGTCATGACCGATCCCTTCGCGATCGGGTGGAACCGTTGGAGAGCGCGCCTTCGGCCCCACGGACGGATGCGCACCAAGAGCGAGGTGGAGACGATGCTCGGCGCGGCCGGGCTCTCGGGCGTCGCCTGGGAACGCATCCACGTGCTCGGTCCCCTGGCGAGCTACTTCGTGGTGGCCGACGCCCCTCGCGCGGCCTCGACGATCAGTCTCGCAGCGCCTGCGCGCCCGGCCTGAAACTGCCTAGGCTGCCCGCGATGTACGTCGTGGTCGTCTTGCTGCAAACGCTGATCCTGCCGCTCGCTTCTGGGGCAGTCGAGCTGGTTGCATCGGGCGGGGACCCGATCCTGGTGTTCGGGCGTTGGTTCCTGTTCTGGGGCGTAGGCACCCGTCTGATGCTCGCTGGCGCGGTGCAGGTTGTGCGCCCGGCCTTCACCATGCGGGACATCTTGGGCCAGGCGGACTCTGGCACGCTGGTTGTCGTGCAGGAGCTGGGGTTCGCCAACCTGGCGATGGGGACGCTCAGCGTGATCGGTGCGTTCACGCCCGGCTGGTGGGCGGCCGCCGCGATCCCGGGCGCGATCTTCCTTGGTCAAGCCGGGCTGCGCCACGTCCTCAGACCCGAGAAGGGTCTTGAGGAGCGTGTGGCCACATGGACCGACCTGCTGGTGGCGGCGGTCATGATCGTGTTCGTCGGCCGGATCACGCTGGGCTGATCCCGCGGCCCGTCCAATCGCCCCTCTAGATGATCGGGCTCCCCACCGTCGAGTCGGTCGACAGGTCGGTCCCGTGCAGGTACTGCTTGACCCTGGCGGGGTTGGTCAGCGCGTCCCAGACCTTGGCCCGGGGAGCGTTGATCACCACGGTTGTGATCGCCTCGAACCCTCCCGCCATCTCTAGATCCGAGTGCCGACTTCTGACACGTCCCGAGTGATGAGCCAGACGTGCCCGTATGGATCCACGACCTTCGCGGACTGGACGCCAGAGTCCGGGTGGTCTGGATAGCGCAGGGGAGCCGCCCCTGCCGCGACGGCGTGTTCGAAGAACCCATCCACGTCCGTCACGTCGAGGTCGATGATCACGGACGTCCCGCCAAGGGATGCTAGGCCGACTGATCATGATCCGGAACCGCGCGACTCAACCGCGCGGAGTCACGTCGCCCGGTACGGGGCGCGTGCCTCGAGATCGCCGACGAACTCCGGCCGGTGCGGGTGACCTAGGAGCTGGCGGATCGCGAGGATCTCGCCGAT
>JARLIH010000138.1 GCA_031291845.1 Isosphaeraceae bacterium | reverse complement strand
GCGAATCGAACAGTCGGATGCGACGGGCTGGATGGGCATGTTCTGCCTGGTCCTGATGAGGATCGGGCTGGAGCTCGCCAAGGAGGATCGGGCTTACGAGGCCCTTGCCACCAAGTTCTTCCAGCACTACGTGTACGTCGCCGTCGCGATGAAGCACATGGGCAATCGCGACTACCAACTCTGGGACGAGGAGGATGGCTTCTTTTACGACGTGCTCCGGTATCCCGACGGTCGGTACGTCAAGCTGCGCGTGCGCTCGCTGGTCGGCCTGATTCCGCTCTTCGCCGTGGAGCGGCTGGAAGCGAGATGGATCGAGCCGTTCAAGGAATTTGCCGCAAATTTCGAGTGGTTCATGCGTAACCGGTCCGAGCACGTGCGCGACGTGGTCCACACGGTCGAGCGCGAGGGCGAGGTCACACACGTGCTGACCATCTTGAACCAGGAGCAGCTCGCGCGCATGACCGAGCGGATCTTCGACGCGGACGAGTTCCTCTCGGACTACGGAATCCGCAGTCTTTCCAAGGCGCATCACGCGGACCCATTCTCGTTCAATGGAGTGTACGTGGGCTACGAGCCCGCGGAGTCGCACGTGAAGCTCAAAGGGGGAAACTCCAACTGGCGCGGGCCGATCTGGTTTCCGACCTCCTTTCTGCTCATCGAGTCACTCCGCAAACTCGGCACGGCCTTCGGCGGCACGTTTGGTGTCCCAGGACCCTGGCCCGATGCCGAGCCCATTCCCTTTATGCACGCTGCGCAGTTTCTGGCTGACCGTTCGATCCGGATTTTTACGCGCGACGATGACGGACGCCGACCCGTCTTCGGTGGCGCGCGTAAGTTCCAGGAAGACCCATACTGGCGCGACCTCATCCTGTTCTACGAATACTTCCACGGCGACAATGGCGCAGGTCTCGGCGCCTCGCACCAGACGGGGTGGACGGCGCTCGTCGCCAACCTGATCGACGAGTGGCGACGTTGACGACACGCACGGGCCATCACCCGGTCGACACCCCTTTAGGAATAGGCCGGGACTCACTTCCCGGTTTGTGTTCGCCGTGGGTGGTCGGCGCACGAAGACTTTGCCCCAGCCACCCCAGGATCGAACGGAAAGATAAGAGTGGAAGGTATTCCCGGCCTATTCCTTAACGCCGCGCTTTCAACTCTTTGAGGAGTTCGAGTGCGGCCTCCACCAGCCGTTCGCCCCCGCCGGGCTCGACGCGCGAGTTGACGATCTCGTAGCTTCCCTCGCCGAATGCCTTTTTCGTGGGGATGTAGGCCGGAATGCTATTCGTCAGCTCGATCACAAGCGTCTGCTTGAATGGTGAACCGCGCTTGATGGCGAGCCCCAGGTCGACGAAGACCTCGCCCGGCAGGAAGACGGCCGCGTGGTCGGGGCCCAGCCGAAGGACCTGGACCTCGAGTTTAGCGACCTGGTCGGGGTACGCTTTCTCAAGGTCGAGCGTCGTGACGGTCCGAACCGCATCGAGGAACGGCAGCTTGGATGTGCCGATGTCCGCAATACGGGCCTTCGCGTCGGAGAGCTCCGCAGGCGTGACCTTACGGGTGGGGACGTCGACGATCCGCCGGGTCATGGCCAGTTCCGGTTGCCGGACCGGCTCGAGCCGAGGAAGCGCAGCGAGTACCGTTTCCGCCAGGTGGCGGCCGATGACTGCCGTCGCTAATCGCTCCTTTGACTTGACGTCGACATGGTTGATGTCGCCGCAGGTCCCTGCACCGAAGAGGGACACGAAGCTCGAACCGAGCTCTTTACGAAGCGACTCCTCCAGCACGTGCGGGTAGTCGGCCGAGTATTGCGTCCCCCCCACGGTGTCGAGATGGAGCGCGAACACCGTCAGGCCGGTGATCGGCTTACCACCGCCGAGCGGGCGGGCCAGGATCAGGCCTACCTCCGGGTCGATCGGTCCCGCGGTCCGCACGATGTCGGGATTCAACACGCCGGGATTGAAGCGGACCGAGCCGTCCTTCATGTGAAAGCGGCGATTGAACGAGATCCGAGTCTCCTCGGCGGTTCCGGCTTCCAGGCGCACGGGCTCGGTCTGCGCAGCGGCTTCGGTGATCGCTTGCGCGACCTTCTTTGCCAGCGTCCGGGAATAGTCGACCGACTCGCGGCTGTCTTTCCCCTCGCTGGCGACGGTGCGCTGGTGGAAAAAGTCACGAAGAACACCGCAATAGAGCGGGCCCGTGTGGCTGTGCGTGGCCGCAATCGCGATGTTTTCGGCCGGAATTCCCGTCGCCGTGCTCGCTTGGGATCGGGCGTCCGCCGAAAGCTCGAGGGGGACGGCTACCAGGTCGCAGAAGACGAGGGCCACTTTGCGGTCGCCTTGCTTCAAGACAAGCGCCTTGGCGTAAAGCGGGTCGAGCGTGCCGGTGCTGGGCCGCTCCTGGTAATAGCCCGCCATTCGGTAGCCGACCGGTGGCGTGATATCGACCACGGCCACGCCGGCCGAGAGCTCGTCGGCAACCCCGGCGGGTACGGTGATAAATGCAGAGAGGGCAACGATCCAGAAAGCACGCATGGCTGACTCCTCGGGGCGTCGGTACTGGCCGGGTTATCGTAGCAGCCGAATCCGCGCTCCGCTAGCAGGACGGGGTGTCTTGCGTCTCGACGATTGCGTTGCCATCCTGGATTATCTTGTTGCCGCTACGCCCCGCGTTACGAACTTCCCGGTCCGCCTCGAGCGAGGATCGTCATGCACTCGTTTCTCTCATGGCACCCGTCGATCATATTGGCGCTGGCCTTGGTCGCGCCGTTGACCGCAACCGCGCAGGACGGCACGCTTCCTCTCGGTGAAGACGGCCGCCCGCTGAACCTCGACTTCGAGACCGGAACGCTTCAGGACTGGACGGCCGAGGGAAGCGCCTTTGCCGGCCAACCCGTGCAGGGCGACACGGTCGCCGCGCGCCGGTCGGACATGAAGAGCGGACACGCGGGAAAATACTGGGTCGGGACGTACGAACGGGCCGGTGACCCGCCCCAAGGAACGCTGACGTCGAAACCCTTCAAGCTCACGCAACCTTTCGCGAAGTTCCTGGTCGCGGGAGGTGCGCACCGCGAGACGCGCGTCGAGATCGTCCGGCACGACTCGAACAAGGTGGTCTTTCAGGTTCCCGGCGACGAGACCGAGGATCTGAAGCCCGTCGTCGTTGATCTCACGCCCCATCTCGGCAAGCTGCTTTTTGTCCGGCTCGTGGACCAGCACGGCGGTGGCTGGGGGCACATCAATTTCGACGACTTCAAGCTCTATGCGACCCGGCCTACCCTCCCCCCCGGCGCACGTCCGCTGGCGCCCGATGCCTTCGCGCACGAAGGCCTGTCTCCCCGCGACGCCGCCGCCGCGATGACGGTTCCGCCGGGGTTCAAAGTGACGCTCTTCGCGGGCGAGCCGGACGTCGTTCAGCCGATCGCGTTCGCGATCGACGACCGAGGCCGCCTCTGGGTGGCGGAGGCGTACTCGTACCCCGTAAGGGTGCCCGAAGAGCGGGCCAGCGACCGCATCTTGATTTTCGAGGACACCGACGGCGACGGGACCTTTGACACGAGGAAGGTGTTCACCGACAAGCTGAACCTGGTGAGCGGCCTGGAGCTCGGCTTCGGTGGCGTTTGGGTCGGCGCAGCACCTAACTTCCTGTTCATCCCCGATAAGGACCACGACGACCGCCCCGACGGACCGCCGCAGGTGCTGCTCGACGGCTGGGGATCGCACGACACTCACGAGACCTTGAACTCGTTCATCTGGGGACCGGACGGCTGGCTCTACGGCTGCCACGGCGTGTTCACCGATTCCCGCGTCGGCAAGCCCGGCGCCCCGGACGCCGAACGCACTCCGGTCAACGCCGGCATCTGGCGCTACCATCCCACCCGCCACACCTTTGAGGTCTTTGCCCACGGCACGAGCAACCCGTGGGGCCTCGATTTCGACGAGCACGGACAAGCCTTCCTGACCTCGTGCGTGATCCCGCATCTCTACCACGTAATCCAGGGCGGCCGCTACGAACGCCAGGCCGGGCCCCACTTCAACCCTTATACCTACGACGACATCAAGACGATCGCCGACCACCGCCACTACCTCGGCGGCAATCCCCACGGCGGCAACGGCCGCTCCGACCTTGCCGGCGGCGGACACGCGCACGCCGGGGCCTTGATTTATCAGGGTGGGACCTGGCCCGAAGAATACCGCGGCTCAATCTTTATGAACAACATCCATGGGGCGCGGATCAATCGCGACCTGCTCGTTCCCCAAGGTTCGGGCTTCGTCGGCAAGCACGCACCGGATTTCTTGCTGGCGAACGACCGGTGGTCGCAAATCCTCAGCCTCAAGAGCGGTCCTGACGGCAACGTTTACATGATCGACTGGTACGACAAGAACCAGTGCCATCACGGCAATGTCGACGGGCACGACCGGACGAACGGGCGGATCTTCAAGGTCAGCTACGGAGACGCCAAGCCGGCCAAACTCGACCTGCAAAAACTGAGTTCAAACGAGCTCGTTGGCCTACAGGCACATCCCAACGTTTGGTACGCGAGGCACGCCCGCAGGATTCTCCAGGAACGGGGTCGAGATCAAGTCAACACTCAGTTGCTTGAGAAGTTGGCGACCACTCATGCCGACGAGCGTATCCGACTACGCGCTTTGTGGGCGCTCCATTCGATCGGAGCCTCGCTCGATCGCCTGTGGGATCTGGACCGGAGCCAACCGAACACGTTCCTTCGCGCTTGGCTAGTACAGCTCACGATGGAGAACCCGTCTGCGAAACGGCCCGGTCCGACGAGCCTTGCCACGATGGCGAATAGCGATGGGTCTCCGATCGTACGTCTCTACCTTGCCGCGGCGCTCCAGCGAATGCCGCTCGATCGGCGCTGGGACGTGCTGTCTGCTCTCGTTGGGCACAGCCAGGACGCCGCGGACCACAACCTGCCGCTCATGTACTGGTATGCGGCCGAGCCGCTTGCGACGGTCGACGCGAGTCGCGCACTGACTCTTGCGGCTTCTTCCAAGATCCCGATCCTCCTCCCCTTCATGGCCCGAAGAATCGCGGCGATCGGCACGCCGGAGGCGATAGGGCTGCTGGTCGATCGCCTGCGCCAAACGGGTGAGTCGGCCGGACAAATCGCCCTGCTGGAGGGCCTCAACGACGCGCTGAAGGGTCGCCGGCAAGTGGCCATGCCCAAGTCGTGGCCCGACGCGGCGCAGCGGCTCAGGACGAGTCACGATCCGCGCGTTCGCTCGGCGGCCGATGCGCTCGGACTGACGTTCGGCGATCCGGAAGCGTTGGCCGTGCTACGCGAGCGGCTGCTCGATCGAAGGACCGACGCACGGCTGCGCCGGGATGCACTTGTGGCCCTGCTCAAGGTCCACGATCCCAAACTCGGGACGGCCCTGCTGAGCTTGCTCGACGACGCCACCGTCCGAGGCGAGGCAATGCGTGGGCTCGCGGCCTACGATGAGCCGAAAACGCCCGAAGCCGTCCTGGCCGTCTACCCAAAGCTGACCGTCGAAGAGCGCCGAGACGCGCTCAATACGCTCGCCTCGCGCGTCGACTTCGCTCGTGCCCTGCTCGCCGCCGTGGGTGACGGGCGCGTGATGTCGAACCAACTCTCCGCCGACGTGATCCGGCAGTTGCGCAATCACCGCAATAAAGAGCTCGACGACCTGATTGGCCGGGTATGGGGCAAAGCGCGCGAGACTCCGGCGGAGCGGGCGGCGCTGATCGCGCGCTACAAGAAACTACTGACCGCCAAGCCGGCGCAACCCCCAGACGTCGCGCTGGGCCGGGCCATGTTCGTCAAGACATGTCAGCAGTGTCACACGTTGTTCGACCTGGGAGGGCGCGTCGGCCCCGACCTCACCGGCTCAAACCGTGCGGATCTCGATTACTTGCTCGCGAACGTCCTCGACCCCAGCGCACTCATCGGCAAGGACTACGCGGCGACGGTCGTCTCGACGTCGCAAGGCCGGGTCTTGACCGGCATCGTCCGTTCCGAGGACCGCGACTCGGTCACGCTCGTCTCGGCCAACGACATCGTCGTGATTCCGAAGGGCGAAATCGACGAGCGCCGGGCTAGCGACCAGTCGATGATGCCCGACGACCTGTGGAAGCCCCTGGCGGATCACGAGGTCCGGTCGCTCGTCGCCTATCTCGCCAGCCCGCGTCAGGCGCCGTTGCTCGCGACGAGTGACAATGCCGCCGGCTTCTACAACGGCCGCGACCTGACGGGCTGGGAAGGGAACCATACGCTCTGGGCGGTCGAAGGGGGCGAGATTGTGGGCAAGACCAAGGGCCTGTCCCATAACGACTTCCTGCGGAGTACGATGGTTGCCGGCGACTTTCGCCTCACGCTCCAGGTCAAGCTCGTCCGCAATGAGGGGAACAGCGGGGTGCAGTTCCGGAGCGAGGCCCTGCCGAACGGCGAGATGAAGGGTTACCAGGCGGACGTGGGCGCTGGGTGGTGGGGCAAGCTGTACGAAGAAAACGGCCGTGGCCTGCTCTGGCCGAAGTCGGGTGAGGACGCCGTCAAGCCCGGCGAGTGGAACCGTTACGAAATCACGGCCGTCGGCAGCAAGGTCCGGACGTCCTTGAACGGCAAGCCCTGCGCCGAGCTCGACGATCCGTCGGGCGCGAAGCGCGGAGTCTTCGCATTCCAGCTTCATTCCGGCGGACCGACGGAGGTTCGCTTCCGGGACATCCGGCTCGAAGTCCTTGCACCAACCGATTCGCAGCCGATGCCCTGAGCCGCAGTGTATGGAACGTTGTCGTTGTGCGTCCACCGTGCCATAAGGTGGTTCATGCGGCTGGGTGGCGCGCCCGGAGCCTTTGACGGGCGCGGTCGACCCGCGCCGGGACATGCGCTGCGCCCATCGACGACTCTGGGCGTGCTACCCCAAGACGAGTCGTTAAGTTGGTGACCTTGGCGGGCTGACCCCGCCGTACGAGCACGTGGAGAAGCTCAGAAGGCGACGCCTTGACCGGCCCCAGCGCTCTCGGCCTCTTCGCCCACGGCGCCCGCGTAGTTGGCTTGAGCGCGTCGCCCGACGGTGAACGATTCGAGGCTGAGCTTGATCTTGCCGACGAGCGTCTGTTGCTCGGCCTTCGGGTACTCAAAGATCAGGGCGACCTGATGGCTGTCGTCCTTTCCACCGTAGAGGTACACCTGCACGTTCTTGTCATTGACCTCGAGCGTGTGGTGCTTGTACTTGTTCCGCTTCTCGGTCACTTCCTTGAACTTCGCGAGGTCGACATCTGAAGAATAGACCGCGTTGACGATCGCGAGCACGTCGGTGTTGAAGTCACCTCGGGTGGCGGTATCGGCCGGAGTGGCGACCTTTTTCTTGGAGGTGTCCTTCGGCTTCTTGATCCGGGCGAGGATGTGCAGGCTGGGCGTCTGCTTCTTGTCCTCGATGAAACTCCCCTCAAGATCAAACTTTCCGGGCTCAATCGCGGGGTAGAGCAAGAACTCCTTCGAGGAGCTTGGCACCATGTTCTTGGGAGGCCTGATGAATATCATCAACTCCTCGTACTTGCCCTGGTCCCGCTTCGGGGGCGGCATCAGGTTATCGTCGAGGCGCTTCTGATACCTCATGTCCTCCAGGGTTCGGGTCAGCCGCTCTTCGTAGCTTTTGCTGCCGCATCCTGCCCCAATTAGGCAGGCTGCGCTTACTAGCGTCGCCAGAACCCGCCGCATGTGTCACCTCGCGCCGTCAACGTATTTTGGCCGGGATCGCCCCCGGAAATGAACTCCTCATTACTGTCCGTCCGTGCGGCCAGGTTGTCAAGCGTCCTGCCGCATGCGATAGTTCAACGTAAAGCTCGTTTGCGCAAACGGGGGCAGCGACGGACTTGCCGGCGGTTTTGTGGAGTTGAGTCGGTGACCTTCATCAAGGCGCTCGTGAAACCGTTCCGCGCGCAGGCCGTTTTGTCGGCCCTCACCGAAATCGAGATCGTTGGGGGGACGGTGCGCGAGGCGATGGGCTACGGCCGGCAGAAAAACCGGCTCCATCGCTATCTCGGGAGTGAGTACGACGCCTCGTTCCTTCCGAAAGTCGAAATCACGCTCTTCGTGAACGACCAGGACGTTCCCGCCGCGCTCAAGGCCATCGTCGGGCAGGCCCGCACCGGCCGGATTGGCGACGGCAAGATACTGGTCCTTCCGTGCCTCGATACCCACGTCTCGTGGTAAGGTCGCCCGCGAGCTTCAGTGGTGCGTGTTGATCCAGCGCACTCGGCGAAGCAAGGGGACGTCGTCGCCAACGAGATCGATGAGCCGTTGAGTTTCTCCGGATTCGGCGCTCTCGGCTCTGAGGATCGCATACCGTCCGTGCTGCTCGAACCAGCGCACGATCGGCCGGCCGTCGACCCACGCCACGACGAGTTTTCCGTCGAGGAGGTCGTACGGCTCTTCTCCAGGCGCGTAGGCAACATAGGCCCCGTCCGTGGCGATCGGCGCCATCGCGTCGCCCACGACCCGAACGCACCGACAGTCCCCCTCCGCCTCCAGCCACTCTCGTGGCCCCGCCAGGTACGGCGGCTTCATCGGCTTACCGGCGGAAGCACCCGCCCCTTCTTCGACGCCGATCAGCACCACCGAGGGCCGTCGCGACGCGAGGGCGTCGGCCTCGGCCGAACTTGATGGGAAACAAGGGTCTCCGTCTTCTTGCTCCAAGATTTCCAGAGCCTTGCGCAAGAGTGCGTTTGCTGAACGCGCGGGTTCCCCTGCCGATGCACCGTTTCCGATGGTCGCGGGGACGGCCGTTCGGTACTTGGCCCCTTCGCCGCGAAGGAGCCACGACGGCTCGACCGAGGTCATCTCGATCAGCTTCAAGATGACCTCGGCTGGCACCGTCACACCCGCTTCGTAGTTGTACCAGGTTCGAACGGGCAGGCCCAACCGCCGCGCGAGCTCCGGGCCACCTCGCTCTCCGAACAGTTCCTGCCGTAACGCGGTGAGTCGTTCCGCGAGGGCGTATTTGGTGCGAACCGACTCCGGAAGTGTTTTGCGCCGGGCCATTGTCGTAAAGTCCCAATGCGACACAAGGCGAAGGTTTAATGAGCGAACACAGTCCCATGAAAGCTAGGCTGGCATTTTTGCAACTCACATTAGCTATTTAAGGCATCAGGGGATGGCTGTCCAAGACCACAGGAGGTCATGTTGACTCCTGGCCACATGCGCTTCAAAAAGAAGTCGGTGCGCGCGACCACCCGGACCGGGCAAGCACGGTACCCACCGCCGGGACGAACGACACGGGCGAACGAGAGTTAACGGTCGTCTTCGTCGAACTTGATATCGAGCAAGAAATCGGCGACCGCGTCCTCCGCGAGATCCTTATCGACGCTGGGCGGGGGTTCGGTGGCCGGCGCGGGGGTGGGTTTCGATGCCGCCTCGGGCGCCGAGGACGGGATTGGATCGTTGAGCAATGCATCGAACTCGCTGTCCCCGCCGACGTCGGCCGTGACTGCCGCGGCTGGCTCGACCGCCAATTCGGGTTCGCCTTCGAAGTCGATATCGAACTCATCGTCCGCCGGTGCCGGCGCGGCCTCGGTCGCCGGGGCGCCGACCGCTGTATCGCTGGGCTTGGCGGCAGGCGCGGTCACCGCCGCGGGGGCGGGAGTCGCGCCTGACTTCTTTTCGACGCGAAGCTTGACCGAACCGATCATCAACTCGTCCCCCGGCTCGAGTACGCGCTGTCCGTCAACCTTTTGACCGTTCACGAACGTACCGTTCGCGCTGCCGAGGTCCTTGACGAGGAGGAGCCCCTTCTTCTCAAACAGCTCGCAGTGCTTCCGGCTCACCTGGGACGACTTGATTCGAAGCTGGCACTCGTCATGGCGACCCACGGTCGTCACGCCGTCGGTGAGCTGCAGCGCCTGCGCGGCGCTCCGGCCGCGCACGATCACAAGCTGATAATCCATGAGTGGGGCACCCTGACGCCGCGGCGGGCCGCGGCGGACGGTTTTCTTGTGGCGAACCTGTCGGCTGGTTAATCTTTCAGGTTATCGTGGCCGGGCGACCCACGCAAACGCAATCTAACCGAAGAGCGCACGGCGAGTTTTCCCCGAAGATGACTTGAATTCCCTGGTCGCCGCGCTATACTAGCCATTGCCTCGACCGAGCCGGGGGGTGAACGCGTATCATGCTTCTCTCCAGGTTCTTGGGCACAATGTCTGAACTGTCTGCGGGAGTAGCTCAGGGGTAGAGCACCACGTTGCCAACGTGGTTGTCGTGGGTTCAAATCCCATCTCCCGCTCTTGTCCGTGGTGAGAACGGGGCTGACGGCTTACGCTCGAGCGCGTCGGGTGCGTGATGGCGTCCCAAGCCGTCAGCCCGACGAACTTGAGGAAGCCCCAGATGAGCACCGGCGAGCAAGACCTCGAATCGCCCAACAGCACCGACGAGGCAATAGAAGGCGCGACCGCGCCAGTCGCCGGGACCGAGACCGAGATCGAGAAGCCGAAGCTTGATCTCGACGTGAAAATCACGGACGTTGGTCCGTGCCGGAAACACGTGAAAGTCGCGATCGCCCGGTCGGACATCGACCGTCAATTTCAAGACTCCCTCAAAGAGATGACGCGCGAGGCGGTCGTCCCGGGATTCCGGCCAGGTCACGCTCCACGTCAATTAGTCGAGCGCCGGTTCCGCAAGCAAGTTTCGGGGCAGGTGAAGTCCACGCTGCTGATGTCTGCACTCGAGCAGTTGGACGAGGACTACAAGATCGACCCCATTGCCCCGCCCGATCTCGACGTGGAAGCCATCACGCTGCCGGACGATGGTCCGATGAATTTCGAGATTGAAGTTGAGGTGCGGCCCGACTTCGATCTGCCGGCCTACAAAGCGTTGGTGGTCAATCGGCCGACGAAGGTGATCACGGAAGCGGACATCGACGCCCAGTTGAACTCGTTTCTCGAGCGGTATGCCCAGATCGTGCCCAAGCTGGATGGGAGTGCGGAGGTCGGTGACTACGTCATCGCCGACATCCGTTTCGAGCGCGACGGCGAAACTCTTAACGAGTTCAAGGAAACCCAGTTCCGTCTCCAGCCGGAAATGCGGTTCCAAGACGGGCGCGTGCCCAAGCTGGCCGAGGCCCTGACGGGCGCCAAGGCCGGCGATACCCGTGAGGCCACGGCCGAAATCGGCTCAGGCTCGGCGAATCCCGCCCTCCGGGGTCAGGAGGTTCGGGTCGAGTTCGTGGTCAAGGACCTCAAGCAGATCCGTCTGCCGGAGGTCAACCGATCGTTCCTCGACGAGATCGGCTTCGATAGCGCGGAGGAACTGCGCGAGGCATTGCGAGGCGTGCTGGATCGCCGCCTGGAGACGCAAAAGCGTCAAACCATGCGTCGCGAGATCATGGACAAGCTGATTGCCGAGGTGCCGTTCGAGTTGCCCAAGGACCTGGTCGGACGGCAAGAAAAGTCCACGATCCGTCGCCTCGTCATGGAGATGCGCCAGGGAGGCCTCAGCGACGTCCAGATCCGCGCCCGAGAGGCGGAGATCCGTGCCAACGCGCACGAGTCGACCCTCCGTAGCCTCAAGGAGTTTTTCATCCTGGCAAAGATCGCCGACGCGGAAGAGATCAAGGTCGAGGACGACGATTTCGAGTTCGAGATTGAACGGATAGCCGCGCGGAATGACGAGAGCCCGAGGCGAGTCCGAGCCCGTATCGAAAAGGAAGGACTGGCGGAGGGACTCGCCACGCAGATCCTCGAGCAGAAGACGCTCGACCGCATCATGGAGTACATCAAGTTCGAGGAAGTGCCCCTCGTCGAGGAGCAGGCGGTCGAGACGCTCGACCAGACCGCCGCGAGCGCCGAAGATGTCGCCGAGGCCGAGGCTGCCGCGGCAGCGAGCTCGGAAGACGAAGGCGAGCCTGTGTCCTGACGCATTCCTCGCAATCCCGGATCACTTGTGCCGGCCCGTACCGCCCGACTTCGGTCGCGGCGGGCGGGCCTTGATCTCCAAGGGACAAGGCCCATGTTCGTCGACAATTCGCTCACAGCGCCGAGCCTTCAGCGCTACCGTGACTACGCCCGGCAACGCCAGATGACCCTGGGCGACCTCCTCCTCGAAAACCGGATCGTCTTCCTCGAGGGGGTCATCAACGATGCCGTCGCCAACATGACGGTGATGAAATTCCTCTTCTTGCAGTTCGAGAACCGCACGCAGGGGATCAGCTTCTACATCAACAGCCCCGGCGGCAGCGTGTCGAGCACGCTGGCCATCTACGACACGATGCAGTTCATTGACTGCCCGGTCGCGACGTACTGCATCGGCATGGCCGCCTCGGGCGCGGCCGTCCTTCTGGCCGGCGGCACGAAAGGGCGGCGCTATGCGCTGCCTCACTCGAAGGTGATGATTCACCAGCCCTATGGCCAGGTCGGGGGGCAGATTTCCGACATCGAAATCCAGGCCCAAGAGATCCTGGCCAACAAAAAAGACATCAACGAGATCCTGGCCAAACATACCGGACAGCCGATCGAACAGGTCGCCCGCGACACGGAACGCGACCGCTACCTGAACGCGGTCCAGGCGAAGGAGTATGGCCTGGTCGACGAGGTCGTCGGCCACATTCCCAGTGCCGACGCCAAGGGGCCGGCGACCAGTTGATCAGCACATTCGCGGCGCGAACCGACCGGCGCAAACTCGTCTAAGGGAACGACTCATGCCACTGATCCCGATCGTGATCGAACGGAGCGGTCGCGAAGAGCGGGCGATGGATATCTACTCCCGCCTGCTCCAAGACCGCATCATCATCCTCGGCTCGGCGATCGACGACAACGTGTCGAACTTGATCGTCGCCCAAATGCTGGTGCTCGCGCACCAGGACGCGAAGGCCGACATCCACCTCTACATCAACAGCCCCGGCGGCAGCGTGACCGCGGGGCTGGCGATCTACGACACCATGCAGTGGGTGTCGTGCGACGTCGCCACGTACTGCATCGGGCAGTGCGCCAGCATGGGCTCGTTGCTGCTCGCGGCCGGCGCCAAGGGAAAGCGGAATGCCCTGCCCCACGGCCGCATCATGATCCACCAGCCGCTCGCCGGCATGGAAGGGACCGCGACCGACATCATGATCCATGCGGAAGAGTTCATCCGCATGAAAAAGCAGCTCAACGAAATCTACATGAGGCACACCGGCCAGACCCTGGAGCGCCTCCAAGAGGACACCGACCGCGACCGGTTCATGTCCCCGGAGGAAGCGCGCGACTACGGGCTCATCGACAACGTCGTCGACCGCGAGCCGCCGATCCCGGTCAATCCCGAGCGCATTCCGTAAAAGCAGGTGGCGTCCGCTCGAGTCTCATCGCCCCGGCAGGTTAGCGGGGGCGATGAGACCCGTTGCTGCGCGGCCGAGCTGGAATCGCGTCTAACCGGGCGCGCACAGCTCGTCCAGGATCGCCTCGTTCGCGCCCGGAAAGGATAGCGTTCGCAGATCCGCGGCGTCAATCCAGACGAAGCCCGACCCCTCGGCCGGCTCCGCGGCGTCGTCGCTGAGGCTGCAATCGAAGAACGATAGCTCGATCCAACCGTGCGGATAACGGTGCACGACGACGCGCCGAAGACGGTCGACCGACACGTCCCGCCCGGTTTCCTCGAAGCACTCTCGCATCGTCGCGTGCTCGGGCGATTCCCCGGGTTCGCACTTCCCCCCGGGGAATTCCCAGACACCCTCCATGATGCTCCCCGGCGGCCGTTGCCGAACGAGGTATCGGCCACCGCGTGCGATCAGGCCAATCCCGACGCGGAGGGGTCGCTCTTCCTCGCTCAAAGCGTGGCCCCGGCCTTGGCCGCCTCGATCGCGCGACCCGGCGAGCCCATGACGTTGTAGCCGCAGTCCACGTGCAGGATCTCGCCGGTGATTCCGCTGGCGAGGTCGGATAGCAGAAACATGCCCGCGGAGCCAACCTCTTCCCGCGTGATGTTGCGGCCGAGCGGCGAGACCGCCTCGTACAAGCCCGCGAGCTTGTCGGAGTCGCCCACGGCCGACGCGGCGAGCGTCTTGACCGGTCCGGCCGAAACCGCGTTCACGCGAATGTTCTTGGGCCCGAGGTCGTAGGCCAGGTAGCGCACGGCCGCGTCGAGGGCCGCCTTGCAGACGCCCATCATGTTATATCCCGAGACCACGCGCTCGCCGCCGAAATACGTAAGCGTCTCGATCGCGCCGCCGTTCGGCATCGACTCGGCCGCGTGCCGCGCAACGATCGCCAGGGAATAGACGCTGATGTCCATCGCCGTCTTGAAGCCTTCGCGGCTCGCATTGACGAAATTGCACTTGATGTCGTCAATCGGCGCAAATGCGATGGAGTGGAGTACGAAGTCGAGGGCCCCGTAAGTCTCACGCGCCTGCGCGAACACGCGCGCCACGTCTTCGTCCTTCTGCACGTCGCACGATGTGATGAGCTTCGCGCCGATGGGGTCGGCGAGCTTTCGCACGCGCCGTTCCATCTTGTCGCCCGGCAAGTGGGTGAAACCGATCTCTGCCCCCTGCTCGAGCAACTTCTGACTGATGGCCCACGCGATGCTATAATCGTTGGCCACACCGAGGACCAATCCCTTTTTACCGGTGAACAAACCCATCCGCTCGACCCCTTTCCATTCCGCGGCGCGGCCTTGACTGGTTAACCCCGTAGCGACGATCAGGATAACCCCGCGCGTCGTCGCTCACAATCGGTCTTTCACGCCGGGGGAGAGCCGGCCAAACCCGATGCTGCCTCAGGGACCGCCCTTCGGACCGGCGGGGGCGCTGGGGCCGTCCTCGATCGAGAGCGCGAGCTTGGCGAGGTCCTCCTGGAAGAGACTCCTCGTCTGCGCCAACGCTTGCCTCGTCGCGGCACCGATGTTCAATCCTTTCTGGCGCACGTCGGCCGGGACTTGCCCGAGGCCGAGACTCTCGATGAACCGAAAGGCCATCTGCACCTGCGGGTCTTCGGCGAGGTCCTTGCCGTCGTTGTCCTTGAGGTCGGCGGCGCCAACCGTCACGGACCTCGATCCGAACGGCGACCACCGGTCGCCCGGCCCGTGGACCCAAAGCACCATCTCGACGGTGACGTTTTCGAGGTCGGGACTGGTCGCCTGCCGGGTCACGACTGCCCCGACACGGCCCCGCGCGGCGACGTCACGAAGCCGTGCAGGCAACGGGTCGACGGCATCGCCCGTCAGCAGCTTCGTCAACTCAGGCAGGGCCGAGAGTGCCGTCTTTGCGTCCAAGGGCTGTCCCGGCACCGGTTCCGGCAAGACGAGCTGCTGAATGCGGATAAAACGCAGGTCCGTGTCGTACGCGGCCTCGGTCGCCGCGCGCCGTGCGAGCCACCGCTCGTCGGATTCCACCGGGATCGGGAGGAGGCGGTCGACCATCGCCGGTGCGGTCGAGCCCGGAGCGAAGCCGCGGTCCTCCAGCGCATCGCTCAGCTTGGCGAGCGACATTTCCTCCACGCCCTTCAAGCCCAGGAGCCATCCCAGGCGGAGTTGGCGGCCGGCCGGCCGTGGTTTTCGTTCGAGTTTTTGAACCTGGCCAAGCGGTAGGTTCACCAGCATCAGGGGCGACGCCGTTCGGTGTGCGGGATCCAGCCGAGCGAGCTCCCGATCGATCCAGGACACGATCCGGTCACTCGGCTCGGCAACGCCGCCACGGTCGCGTTTCCACGCCTCAAGCCGGACGCGTCGCAGGGCTTCCGCGCGGCGGGCCATTATTCTTTCGTCGGCTTCCCACCGCTTGGCGAGGTCCGGTAAATGGGCTTCCACCCATGCCCGGCGAACCACGAAAAGGAAAGTTCCTCGCGGAGCAGGCTCGATGGCCTGGCCGAGCACGACCTTGCCGTCCCGGAGCGTGAGGGCGTCCGCTGGCGTATCGGGCTTTCCCGCCGTTAGCGCCGCGAGTCCGAGGGCGAGCACCCAGGCGGGCATGGCGTTCTCCTTAGCAAGGCGTGGATGTGACCACATTTGATTCTACCGGTCCGGGTCTTGTAGGGGGAGCGCCGCTCAACGGCTTCCGTCGCGTGTGTTACAATCCCCGGAAGGATGATTCCGGGGGGCTGGCCATGCCTCGCATCGAGCCGCTGGGCGATCGTGCACTACTCGCCAGTTTCGAAACGGAACAGGCAGCAGCATCTTGGGCGGCCGCCGTACGCGCGCAAAAGTGGCCTGCGATCCTGGACGTAGTGCCGGCGTATCGCAGCGTGGCGGTCTTTCCGGAGCCGGAGACCGTGAACTGGAACGCGCTCTGCCGGCACTTGAGCTTGCTCGAGGCCGGTGCCGGCGAAGCGGCAATCGGACGATCGATCGAGTTGCCGGTCCTTTACGATGGTATCGACCTACCTGATGTCGCCAGGCACGCGCGACTCAGCCCGGCAGCCGTAGTCGAAGCGCACACGGCGCAGCAATACACGGTCTTTGCGGTCGGGTTCCTGCCCGGGTTTCCCTACGCGGGATATTTGCCCGAATCTCTCGCTGGTCAACCCCGTCGAGCGTCCCCGCGTAAACGCGTCCGCGCGGGGTCGGTCGCGATCGCAGGCCGCCAAACCGGTGTTTACCCCATTGATTCCCCCGGCGGCTGGAACATCCTCGGTCGAACGCCGCTGCGGATCGTGGACCTTGACAGCGGCCACTTCCCGATCCGCGCCGGCGATCGGCTTCGCTTCGTGCCGATCACCGCGACAGAGTACGAGCAACGATTCGGAGAGTGGCTCCGATGAAGAACACAAGCCGGAGCGTCGACCTCAACGCCGACCTCGGAGAGGGCTTCCCCAACGACGAAGCGCTCCTGCGTCGAGTGACCTCCGCGAGCATCTGCTGCGGTGCGCACGCGGGCGACCACGACACGATCGCACAGACACTCTCGCTCGCGCGCCGGTATCGGGTGACCGTCGGCGCCCACCCTGGGTTCGCCGATCGCGAACAGTTCGGGCGGAGGGAATGGCCGGTGTCGGCCCTTGCGGTCGCCGAGTTGATTACCGAGCAATTCGAAGCGCTCAATAGTATGGCCCGGGAACACGAGGTTTCCGTCCGTTTTGTCAAGCCGCACGGGGCTCTCTACAACCAGGCTCAGCGTGATCCGTCGATCGCCGAGGGCGTTATCGCCGCCCTTCTTCGCCTGGCGGTCCCCGTCTTGGGACAACCTGGAGGCGAACTCGAACGGTTCGCGCGGGAAACGGGGGTTCCGTTCATCTCAGAGGGGTTTCCCGAGCGCCGATATGGCCCGGGCGGGCGGCTCGTTGCACGTAGCGAGCCCGACGCGGTGCTGCACGACCCGTTCGAGATCGGGGCGCAAGCGCTTCGGCTCGTGGCCTCGGGCGTTCGGTCGCTGTGCATCCACGGCGACGACCCGTCGGCGGTGGCGAAGGCCGACATCGTCTTGGCGGCTCTGAAGGCGGATGGGGTCGCACTTCGAGGTTTCCTCGATCCGGTCGCAGGCTGAGCCCTGGTTTTCGGAGCGCAGGTGACGACATGGGTTTGACGGTCGTCCACCCGGGCACGTTTTCGACGCTCCAGGACCTCGGCCGCGTCGGGTATCGCGCCTGGGGCGTGCCGGTCGGCGGCGCGTTCGACACGGCCTCAGCGCTCCTGGCGAACGCGCTCGTGGGGAATTCCGCCGACTGCGCGGTCGTCGAGTTGACGCTCCTGGGGGGAACCTATGAAGCCCGCCAGCCTCTCGCTTTGGCCCTGGCGGGCGCTCCGATGCAGGCGGAAATCGTGATCGCGGAAGTCGTTCGTTCTCTCGATGTGCCCTGCAGCTTCACCCTGAGATCGGGCGAGCGACTGGTGCTGGGGAGCGCGGCGCAGGGCGTCCGCACCTACCTTGCCGTGAAGGGCGGGTGGCAGACTCCGCCGTTGCTTGGCAGCCGGTCCCAGGAGAACCGCCTGAAGGCCGGCCAGGTCTTGCCCGCCCTGTCGGCGACATCGCGTTTTCGCCGTCTCGCCAGCTCGCCCGTGCTTCCTCCTCGCTCCAACCTCCTCCGGATCGTGGAGGGGCCGGACGCGGCTCGAGTCTCCGACCCTTCGTTCTGGGACGAGTTCGAGTTTGTTGTCGCTCCCGAGTGCGACCGCATGGGGGTGCGGCTGATCAGCCCGCCGTTGCCGGTCGTAGCCGACGACGCGCGGCTCTCTTCACCGGTTGCGCAGGGCGGGATTCAGGTCGCCGGGGGCCAGGCGATCGTTCTCGGAGTGGCGTGTGGCACGATGGGGGGATACCCGCTGGTTGGGCACGTCATTTCGTCCGACCTCGACCGCTTGGGACAGGTCCGTCCCGGCGAGTTGCTCCGGTTCCGTCGTGTCGGGCTTGATGTTGCGCGCGGGCTGGACAGGGAAGCGCGGAGAGCGCGGCATGAGTCTTGGCGGCGAATCACGGCCCTGGTCGCCGACGGCGGAATTGAGCTTGCCTGATTCGTGCCGTTGAGTACCATGCCCGCGTCACCATTCCTCGTACGCTCGACGCTCGCCCACCGTCAACTCTTTACCGAGCGGTTGAAGGGCTCACTCATGCGAAACGGCCGTTCGTCACGGCGCTCCGTGTTGGGGTTCTGCTGTCTCCTTGCCGGGGCCCTGGCCGCGCAAGGGTGCCAGCACCCGCTCGTTCAGCAAGTCGATCCCCTGCCCGTAACGTCCAGGGCACGCGTGGAACGGTCACAAACGGCGGAAGTCCCAACGACTGCACCCTATGGAGAGACCGTTCCTGAGCGGCCGCCCGAGCTTGTGGACCCGCCTGCACGTGCGGCATCGATGCCGGTGCCGGCGAAGCCCCCGGCGCCGACGCCGCTTCTCGACGCCATTGCGGCCAAGGCAGAGAAGAACGTCAAGGTGGACCTCGCTTCGCTCGACGTCGTTGAAACGGCTCCGAACGCCGAACCGAAAGTACCCGTGGCGGCCGCTACGCCCGCGGTGACCAATACGCCGACGACACAGGAAGCCCCTGCGCCGGCTGTCGTCGAGGTTCCTTCCACCGAAGCTCCGCCAGTCGCCGGCCCGGAAACTCGGATCGTTATCGATCGTACGACTCCGAAGGAACCGGAAACGAAACGCGAGCCGCCCTCGCCGGCCGAAACCTGGGCGGATGGTCTGAAGCAGCTTCTTGCCGTCGCGCGGGACCAGGCAGGCAAGAACGACGGCGCGGCCGATGAATGGGCCCAGCGCTATGCCCTGCTCGATTGGCTGAACGAGCCCGGTGAGAAACCGGGAAGCGTCCCCTGGCGATCGGTCGTCGCACCGCTGATTCATTCTGCGGGCGGCAGCCTGGCCGACACGTCCGCGCTCGCGAGTGAGCTTCACAAGGCGGTCGAGTGCCTCGAGGACCTGTCTCCGCTGGAAGTGACCTCCGTTCAATTGTGCCGTCGGGTCAAGGGGTTCGGTTGTTACGACCTCATGGAGACCACGGGTTGCAGGCCGGGCCGCGCCGTGATCGTCTACTGCGAGATGGCGGGGGTCCGTTACGAACAGGACGGTGACGGATTTCACTCTCGGGTTGCCTCGGAGGTCGAGTTGCGGCCGACCGGCGGCGAAAAGGCGGTCTGGACCCACGAGCTGGGCGTTGCCGAGGACTCGTGCCGGCGGCGTCGACGCGACTATTATGTCAACTACCGGCTCGACCTTCCTGGTGATTTGCCGCCCGGGAACTACGATATGCTCCTGACACAGACCGACCTCGTCACCCACCGATCGGCCTCCCGAACCGCCCACGTCACGGTCGCGCCCTGACCGAAACGCCGGCGCCCAGCGTAGGCCGGCCATTTTGCCTTGAAATGAGTTGCACCGTCTTGAAGACCGCCTGCGTTTGCGCGACAATGAGCGCATCCAACCGTGCAACTTCCAGGTGAGGGGCACCGAACATGTCGCGCATTTTGCTCGGGCTGCTGGGGTTTGGCCTCACGCTCGGTCTTCTCTCGTTCGTCGGCGGAGAGGTCGGAGCGGAGGATGGTCCGTCTCCGGCACGAACTTCACGCGTCCGGGCGCGACCCAACGATGCGTTCCACCTGGTCTTGGCCGCCCAGAAGAAAAAGACGTCCAAGAAGGGAATGCCCAAGAAAGCGGGAGCGGACGACTCTGCCGAAAAGCCCGCGACGCCTGCGCCGGACGCCAAGGACGACGGCTCGCTCAAGTTCTCGCGTGACATCGCCCCGATCTTGGTCGACAACTGCTTCGGTTGTCACAACGCGGAACAGCGCAAGGGCAAGTTCGACATGACCTCGTTCGAGAAGCTCATGAAGGGCTCGGACTTGCACCCAGTGATCGAGTCGGGAAAGCCCGACGATAGCCATCTGGTCCTTCGGCTGCGTGGAGAGGAAAAGGGAAAGCCGAAGATGCCTCCGCCGCAGGGGCAGAGGCGCTTTTCGGAAAATGCGATCACCAAGATCGAGGAGTGGATCAAGGCGGGGGCGAAGCTCGACGGTGGGTTCGACCCGAAGGCCCCCATCCAGTCGTACGCTTCCACTCCCCAGGACCTGCAGCTCGCCGCGTTCAAGAAAATGACTCCCGAGCAACGTGACGAGCACGTCAAGACGGTTGGCCTCGATCATTGGAAGAAGGCGGCTGGTAAGGAAACTCCGGAAGTCGCCACAAGCAAGAACTTCATTCTCTTCAGTACCCTGCCGAAAGCGCGGGCTGACGCGACGTTGAAGGTGATGGAAACCCAGTTCACGAAGCTCAAGGGCTTGCTCGGCCCGCTCAGTCTCGACGGCTTGATGAAGACGAGCCTCTACGTCTTCAAGGAACGGAACAGCTTCGTGGAATTTGCGCGGGCTGTCGAAAACCGTGAAGTCGAGGCCGACGACCAGTCGACGTCGAACTTTGGCTCGGCCGAGCCTTACGTCGCTGTGACCGACCCCCTCCACGGACAGGACGAGCCGGCGGCCGCCGCGACCAAGAAACGAGCACGGACGAAGAAAGACGACGACGGCCCGACCGCCGATCGGACCCTGCCAGGAATCATCACGGAACAACTGGTGATCGGCCTGGTGAACAAAGGGGGGAAGGCCCCGAAATGGGTCGCGCTGGGACTGGGAGCCTATTCGGCGTCTCAGCTCGAACGAGGCAGCCCTTACATCATGAAGCTGCGGCGTACCGCGTACGATCTTTGCGACCAAGGGTGGACGACCAAGGCCATCGAGGCGATGGGGGATGGGACGAAGGCGGAAGACGTCCGCGCGGTCGGTTACGCGGTGATGGATTGGATGGGCACGTCGTCACCAGGGTACGTGGCGCCCTTTGTCCGCGGCATGCTCGAAGGGGGCGATAAGCTCGACGACGTCATCGCGAAGGTCTTCAACGGCAAGCGCGAAGACCTCCTGAACGCATCGGGCGCGCACGTGATGTCGGCCTACGGTGGACGCGGCCGATGAGCGGTGAATCAACGGGCGACTCCTATTTCGTCTCCGCGGGCCAGGGGTCTCGGCACCGGATCTTTCCGGGAGTCGAGATCCTGACGAACGCCGGCCGGGGAATCATGCTCTCGCTCGTTAATTTTGAGCCCGGGTCGCTGGTACCGGACCACTCGCACCCGCATGAGCAGGTGGGCATGATGGTTTCCGGACGCCTCGAGTTCACGGTCGGCGGCGTGACGAAAACACTCGGCCCGGGCGACGTTTGGCGCATCCCGGGCGGGGTCGTCCACCGCGTTCGCGCACTCGAGGAGCCTGCGGTCGCGCTCGATGTGTTCCACCCGATCCGAGAGGATTACCTGTAGGCACGTCCCCCATTCGGACAGGAACTTCCCCGCATGGCGCGCGTCGTCGTCCTCGGGTCGAGCAACACCGACCTTTGCGTGCGACTACCCAAACTGCCTGGTCGCGGCGAGACGGTGCTCGGGGGACCGTTCTGGTCCGGGCCCGGCGGCAAGGGTGCGAACCAGGCCGTTGCCGCTCGACGTGCCGGCGCCGAGGTGATTTTCGTCACAGCCGTCGGCGACGACGCATTTGGCCGCGAGTCGCTCGACCGGTACCGCGCTGAGGGGATCGACGTGTCCCATGCACGTCGACTGACGGGCGTGGCTTCCGGGGTCGCGCTCATTTTCGTGGGGGAGGAAGGCGAGAACGTCATCGGCGTCGCGCCCGGGGCGAACGCGAAGCTTCTCCCGGAGGACATCGACGCGCTTCCGGAATCCGTCTTCGACCCTTCCTCCGTATTGCTGGCGAGCCTGGAAGTCCCGCTCGAAACGGTGGGTCGCGCCCTGTCGCGGGCGAAGCGCGCGGGGATGACCACGATCTTGAATCCCGCGCCCGTCGACCTTCGGCTCGGAGCCGGTGACGAAGTCGCCGGAGCGATTGATGGTCCGGCCCGCGGCCTGCTCCAGCATGTTGATGTGCTGACGCCCAATCAGAACGAGGCGGCCGCGCTCGGCCGTTGCGAGGCGTCGCATGCTTCGGAATTCGCCGCGGCGTCCTTACGGCAGCGTTTCGGCGTCAGGCACGTCATCGTGACGCGAGGAGCCGCCGGCTGCCTCCTGTTCACGGAAGGTTCTTCCTTCGAATTCACGGCACATGCCGTTCAGGCGATCGATACCGTCGGCGCCGGTGACGCGTTTAACGGGGCCCTGGCAACGGCATTGGCCGATCGCTTGCCCCTTACAGAAGCCGTCGCGTGGGCGAGCGCTGCCGGCGCACTCGCCGTCACGCGGCACGGCGCGCAGGCGGCTTTACCGTCGCGCGTCGAAATCGAAAGGTTGGCGGCTGCCGCCCCCCGTTTCGAGCGTTTCACTCCGGACGATCGAGCCGCCTCGTAAGGACCACACGATGATCGTACGACCGACTTTGATCGGCATCGCACCGCTCGCCGTTCTCCTGGTACTTGCTCTGGTCTCGCTGACGCCCCTGCTCGGCCACGACCGCCCGAGCGGCCCCCTCCAGAAGACGAGGTCCGCCGTGCTGGGACGACACGGCATGGCGGCGACCAGCCAACCGCTGGCGACGTCCGCGGCGCTTCGGGTCCTGCAGCAGGGGGGCAACGCGATCGACGCGGCGATCGCCGCGAACGCGGTGCTCGGCGTCGTCGAGCCGATGTCGTGCGGCCTCGGCGGCGACCTGTTCGCGATCGTTTGGGACGCCAAGTCCCGCAAGCTCTACGGCCTCAACGCGAGCGGACGTGCCCCCTACGCGGCGACGCTCGAAAAGTATCAGTCGCTTGGTCTCAAGCAGATCCCCACGCACGGGCCGCTGAGCTGGTCGGTGCCCGGCTGCGTGGACGGTTGGGACCAACTCCGCCAGCGGTTCGGCACGAAGTCGTGGGCCGAGCTTTTGGGGCCGGCCATCGCGTACGCCGAGGAAGGTTTTCCGGTCAGCGAGATTATCGCGGCCGACTGGCACGACGCTGCGCGGGCGTTGTCGGCCGTTCCGACCGCCGCCGCCTGCTTCTTGCCCAGGGGCAAGGCACCGGCGACCGCTACGCTGTTCCGCAACGAAGACCTCGCTCGATCGCTGCGGGCGGTCGTCGACGGCGGTCGCGACGCGTTTTACCGCGGGGCCATCGCGGAGGGGATCATTGCCTATTCCGGTGAGGCCGGGGGCCTCTTCTCGCGCAAGGACTTTGAAGACCACACGAGCACATGGGTCGAACCGGTCTCCACGAACTACCGGGGCTACGACGTCTGGGAGCTGCCCCCGAACGGCCAGGGGATCGCCGTGCTCGAAATGCTCAACCTGCTCGAGTCGTTCGACCTGAAATCGCTGGGCGCGCAGTCGGCCGAAGCGCTTCACCTGATGATCGAGGCGAAGAAGCTGGCCTACGAGGACCGCGCGAAGTTTTACGCCGATCCCGAGTTCGCCAAGGTGCCCGTCGCCGGCTTGATTTCCAAGGAGTACGCTCGCCGGCGTCTGCCTCTGATCGCGCGCGACCGCGCCAATGAACAGCCGGCGCCGGGGGACCCGCTCCAGGCCGATACGATCTACCTGACGGTGGTCGACAAGGACTTCAACGCGGTCAGCCTCATCCAGAGCAACTTCTCCGGGTTTGGCTCGTATCACGTGCCCGGCCGCCTCGGGTTCCCGCTCCAGAACCGAGGGTGTCTCTTTGCGCTTGACCCTGCGCACGCTAACCGGCTCGAGCCGCACAAACGGCCGTTCCACACGATCATCCCGGGCTTCGTCACCAAGGACGGCAAGCCGTGGCTGAGCTTCGGTGTGATGGGGGGCGACATGCAGGCGCAGGGCCACGCCCAGGTCTTGTGCAATATGATCGACTTCGGAATGGACGTGCAAGAAGCGGGCGATGCGCCCCGCTTCCGCCACGTCGGCTCCTCCGAACCGACCGGCGTCCGCGCCAAGGACGGGGGGAGCGTCGCGCTCGAATCCGAGATCCGCCCCGACGTCCGCCGAGAGCTCGCGGCCAAGGGCCACCGGCTTACCGAGCTGCGCAGTGGCTTCGGCGGCTACCAGGCGATCCGCATCGACATCGAGAACCACGTCCTGATCGGCGGCTCCGACCCACGCAAGGACGGGGCTGCGATGGGCTATTGAGCATGGCCGCGCCCGATGCGCGGTCGGCCGTCGTGATCGCTTCCGCGGCTTACGCGTAGTCGATCTTCGCAGTATCCAGGATGCCGGTGAGGGCTCGAGCGGCGTCGGCGAAGCGCTCGGGGCCCGTAAAACCGTACGCCAGTTCGGCGACCACCAGGTGTGGCTCCAGGACGCAGAAACCGGAATAGCCGTGTGCGACCGCATCGGCGAGCAGCTGCGGGATCTGGCCGTTCCCCTCGCCGGCGGGAACGTTCTTGTGCGTGCGGGCGTCGTAGTCTTTCACATGGAAGTGAGTCACGCGCTCGCGCAGCAGCGCCCACGCCTCGTCGATCGGCTGACCGACTTCCACGTAATTCGCCGGGTCGAACGCGTGAGTGAGGCTCGGAGAGTCGACCGTTTCCAGGATGTCGAGCACGCGCGCGGCAGTGTCGCCGTAGATCCCTTTTTCGTTTTCCAGCACGAGCGAAAGTCCTCGCTCGGCCGCGAGGTCGGCGAAGCGCGACATGCGCTTCATTACCTCGCCGCGGTACTGCGCTGGATCTTCGCCGGGAGGCATGTAGTAGCTGAAGATCCGGATGCGCGGAGTGCCGTAGAACTCGGCCAGTTCCATCGACCGCTGGATGCGCGTCAGGTGCTCTTCGAACGACTCGGTGATCTTGATCTTGCCAACCGGAGAGCCGATCGCGCTCAGGCCGAATCCGCGCTCGCGCAAAAGGGATCGGAACTCTTCGTGTTTTTCGTCCGGTAGGTCGAGCACGTTGATGCCGAGGATCGAGCGAAACTCGACGTGGCGGACGCCGTATTTCGCGAGGACCTCAAGCTGCTCGACGGGGTCCTTGGAAATCTCGTCGGCGAAGGCGCTCAGGTGGACCATGGATCGTTTCCCGTACTTCAAAGTGCCGGTGCGTGTCGAGCCATGTTATAAGGGTGATCGGAAAACCGCCAGCGTTCGATGGCAGAGCCACTGCGCGCGGGTTAGGATAGGTATGGAACGTCTCCAGGCGCAGATTGCGCCATGGCCCTCCCGACGGAAAACCATTCATGCTCGCCTTTGTCTGGCCGCTGCTGATTTACTGGTTGGTCCTGTTCGTCGTGTGCTACACGGTCACCGAAGTGGCACAGGACCAGCTTTACGATGAGGTCACTCCCCGCGTCGGCCTCAAGGTTGGCCTCGCATCGTTCATCCTGGCGCTCCTGCTGGCGAAGCTCCACCCCTCGTTCGACACCATGTTCACGACGAACATCGCCTGGACGGTGCTTCAGGGAATTGTGTGGTTCGGGGTCTTCACGCTGATCCTCCAGTTTCACCCCTGGCACGCGCTCGCGATCGGCTTGCTGACGATGCTGATCGTGCCGGGTGTCGCCACGCTTGGCGTTGATAGCATCTTGAAGCCCACGCCCCGAGTGGCATCGACCAGCTCGCTCGAGCCGAGAAAGCCGGTGCGGCAGAGCCTTGTCGGACCTGGTGCCACTAAAGGGGGCGCTGCGCCGGAGAAGAAAGCGGCCGCTCCGGCGAAGTAAGCCGGTTCAGACGTCGCCGCTGAGGCGATCGCGGGTGCGCTCCAGCAAGTGGCGGAGCATCACGGCCGACGTCCGCTCCCACGTCGCTCCACGTGCGGTCTCCCACCGCAGCGCGGCTTTGCCGTCATCCGAGCCCTGAGACACGACGTTGCGGATCGCTTCGACAAAGGCCGCCGGCGTTTCCGCAACCTGAAACAGGTGCGAATAGAGCGAGCACTCGGGCACTGGGGTCGTGACGACCGGCCGGCTCGTGGCCATGTAATCCATAACCTTGGTCGGGCAGGCGACATGGTTGAATGGATGATCTACCCGGTAGGGGATGAGGCACACGTCGAACGCCGCGTTATAGCGGCCGATCTCCGCCTGGGACCTCCAGCCGATCCGGTGGACGTTCGGCAATGCGACGGCACGCTGGAAGCCGCGATACCAGGCCTCGCGGGGACACGGCTCTGGATCGCGCCCGATCAGCACGATCGATCCGTGTGGGAATTCCTGTGCGACGTGCTCGAGCAAGGTCCAGTCGAGGCGGTCGCCAAGGCTACCGACGAACCCGAGGAGAGGGCGAGGTAACCGCGCGACATCGTCCGGGGGCGTTGCCGGCCCGTGCTGGGGCGCTGGACTGATGGACGAGGCCGGTGCGCCGTGCGGCAAGTGGATGACGCGGTTCTCAGCCTCCGGTACCGCGGCACTCAACTCCTCGGCCCGAACCTTCGCGCAGAAAATCGACAGATCGGCCTCGCGGACGACTTGCCGCTCGAGCGCCCGGACCTTCCGCCGGCGCGAGCGCCAGTAGAGTCCATAGTCGTCCATGTTGTAATAGAGGAGAGCGTCGGGACCGATCAGATCGCGCAAATATAGGTAGTGAGGATACGAAATGGCCAGGGCGAGCGGCCGCGTCTCGCCGAGCTCGCGCCGCCATTGGCGAATCGCCCAGGAGACCGGACGCATCCCCAGCCTGGGATACGACTTCATCCATCCGGGGGGCAGTACGATCGTCTGTTCCCAGAGCGCGTTGGACAGGCGCCGTCGCGGGCAAAGCCAATCGCGGACCGGCCGCTTTTGCTGGAGTGCGTTGCGCCAGTCGCACGCCTTGATCAGGAGGACGCGCGGGCCAAGCTCCGCCAATGGCGAAAAGAGCCGCTCCGTCCACGTCCACGAAGCGTCTGCGACCACCAGGTCGAAAGCCGCTCCAACCCCGGCGCCGGCTACGGCGGAGGGAGTCGAACGCGTTGATGTGGCCTCGGCCTGGAACGACGGCATCATGCTCGCCCGAGGACTCGTCCTCGTCCCTTCCGCCCCTGGCGTTTACGGCCGACACGCCTCCGACAGGCAGACGTCGGCAGACCGTTCCTCATCGACGCCAAGCCCGATCCCTGGTCGGACGCCACGCGCGGTCCTAAAGCCGGGTCCCGCGTGCCCCAATCTAGCCGGATTCCGCCTCCTGTCAAGTAACGAAACTCACACCCCCCGCCAAGACGCGTCGACGCCGTCCGATGCGACGCCCGCGTTCGCCCAACTGCGGTAGCCGCCGCGGGTGCGGCCTTGCTCCGCATCCGCGCGGGAGGCTACACTACCTTGATCGATGAGCGCGGGAACGGCCCTCTGTGACCCCTGCCGGGAGTGTCTCTGCGCATCCCTATCCTCACCTCCTGCGAGCGGACCTCATGAGGTGCGCGGCCGTTTCCTCTCCACGCCGGCTACTTTCTTTCGGTCTAACGCTGCTCGCGTGCGTCGGCAGCCCCAGTGTCGCCGATGACGAAAAGCCCGGATTCCGGCCTTCTGCGTACGCGATTCGAGGCGCGAAGGTGTTCGCGGCGCCCGGGACGATCCTGGAATCGGGCACCGTCGTGGTTCGCGACGGACTCATCGAGAGCGTCGGCCCCGCCGACAAGACCGACGTCCCTTTTGACGCCCAGGTCGTCGATGGCGCGGGGCTGTACGTCTACCCCGGCCTGCTCGACCTGTACACGACCCTTGGCCAACCCGCCGGCGCCGTGCGGTCGCAGACCGGTCCGGGGCGAACGCTCGACCTGGCCGAGTCCGCCCCGGCTCATTCCCCACCCGACAATCGAAACGGCCTGACTCCTGAGTTTGCGGTAGGGCGAGTGCTTGACCTGCCGGACTCCCTGGCGGCCGAACGGCGCAAACTCGGCTTCACGGCCTTCGTCGCTGCGCCAGCGGGGGCGATCGCCACGGGTCAGAGCGCACTCGTGAGCCTCGCGGGGCTTCCGCGGCGAGAAGCCGTCCTCCAGTCCCCCATCGCTCTGCACATCAACCTGCGCCCCCCGTTTCAGCCGGAGCCGGTACCGGCTCTGGACCAGGAGGGCGCGACACGGCGTGTCTCGCGTACGGGTGCGCGCGCTCCTTACCCGGCTGTGTTGATGGGCGCGGTTGCGCACTTGCGGCAGGCGATGATCGACGCCGAACGCGCCTACGCCCTGCAAGCGGCGAGCGAAAAGCACGGCGGGCTTCGCCCTCCCGTCGACCCTGCGCTGGATGCGCTCCACGCGGCTCGGGCGAAAATCCTCCCCGTCTGGTGGGAGGCCAACACGCGAGACGAGATCCACCGCGCCCTCAATCTCGCCGAAGAATTCGGCACGACGGTCGTGATCGTCGGCGGCAGCGAGGCCGGCCAGGTTGCCGAGCGGCTTAAAGCGCACGATGTGCCAGTCGTCCTCCGCTTGGACTTTCCCGCCGAGCCCAGGCTCCCCACGGAAGACGAGTACAGAAAGCTCGATCCGGCGGAGCGCGACGTCCCACTCAAGGTCCTTGCCGACCGGCACGCGAAATGGAAAGAGCAGCTTGCGACAGCGGCCGTTCTGGCCAAGGCGGGCGTACGGTTCGCGTTCGCGACCGACGGACTGAGCAAGCCCGAGACCTTCGCCCTCCAGTTGCGCCGCGTCGTCGCCGAAGGACTCGCCCCGGCGGCCGCCGTGGACGCCTTGACCGGCCGTGCGGCGGAGATCGCCGGCGTCGCATCCCGGCTTGGCACGCTTTCCCCGGGAAAGCTCGGCCACGTTGTTGTGCTGTCGGCGCCGTTGACGGACGAATCCGCCCGGGTCCGCTACATGCTGCTGGACGGGCTGAAGTTCGAATTCGACCATGCGAAGTCTGACGAGGCTCCTCCCCGGCGCGTCGCACAGCCGGAACCGAAAGTTGCGGCGAGCGCGCCGGGATCGCCCGTCCCCGCCACCGCCGAAAAAGCGGCCCAAGCGGTTGCGGACCGAAAGCCGGATCCCCCGTTTGTCGACGTCGCGAGCGAGCTCGACGCCGATCGCGCGCCGCGCTTGAAGACCGGCGGGAACGTCCTGATCAAGAACGCGACGATCTTGACCGTGACCAAGGGAACGATTCCCAAAGGCTCGATCCTCGTCAGGGAGGGAAAGATCGCCGAAATCGGCGAATCGGTCCCAGCGCCCGCAGGAACCGCCGTGATTGATGCGGAGGGGATGGTCGTGATGCCCGGCATCATCGACACGCATTCTCACATCGCCATGCAGGGGAACATCAACGAATCCAGTCTGAGCATCGTCCCCGAGGTCCGCGTGAAGGATGTCCTTTCGGGCACCGACCCCGCTCTGTACCGGGCGTTGGCGGGCGGCACGACGGTCGCGCGCCTCCTGCACGGCTCGGCGGACGTGGTCGGCGGTCAGGACGCGGTGATCAAGCTCAAGCACGGGCTTGCGGGCCGCGACCTACTTGTGAAGGACGCGCCGCAGGGCGTCAAGGTCGCACTTGGTGAGAACGTGACGCGCCACCCTGGCCGGTTCCCGAACACGCGCATGGGGGTCGAGGCGACCCTCGATCGCGCGTTCGAGGAGGCTCGCGCGTACCAAGCCCTCTGGAAGCAGTACGAGGCCAACAAATCCAAGCTATCCCCTTCGATTCCGCCGCGGCGGGACCTGAGGCTGGAAGCACTCGCCGGCATCCTCGACGGCTCGATCCGTGTCGAGTGTCACTCCTACCGGGGTGACGAGATCCTCATGTTGCTTCGCCTTTGCGCGCGGCACGGCGTGCCGATGCCCTCGCTCCACCACGCGCTCGAGGGCTATAAGGTCGCCCCCGAAATCGCCGCTGCCGGCGCCAGCGTGTCGACGTTCGCCGACTGGTGGGCCTACAAGGTGGAGGCGTTCGACGCCATTCCCTACAACGCCGCGTTACTGACCCGTGCGGGCGTGCGGGTCAGCCTGAAAAGCGACAGCGAAGAGGTCATGAGGCACCTCTACCTCGAGGCCGCCAAGGCCGTCAAGTACGGCGATGTGAACGAGGAACAGGCCCTGGCGATGATCACGATCAACCCCGCTCGCGAGCTCGGACTCGAGCGGCGGCTCGGTTCGATCGAGAAGGGCAAGGATGCTGACCTCGCGATCTTCAACGCGCACCCGTTCGACGGTTTCGCCCGGTGCGAAATGACCCTTGTGGACGGAGAGGTCTGGTTCCAGCGAGGTTCAAAAGACGGGCGACTTGCTCCACGGGCCGGACAGCATTTCGTCATGCCTGCCCCGAGTCACGGCCTCCGCGACCGCATTCTTGAGATCCTCAACAATCCAAAGGGCGTTTATGCCCTGGTCGGGGCGACACTGCATCCGGTGGGAGGGGACGACATCCCCGACGGGACGCTCGTCGTCAGCGAGGGAAAGATCGTCGCGATCGGCGGCGCAGGCACTCGCATCCCCGGTTCGGCACAGACGATCGACGTGCAGGGACTCGATGTCTGGCCCGGACTCGTCGCCGCGGGAACGCCGCTCGGCCTGTACGAGGTCGGTAGCCTGGGCGAGACCCAGGATTGGGCCGACTCCGCCCAGTACCAGCCTGAGCTGCGCGCGAGCAGTGCGTTACGCGTCGACAGCGAGCTCATCCCGGTCACCCGTGCGAACGGGATTCTGTCGGCCTATGTTCAGCCGCTCGGCGGCACGTTTTGCGGTCAAGGGTGCGCTGTCGATTTGAATGGGTGGGTACCCAGGGAGATGATCCTAGCGGACCCGGTTGCCCTTCACGTGCGCATTCCCGACGCCTTGATACCGGGGGCGGATGGATCCGTAGCGGGCGGAGCCGCGGAGCGACGCAAGAAACGGAACGAGAGCTTGGCCGTGATCAAGGATTGGTTCCAGCGGGCGCTCGCCTACGAGACGGTCAGGGTCGAGTCGGCGACGCGGCACGTGACGCCCCCACCCCCCGACCCTCGCCTCGCCGCACTCGTGCCATACGCGAAAGGCGAAAAGCCCGTGGTTTTTCATGCCTCGCGCCGGGGCGAAATCCTCGACGCACTGAAATTCGCGGGCGACCTGAAACTCAAGGCGATTATCTCGGGCGGATTGGAGGCCTGGAAGGTTGCGGACCAGCTCAAGGCCGCGAAGGTGCCGGTCTTGATCGCGGGAACGCTCCAGGTTCCCGCGGATCGAACCGATCCTTACGACGCGCCCTTCACGAACCCCCTGCGGCTCCACGAAGCGGGCGTTCTATTTGCGATCCGACCAAGGGACTTCGGGCCCGAGCAGGCAACCGCGCCCCGCAACCTGCCCTATGAGGCGGCAGTCGCGGTGGCCTATGGGCTGCCTGAGATCGAGGCCCTGAAGGCGGTGACCATCAACCCCGCGCGGATCTTGGGGATTCAGGAGCAGGTCGGCTCACTCGAGGTTGGCAAGCGGGCGAACATCGTCGTGACGGCGGGCCACATTCTCCAGCCCACGACCCGCGTCAAGGCCCTGTTCATCAACGGCAGGCCCGTCTCGCCCGAGAGCCGCCACACGCGGCTCTACGACAAGTACCTCCAGCGCCTGGCGGAGGTCCAGGCCGGGTTGGCTCCGCTCGGACTCGAGCCCCGGCCTGCGCCCGCCCCTTCACCGGTCGAACCGGAAGCACCCGCCAAGCCACGTTGACGTCAGCGTTTCTCGGGTTCCATCTCGAGGATCTTCTGGACGCCGAAGAGCGCAGCGTCACACGCGGGGGCGTCGAACATCTTGCGGTGGTCATGGCCGACGTCCTCGGCCTCGACGAGCGTC
Source organism: Isosphaeraceae bacterium (assembly GCA_031291845.1). GTDB lineage: Bacteria > Planctomycetota > Planctomycetia > Isosphaerales > Isosphaeraceae > DAIDJG01. The sequence continues at coordinate 75,059 of JARLIH010000138.1, read as the reverse complement.
CAGCGGAACTCCCACCCCTTGTCCTTCGCCAGCCGCTGCGCGGCCTCAAAGACTTTCCGGCCTCGCTCCAGCCGGGTGTTCCCCTGCTCATCTGCTTCGGGCGACGTGTCGAGATCGTCGTCTCGCTCGTTGTCCTTCGTCCCCAGGTAGATCGTCAAGGGCTGCGCCAAGTACCGGCGCAGTCGCTGCTCGTCGCCGAGCTCACCCGGGAGTCCGCCGAATCCGTAAGGAAATTCCATCTTGTGACTGGGAAACAAGTACGAGCTCGGGTTGGCCACCAGGATCCGGCTGGCGTCCGACTCGACGAAGCCGGCCAGCCGGCCCACGAACTGGCCGCCGGCCGAGTGCCCGATCAGGTAGTACGGCATGTCGTTCCGCCCCTCGCGGCGGCGAATCTCCAGCGCGATCTGCGGGACCAAGCTCCAGGTCCACTCCTCCCGCGGCGTCACGGTGTTGGTTTTGACGTCCCGCTGGAGGCCGCCGTGCTGGTATTTCTTGGCCGGAAACCGCTCCTTGTCGAACTCAGGCGCAACCACGATGGCCGCGTGCCGGTCCCCCAGCCCGCGAGCATGATCGCGATAGTCCTCGGCGTTCCGGTCCACGCCATGGAAGACCATGAGCATCGGACCGTTCTTGTAGTTGGCTGGCTTGTATGTAAAAAGATTGACCTTATGCCCGCTCACTTCCACAGCGATCTTGGCCGTGCCGACGGGGACGACTTCCGTATCGCCGGTCAGCGTCAAGCAAGCGACAAACACAAAAGCAATCATCACGCCACCTCCTACCGTGGGCATGGCATGGCACACTGCCCGAGGGCGAGCGTCAATTCCGGATTTCCAACGGCGGCGAGCCGATCACCGGTCGCCACGAAACCGTCAGAAGCGCAGGCACGCCTGGTGCCAAAAAGGGGAGGGCGCAAACGATGTCAGCGCACCGATCATCGACTTGCCAAATCGAGAAGGTCCTCATCCGCCCGGGCCCGCTGAGAGAGGAAAGGACGGACTGGGCCGCGAACGGGTCTTGTGGATACCCCAGCGAGGCGACATCATAGCGAGGAACAGGCGACGCCGATAGCCGAATCGTCCAGCCTCATTCCCTATACCTAATTGTAGCACTCCCCGGCGCCAAGGAAGGCGGATTCCGCAAAATAGATCACGGAAAGTCGTCTCTCGTCTCCCTGGCAGAGGATTCAAATGATGTTCAAGCGAGCCGTGCTGGGCACTCTGCTCTCCTCCGCCGCCCTGGTCCTCGCGTGGGTCCCCGCGGGTCGCGCTGAGGATGCCCCTCAGACCACGGCGAGTTTGGTCTTCGTGGGGGACGTGATGCTCGACCGAATTCCCGGCGAGCATGTGGCCAAAGGGAAGGATCCGTTTGCGGACTGCGCTTCGATCCTCGAAGCAGCGGACCTTACCGTGGGCAACCTGGAGTGCGTGGTCGCCACGGGTGGCGAGCGTGTCGTCAAGAAGTACACGTTCCGCGCATCCCCTCACTGCCTGCCTTTCCTGACACGGTACTTCGATGCGGTCTCGTTGGCCAACAATCACACGGGCGATTTCGGCAAAGGCGCGCTCGTCGAGGAGATGGAACGCCTGGAGCAGGCGGGTGTCCGATATTTCGGGGGCGGCCGTGATCTCAAGGAGGCCCATTCCCCCCTGATCTTGGAGCGCAAGGGAATTCGAGTTGCGCTGTTAGGCTACAACGAGTTTCGCCCCCGCGAATTCGAAGCCGGACCGATGACGCCGGGCGTCGCCTGGAGCGACGACGATCAGGTGGTTGCGGACCTCAAGGCCGTTCGAGCTTCCGGCGCCGCTGATATCGTGATTACCTTCATGCATTGGGGCCGCGAGTACCAGTTTCAGCCCAATGAGCGTCAGAAGTCTCTGGCCCGCCTCATGATCGACTCGGGCGCTGACGTCGTCATCGGCGGGCACCCGCATGTCACCGAAGGGGCCGAGTACTACAAAGGCAAGCTCATCGTTTATAGCCTCGGCAACTTCGTCTTCGACGACTTCAAGGACGTGGTGCCGGCCCTCGACGAACCATCGCGCACAAGTTGGGCTTTGCGCCTCAAGGTGGCCAAGTCGGGCCTCGTGGAATGGGACACGGTCGTCACGCGGACCGGTGATGACGGCTTCCCGCGACCCTTGCCGAACGCGCCCAGCCCCAAGGGACGGGACGGCAAGATCGAACCGGCTCCCAAGCCGTGAAGGCGGGCAAACCGCCGGTCCGGAGTTTTCGCACCGTGTTGGCTCCTGCGACGACGCGGTGCCATAGCACGTGCATGATGTTTGCGGGCCCTGAACAGATCCCCGTCCCAACGACCGACGAAGGTCGAACCACTCCCGGCGGAGGCGTCGCGATCGATCGCACCATCGCCAGAAGGTGCTGGCTGTAAATCGCTTTCTGATACAGACATTCGCTCTCTCGTCGTTGGGGACCGGCGTGTTTTGTGCGGCGGTCACGCACGGCGCAGATCGTCAATCTGTAGGGTCGGCCCTGCAGATTGCGGGAAAGGATTACCTGGACGATCGCGAATTTGAACCGAGCCTGTGCGTCGTGCGAGCATGAGCACCTTTCCCGCGACAAAGGTGAGATCCTGTCCCTGATCGCGCTTTCGGGTCTTGCGCATCCTTGGCCGGCACCTACGCGCGTTCCTACGGCAGACTGTTCCCGGTCTAACCTTGCCGCCCCCGGGGACGGGAACGTTCTTCGCGTTCGATCGGAGCGACGCGGCCGGGGCGTTTCCGACCTTTTTGAATTTCTTTCAAAAGATCTCTTCCATTCGGAGGAGGCCAATCGATATCATGATTGTCAGCACGCCATCACGCACAGATGGTGGATGTTGCCTCGATGCCGCATGACGCGGCGTACTCGCTGTTGAGCCCGGGCATCCTCATTGAGTTTCGAGGGGCCGGTCGCGTAGAACTGAAACCGTCGGAATGACGTAGCAACGGGGTCGGTGTTTTCGTCCCGTTTCAGTCGGGTCCATGACGGACGCTCTCGCAGGGAATCGGGTGGGCAGCGCGCACTCGGTCCGATCAAAGGCGCGGCGAACTCGAGGATCGGTCGTGGCTGCGTTCAAGTGGCACGTCGCCGCACGCGTTTCGCCGGTCGAGCGCTTCCGGCGAGAAAGACAGGTTAGCGGCGAGAGAGTACAGTGAGATGCGTTCTCTGAGTTCTCTTGTGCATGCGGCAAGTGCTGGGGGTCAATCCGACCCGACTGGCGTTGCCGGAACTGTACGCAAAAGCGGAAAAACCCGTACTGCCATTTTTCGTCATTTAATACTTGAGCTTTGACGGTCGTGCAATTGTCGGATAAGTTGTCCTCAAAGTCTGTGTAAATTGCCTCAAGGATACGCGCCCAGCGCGCGGTGGAACCACTGGCGTTTCAACGATCAACGCGAGGCCCCCTGCTTCGGCCGCAAGGCCGAGAGACGACGATCATGCTCCAGAGCTATCGCCGCACGCGCCGGACGCAACGTCTCGTTCCCCACAAGCCCCGCCGTCCGAGGCTCGAGCTGCTGGAAGAGCGGCAATTGCTGGCGGGAATCTCAATCCCGGTGACGAGCGCTGCGGGGGACCAATCGGCGGGCACCCTTTATGCGGCGATCTTGGCCTCAAATCTGAACAATCCGGGACCGGGCGGTCATAACACGATTACCTTCGACATCGCGAGCACGGGCACGGTACAAACGATCTCGCTCGCGCAGTCGCTTCCTCCGATCGCTTTTCCCGTAACGATCAATGGCACGACCGAGCCCCAATTCAGCGGATCTCCCCTGATCGTCATCGATGGCACTGGCGCGGGGGGCAACGGCCTGACCATCAACGCCTCGAACACGACGATCGAAGGACTTGGAATCGTCAATTTCAGCGGTACGGGGATCTCGATCAATAGCGCAGCCGTGACGAACACGTTGATCGAAGCCAACTATATCGGCATCAACAACACGGGCGCGATTGCACAGCACAACTTTGTCGGGATCTCGATCAACAATTCTTCGGGAAACACGATTACGGGCATGCCTTTCGTGGTCAACGGCAACACCGTGTGGCTGCCCAACGTCGTCTCCGGGAACAGTGCGGATCAAATCGATCTCTCGAATTCCAACGATAACCTGATCCTGGGTAACCGACTCGGGACCAATGCGGCTGGCACGGTCGGCCTCAATCTCGGGTGGGACGCGATCAAACTCGAGAACAGCTCGTCGAATACCATCGGCGGCGTCGGCGCGAATCAAGGCAATCTCCTCTCCGGCGGGGAATTCTTCGACGAGCTCCAGCTCGACAATTTCGGCGGCGGGTCTGCCAACAACCTGATCCAGGGCAATTTCATCGGCACGAACGCGGCGGGCACCGCCGCGCTGGATTCGAACTCACTGTTTGTGACGGGGATCCTCATTCAAGGGGCTGGAACCACCGGCAACACCGTCGGAGGGACGGCCGCGGGTGCGGGAAACATCATCGCCGGCATGACGAGTACAGGAGTGCAGATAGATAGCCCCGGCAACGTGTTCGAGGGGAACGAGGTCGGTATTGGTGCAAACGACGCGGCCATCCCGAACAAAGGGAGCGGAGTCGTCGTCAACGCCAGCAACGTGACCATCGGCGGCACGGTGCCAGGCTCCGGTAACGTGATCTCGGGCAACCAGGGAAGCGGTATCGCGGTCACTTCCAGCGTTGCCACGGGCGTGCAGATTACCGGGAACCTCATCGGTGTCGACGCCGGGGGCACCAACGCCGTCCCCAATGGGACGGTTCAATCACTCAGCGGCGACGGCATCTTCGTCCAAGGCAACGGTGTGACCATCGGCGGGTCGACGGCGGGGGCGGCGAACGTCATCTCCGGGAATATCGGCGCGGGCATCGAATTCGAATCGGGGACCGGGCTCGTTGTACAGGGAAACTCTATTGGGACCGACATTTCAGGCAGCTTCTCGGTCGGCAATGGAGTGGGTATCCTGATTTCAGGAGGGTCGACGGCCACGATCGGGGGGGCGAACGCGGGCCAAGGCAACGTCATATCTGGAAACGTGGCGCGCGGCGTCGCGTTTACGGGCGACGGCATTCAGATCAGCAGCAGCGCGGGCGACAATCTCTTCGTCGGAAACCTGGTCGGCACCGATGTTTCCGGCACCGTTGCAGTTCCCAACGAAGGGAGCGGGATCGCGGTAGGCGGCAGCTCTGCCGATGACACGATCGGGGGAACGACGCCCGGGGCCGGGAACGTCATATCCGGCAACGACGGCGACGGCATCCTGACGTTGAACACCGCGACCGGATCGACGATCCAAGGCAACGAAATCGGCACGTCGATTCAGGCTCCCTTCACCGGGGATGTTTCCCCGCTGGGTAACGGCGCGAGCGGCATCGAATTGCAGACGTCAAACAACCTGGTGGGCGGAGACGTTCCGAACGCGGGCAACATCATCGCCTTCAACGGCCAGTTGACCACGGGCGACGGTATCCACGTCGTCAACCTGAACAATGCGCCGACCGGAGACGTCTTCGAGGAAAACTCGATTTACGACAACTCCGCACTTGGGATCAGTCTCGCGACCAACGGAATCACGCCCACCCCGATCGCTCCCCCGGCGACGGTCGCCAACCCGTACGCGAACAACCATATCAATTACCCGACCATCACCCAGGCAATTCAGAATGCCGGCGTGACGACCGTGGCGGGCCTGCTCACCAAGGAACGGCCGAACACCACATATAACATCGAGTTCTACGAAGACTCCGCCGCGAACGCTTCGGGCTACGGCGAAGGGCATACGCTGATCGGTGTCCAGTCCAACGTCCAGACGGACAATACAGGCTCTGCGCAGTTCTTGTCCGTCTTGAACAACGCGTCGATCCTTGCGGGCGACATGATTTCCGCCACGGTGACGGACGCCAGTCTGCAAGACGGGACGTCCGAGTTCGCAAAGGATGTCCCGATCCAAGGGCTCGTCGACCTGTCGGTCCAGGTGAGCGCGACCCCGAATCCCGTCTACGTGGGCCAGACTGTCACCTACACGGTCACGGTGACCAACGGCGGCACGACCGACGCCCACAACGTCGCGATCGTCGACACGCTGCCCGCCAGCAGCCTTCTCGTCTCGGCGCTCGACAACGGAACACTTGGCGGAACGGTGGTCGTCAACGGAAGCACGGTCACAGACTCCCTCGCCGTGCTGCCGGCTGGTGAGAGTGACACGCTGACGATCCAGGTGAAACCGACCCAGTTCAACGTGCCGCTCATGTCCGATTCGGCGATCGTGACCACCACGGACCAAAACACGAACAACTCCGATGCCGGCGCAGCGTCAGTGACGGTCAAACCCGTCGTCCCGCTCGACCTTACGGTGACGGCGAGCCCCAACCCCGCGTTCGTGGGCCAGACCTTGTCCTACCTCGTCACCATCCAGAACCTCAACCTCGTCACCCCGGCGACCGGCGTGACCTTCACCGATACGCTCGACCCGAACGTCGTGTTCAACGCCGCGACGTCCACGCCGGGATTGGTCCTCTCAGGGACGACGCTAACCGACAACAATATCGGCACCATCGCGGCCGGCCAGTCGGTAACCCTGGTGATCAACGTGACGCCGCTGCCCAGGGCAATCAATCCGGATCCGGCGATCGACACCGGCTCGGTGACGAACGTTGCGAGCGAGGCGTACAACGAAAGTGCCTCCGACCCGAACGACCCGTTGGCTCCCCAGTCGGTCCCCACGACCACGCCGGTCGACCCGGTGGCCGATGTCTCGGTCGTGTTCCTGCCCGCACCGACACCGAGCCCCGCCCCGGTCGACAAACCGCTCACCTACACGATCCGGGTGAAGAACAACGGCCCTTCCACGGCGAACAACATCGTTGTGACCGACGTGCTCGACCCGAACGTCACGTTCGTCCCAGGTTCGTCGACCCCGGGATGGAGCGCATCAGGGCAAACCTTGACGACGAGTGTCGTTCAGCTCGCCGCCGGAAATTCGACGACGCTGACGGTCGTCGTCACGCCGAACCCGGCCGCGGTGAGCCCGATCACGGACGCAGGATCCGTGACCAATACCGCGTCGGTCGCCGCCAACGAGACCGATTCGACGATGAGCAACAATACGGCGAGCATCAGCGTCGGCGTCACGCCGGTTGCCGTATTGACCGTCACGGGTTCCGCGACGCCCAACACGGTCTCGGCCGGCTCGAACATCGTTTACACGTTCAAGGTGACGAACACCGGACCGTCGACGGCCAACGACGTGTTGTTCTCTGACCCGATTCCGGTCAACGAGAGTTATATTTCCGCCGTCTCGAGCCAGGGCCTGTCCCCCTCGTCCCTCAACAACACGGTGACGGCCAAGCTCGGCACAATCGCCCCGAACCAGAGTGCGACCGTCACAATCACGCTTCAGCCGACCGGCGCTGCGGGGAATGTCGGCACGGTGACCAACACGGCCTCCGCCACCGCTGACGAAGCGCCGGCCGGCCCCTGGCCTTCTGCCACGGTCGTGACGGGCGTCACCCCGTCCGCGGACGTGTCCGTCAACATCCAGGCGTTTCCAAGCCCGGCCCGGGTCCATGGGACCCTCACCTACATTGTCACGGCGGCCAACGCCGGGCCATCCGACGCCAGCGACGTCGTTCTGACCGACCTGCTCGACGCCGGTGTTGTTGCTGGAACGATCACACCGAGCCAAGGATCTTTCGTGCTATCCGGTCAGACGATCACCGCCGACCTGGGGAAGATCGTCGCGGGCGGATCCGCCACCCTGACGATCGTTGTCACTCCGCAGTCGGCCGGTACCGTCACGGACAGCGCCAGCGTGGTGGATTCGGTCGCCGCCGAGACCGATCCCAACACGTCCAACAACTCGGCAAGCATCACCACGCAAGTCTCGCCTTCCGCCGACGTGGGAATCCAGCTCGTCGAGAGCCCCAATCCGGTGCTGAGCGGGACAGACGTCCTCTACACGGCCACGGCGACCAACAACGGTCCCTCGACGGCGACCGGTGTGACGATCAACGATACGATCCCGAACGGCACGTCGCTCGTGTCGGTTGTGACGTCCGTCGGGGGAACGTACACGATCAACGGGGCGGTGATTACCGGCTTTTTCTCGAGCCTTGTGCCAGGGGCGTCGGCCTCGATCACGATCGACGTCGTGCCAAGCACCCGCGGCATGGTCGTCGATACCGCGACGGTTTCGGCGAACGAGTTCGATGCAAACCTGGCGAACAACTCCGCGTCGGTCACGACCACGGTGACGGAACTTCCGGGAACCTTCGACTTCCTCGCTCAGACTTACACGGCCAACAACAACGCGGGGTTTGCCGCAGTCACGGTCGTCCGCACCGACGGGCTTCAGGGGGACGTCAAGGTCCAGTACTCGACCACAAGCGGGACGGCCAAGCCGGGCCTTGACTACACCGTGACCTCCGGCACGCTCGATTTCCCGGACGGTGTGAGCACCCAAACGTTCTATGTGCCGGTCCTGCCGTACGCGTACAACCGGGGTGACGTCGCCGTCGGCCTCGTGCTAAGCAGTCCGCTCGGAGGCGCGGTGCTCGGCCCACAATATGGGGCCCTGTTGAACGTTCACGTGCTCAACCCCGACGTCACGCCGCCGACGGTCACGAACATCGCCTGGTATGGGGTTGGCCAGAGCAGCTCGGACATCGTCGTCGATTTCAGCAAGCCGATGGACGCCGCAAGCGTGTCCAACGTGAATAACTACCAATTGGTCAATACCGGCAAGGACACGATCTACGGAACCAAGGACGATTCGAGGGTCGCGATCGCGTCGGCCACTTACAATAGCGCGGACAACTCCGTGGTCCTGGTTCCCGCGAGTCCCTTGCGAAGCAACGCATTTTATCACCTCGTGCTCAACGGCTCGCAGGGGAGCCCGATCATGGATATCGTGAGCAACCCCCTGGCGGGCAGCGGAGCCGCGGGTTCGGACGACGTGCTCTACTTCGCGAGTGGCTCGAACCTCACGTACATTGATGCGGGTGGCAATCAGGTCAACCTGCGGCTCACCGGGGCGGGGGGCTTGAACCTGACCCGCTTTGCCAACGGCCAGGGCGACAACCTCCAGATCGTCGGCGAGGTCCCGCACCGAACGATCTTGCAGGGCACAATTCGCCGTGTCGGCCGGGTCGCTGGGACAGGCACGACGAGCTTAAACTCGATTACGGGATTGGGCAACTTCGGTGATGTCCGCGTGCGAATGTCGACGCCGCCCTTCACCGTGACGCAGCCGTCATTCGCGGCGGCGACGCCCAGCGTCGCCACGCCTCCCACTGTCGCCGTCCAGCCGCACGCGTTGCACGCGGCTCGCGGCGGTGCATTTGCGAAGCGCCACCGTTAAGACGCGGCTTCGCGGACGGTGCAATGCGTCTGACGACCCCCGGCCAAGGCCCTTCTCGCTCGTCATTGCGGTGAGAACCCAACGCCGACCTCCGCACAAACGGGCAATCGAGCGAAGGTCGGACCGCCCGGCGCGACCCGTTTCGAATGCCGCGCCGCGGTCGTCACAAGGCAAATCGGTTTCCGTTTTGCCCTTTTCGGCCAGGTTCCCCTACAATTCAGGGAAGGGTCGAGTCGGCCGCCACCTCATCGAGAGGCACGCGAGGCACCGACGGTGGTCTGGCTCTCCCAGGAGTTGCTGTCCACGGAGGTTGAGACCGGCAATGCCTGCGCAAGGTGTCGCTATCAAGCGGATCGACCACGTGCGCTTTCTCGTTGGCAACGCGCGCCAGTCCGCCTATTTCTACAGGAACGCCTTTGGCTTCGAAGTGCTGGCTTACGCCGGCCTCGAAACGCGCGAGCGTGCTGAAGCCAGCTATGTGCTCCGCCAAGGGGAAATCACGTTCGTCGTCGTCTCCCCATTGCAGGGCGACCATCCTGACAACGCGCGGCTCGCAATCCACGGCGACGGCGTTCAGGACATCGCTTTTGAGGTGGAGGACGTGACCGAGGCGTTCCAGGAAGCCCTCGCCCGAGGCGCAACCGCCGCGAGTCCGCCCTCGGTCCGTGAGGACGAGCTGGGCATGTTCGAGTCGGCGTCGATCCGCGTCTACGGCGATACGACTCACAGTTTTGTGAACCGCGACCGGTATCACGGCGTCTTTGCCCCAGGTTTCAAACCGCTCGATCCCGGTCGGTATAACCCACGGACGTTCCGCCCCGTCGGTCTGACGTCGATCGACCATGTCGTCGCGAACGTTGAGGAAGGGAAGATGCAGGAGTGGGTTCGCTTTTATGAGGAGGTGATGGGCTTTTCCCTGCTCGCGCACTTCGACGACAAGGACATCAGCACCGAGTACACCGCGCTCATGTCTAAGGTGGTCCAGGACGGGCCGGGCCGTATCAAGCTTCCGATCAACGAACCGGCCGCAGGCCGCCGGAGGTCGCAGATCGAGGAATTTCTCCGCTTTTACGGCGGTCCTGGGGTACAGCACATCGCGCTGGCGACGGACGACATCCTGGCGTCGGTGCGCGCGTTGCGCGACAACGACGTCTCGTTCCTGAAAGTGCCACCCGCCTATTATGAGATGCTGCCCGGCCGGGTCGGCCCGATCGCGGAGGATGTCGGTGAGCTGGCCGAGCTGGGGATACTCGTCGATCGCGATGAGGAAGGCTACCTGCTCCAGATCTTCACGAAACCGGTGGAAGACCGCCCCACGCTCTTCTTTGAAATCATCGAGCGGCACGGAGCCCGCAGCTTCGGTAAGGGAAACTTCAAGGCGCTGTTTGAAGCGATCGAGCGCGAGCAGGAGCGCCGGGGCACCCTCTGAGGAACGATCGATGCGAGGCCCGCTTCCGCGAATCGCCAGCGTCCGCGACTTTTATGCCTTCGAGCAGCACGTCATGACCTGCCGCAGCCAGCGCGGGTTGGGGATGGTTCCCGAGTGGTACCAGATCCCAGTGTTCTACTTCTCGAACCCGGCCGGCGTGATCGGCCACGACGAGCCGGTTTCGGCCCCGCGCGCGAGTCGGGCGCTCGACTACGAGTTGGAGCTGGCCTGCGTGATCGGCAAGGCGGGAAGCGATATCCCGGCCGACGACGCGGCCCTCGACTACGTTGCCGGGTTTACAATCATGAACGACTGGAGCGCCCGTGACCTCCAGCGTCAGGAGATGGCAGTCGGGCTCGGACCGGCCAAAGGGAAAGACTTCGCGACGTCCCTCGGGCCCGAGCTGGTTTCTTGGGACGAGCTTGCAGACCGTTACGTCGGCGGCCGGCTTCAACTGGACATGACGGCCTCGGTCAACGGCCGCGTTTACTCGCGCGGGGATGCCTCGACCATGTACTGGACCTGGCCGCAGATCATCGCGCACGCGAGCCGCGACACGCGGCTGGTGCCGGGCGATGTGCTTGGGTCGGGCACCGTGGGGACCGGCTGCATCCTCGAGCTGACGCCGGAGGCGGTCGGCGGCTGGCTGAAGCCGGGCGATGTGGTCGAGCTCTCCGTGGAGCGCCTGGGAGTGCTCAGGAACCACGTGGTCGCCCGCTGATCGCGGGAAAGGAGTGACGCCCTCATGCCGCCGTATCTCAGAATCGGCTCCCTGCCGCCGAAGCGGCACGTCGCTCACCGGACCGAGCCCGGCTTTCGTGGCGAAGGCCTCTTCTACGAGGAGGTCGTCACCACGGCGGGCTTCGGCCGCGCTTACAGCATCTTGTACCACCTTCGACCGCCGACGCGCGTCACCCGCGTCGAGCCGGCGGGGGCGCTCACACTGGAATTTGCCACCGACCCCGCGCTCCGGCACCACCATGTGAAGACCCGGCGGATGCCGTCCGGCGGCGACCCGGTCAGCGGACGCGTACCGTTGCTCGTCAATGACGACGTCGTCATGAGCCGTTGCCGTCCGGTCGCGCCGCAGGAAATGCTCTTTCGCAACGCTGCGGCGGATGAGCTGATTTTCATCCACCGCGGCCACGGCCGGTTGCTCTCCCCGTTCGGCGCCCTTGCAGTTCGTCCGCATGATTACGTGATGATTCCTCGCTGTACGACCTATCTCATGGAATTCGCGCCGGAGACCGATCCCGAACTGCTGGTGATCGAATCGACCGGCCACCTAGGGATCCCGCCCCGCTACTTGAACCCCGATGGCCAGCTCAAGCTCGGAGCCCCGTTCAGCGAGCGCGACCTCCACGGGCCCAGCGAGCCGCTGGTCATCGATCGCGAAGAACCGACTTCGCTCATGATCAAGGACGGTTTGCGCCTTACGCGGTACGTCCTCGCACAGCACCCCTTCGACGTCGTTGGCTGGGACGGCATGGTCTATCCCTATACCTTCAACGCCGATGATTTCGAGCCCATCACCGGTACGGTCCATCAACCGCCGCCGGTCCAGCAGACTTTTGAGGCCCCCGGCTTCGTCGTTTGCACGTTTGCTCCGCGGTTGCTCGACACGCATCCGGAAGCGATCAAGGTACCCTATGCGCACTCGAACGTGGAGTCGGATGAGGTGCTCTACTACGTCGAGGGGCACTTCGGGAGCCGCCGAGGCGTCGAGGAGTCGTCGATCACCCTGCATCCGCACGGGCTTCCCCATGGACCTCATCCCGGGACGATCGTCGCGAGCCGCGCACAGACCAGGACCGACGAGCTGGCGGTCATGGTGGACACATTCCGGCCGCTTAAGCTGACCCGAGAGGCCGATGAGTGGGAGGATCCGGCCTATCCTCTTTCGTGGCTTGAGTAAGCCCGGCATAGCTCAGATTGCCGCCTGCCCGCCGCCTACGAACACGCCCCGGATAGATGCAGGTATTCAGCCACGAAGGGGGGACGAGCCCTGGCGCGAAGGACTCGCCGCGCCTTCGCGGCTGAGAACGGATCGCTCTCCTTCCCTTTCAGATTTCCTCAAATTGCGCCGTGAAGTGCCGCAGCGCCTGTGATTCGCTCACGATCCGTAGTCCGCGCAGCGTGTCGCGCCGCTGGTAGATTTCGACCAGGGCTTCAACCGTGTAGTCGATGTGGCTCTGCGTATACACCCGGCGCGGAATGGCCAGCCGCACGAGTTCCATGGGGGGAGCGGCCGACTCACCCGTGTCGGGATCGACCTGCCCGAACATCACGCTGCCGATCTCGACCGCGCGGATTCCCGCGTGTCGGTACAGAGCGCAGACGAGCGCCTGGCCGGGGAACTGCGCGGGCGGAATATGCGGACAGAACGCGGCCGCGTCGACGTAAATGGCGTGTCCTCCCGGGGGCTCGACGATGGGGACGCCCGCGGCAAGAACGTGTTCGCCCAGGTAGGCGACGCTTCGGAGCCGGTAGTTTAGGTAGGCTTCATCCAGCACCTCGGTAAAGCCCTGGGCCATCGCCTCAAGATCGCGGCCGGCCAGCCCGCCGTACGTGACGAACCCCTCGGTCAGAATGAGGAGGTTGTTCGCCCGCCGCGCGAGATCGTCATTGCGCATCAGGAGAACGCCCCCGATGTTGACCAGCCCGTCCTTCTTGGCGCTGATGGTCGCGCCGTCGGCCAGGTCGAACATTTCGCGGGCGATGGCCCTTGCGGTCCGTCCCCTCTGCCCCGCTTCCCGCTGCTTGATCAGGTAGGCGTTCTCCGCGAACCGGCAGGCGTCCAGGAAGAGCGGAATTCCATGCCGTTGGCAGACCTCACGGACCGCGCGAAGGTTTTCCAGGCTGACCGGCTGACCGCCGCCGCTGTTGTTCGTGACGGTCACCATACAGAGCGGGATGCTGTGTGCACCCACGGCCTGAATGAGCGACTCCAGTTTGGAGACGTCGAGGTTTCCCTTGAACGGGTGCCGGTTCCTTGGCTGTTTCCCCTCGTCAATGACCAGGTCGACCGCCCTGGCCCCGGAGTGTTCGATGTTCGCGCGGGTAGTGTCAAAGTGATTATTGGAGGGTATGACCTTTCCCGGACCGCCGATCAACTCGAACAAGATGCGCTCGCTCGCCCTTCCCTGGTGCGTAGGCAGGACGTGCGGCATGCCGGTGAGCTCGCGGAGCACCGCCTCGAACCGGTACCAGCTTCTCGCCCCGGCGTACGACTCGTCGCCCCGCAGCATCCCGGCCCATTGCTCGGCCGACATCGCCGACGTCCCGCTGTCGGTGAGCAGGTCAATGATGACCTGTTCGGCCGGTATCTGGAACACGTTAAACCCGGCCTGGCGCAAGACGGTCTCGCGTTCGGCGGGGGAGGTCAGCTTGATCGGCTCGACCATCTTGATCTTGAAGGGCTCGATGATGGTTTTCATGTTGAGTTTTATGCGCCGATTGACACCACGGCCGTGGCGGCTATCCTGATCGTCGTTCCCTGCCACCACTCCATACTGAAGGGCGGCGACATGGCGGGCGCGACCGTTTGGGTCCCCTCGGCGAATTATAGCGAACGGACGCGCGTCCGGCTGTTCATGGAACGACACGGAATTGTTGACCTCCAAGAGCTCGTTCGGCGCAGTCGTGCCGACGTCGAGTGGTTCTGGCAGGCCGTTGTCGAAGACCTCCCCATCGAATTTTACACCCCCTACGAGGCGGTTCTGGACGTCTCCCGCGGCCCCTCGCATGCGCGCTGGTTCGTGGGAGGGACAATCAACGTCGCGCACAACTGCCTCGACCGCCACGCGCGGTCGTCCCGTCGGGATCGGCCGGCCTTGATCTGGGAGGGCGAAGACGGCGCGACGCGAACCCTGTCGTACGGGGACCTTCTCTCGGAGACGAACGGTTTCGCCGGAGCTCTGAAGCGGCTCGGGGTCGGGCGCGGTGACCGGGTCGGCATTTTCCTGCCGATGGCGCCGGAGGCGGTGGTCGCGCTCCTGGCCTGTGCGAAGATCGGCGCGATTGCCACGCCGATCTTCTCAGGGTTCGGCGCCCCAGCCGTGGCAGCGCGACTGAACGACTGCGCTGCGAAGGTGCTCATCACGGCCGACGGAACGTTCCGGCGAGGCCACGTCGTCCCTTTGAAAGACGTGGCCGACGAGGCCGTCGCGCTCAGCCCCTGCGTCCGCCACGTCATCGTCTGGCGCCGCGCAGGTTGCGACGTTCGTTGGACGAGCCCAAGAGATGTCTGGTGGCATGAGGTCGTCGCGGGCGAGCCGGCGGACTGCGCCACCGAGCCGATGGAGTCCGAGGACCCGTTCTTGCTCGCCTACACTTCGGGGACCACGGGCAAGCCAAAAGGGGCTGTCCACGTCCACGGCGGGCTTCTCGTCAAGATTGCCCAGGAGGCGGCTCACCAGGTCGATATGGGGCCGGACGACACCCTGTTCTGGGTCACCGACCTGGGATGGATCATGGGACCGTGGGAGGTCGTCGGCGGATTGGCTCACGGAGGAACGGTCGTCCTTTATGAAGGAGCCCCCGACTACCCCTCGCCGGACCGGCTCTGGTATCTGGTCGAGCGGCACAGGCCCACGATCCTTGGCGTGTCGCCGACCTTGATCCGTGCGTTGATGCGGTATGGCGTCGAGCCGGTCAGCCGCCATGACTTGACGAGTTTGCGAGTCCTCGGCTCGACGGGCGAGCCGTGGAACCCCGGACCGTGGCAATGGTACTTCGACCATGTCGGACAGGGACGCTGCCCGATCATCAACTTCTCCGGCGGTACGGAGGTCGGTGCGTGTTTTCTGTCACCATTGCCGATCCAACCGCTCAAGCCGTGCTCGCTCGGCGGGCCTGCGCTGGGAATGGCGGTCGACGTGTACGACGCAACCGGCAAGCCCTTACGTGGCGGAGTCGGCGAGTTGGTCTGTACGAAGCCTTGGCCGGGCATGACGCGAGGGCTATGGAACGACGAGGAACGCTACCAACAGACCTACTGGTCGCGCTGGCCCGGCGTATGGGTGCACGGCGACTGGGCCTCGATCGACGCCGACGGTGAATGGTTCCTGTACGGCCGTAGCGACGACACGCTGAACGTTGCGGGGAAAAGAATCGGCCCGGCGGAAATCGAGTCGGCCGCGGTAGGCCACCCCGCCGTCGCCGAAGCAGCCGCCGTTGGCGTTCCTCACGAGGTCAAGGGAGAGTCGATCTGGTGCTTTATCGTTCTGCGTCCAGGCTTCGAACCGGGCGAGCCGCTGGCCAAGGCCGTGCGCTCGGTCATTTCGGACAATCTGGGGAAATCGTTCGCGCCCGAGCAGATTCGCTTCGTGCGGGACCTCCCGCGCACCCGCAGCGCCAAGATCGTCCGGCGTGCCATTCGCGCCAAGCTTCTGGGCGAAGACCCGGGCGACCTGACAGGGTTGGAGAACGCGCAGGCACTCGACGAAATCACGAGCGTTCCCTGACCGGATCACTCCGCCCGCGAAGCGACGCGAGCGCGCGGCGGACCAAGGCGACCCCCTCGGCAAGCGTGGTCGCCCTCCAGTCCGTATCCGCGGGGACGAACACTTCTTTCAGCCAGGCCTTCGCGTTGTGTGTCGCGGCGTCGCCCGGGTCGCCCCAGTGGTGCGCCTGGTTCTCCCACCGCAGGGCCGAGACCACGGTCAAGGGGGAATACGTCCCGAACTCCGCGCACACATAATCATAGTGGCACTCGGGAAAAGTCGCCTGGCACCAGGGGCCGAGGTCGCCGCGCGTGGTGTAGGAGATCCCGGTCGAACTCGATACCTGAATGGCATCCTCGCCGAACGTCTCGACGAGTCGGGCGAACGACGCCGGGCCCAGCTCAGGATCGATCAGGAGTTTATAGGTGCCCCACTCGCCGAGTCCGGTGTGGAAGTCGATGTGGGTGACTTCTTGCGCGGACCCGAGCCAGCGCGGCAGATTTTCCAACAGGAGTTGATAGGTCCGCGAGTGGCCTACGCCCCCAAAGAAGAGCCCCCGCGGGAAGTCGTACTGCCCGTGGGCGACCGCCTGACGAAGTGATCTCCGGCCGTACCACGCCAGGGCGAGCAGAGCCCTCGGCCAGAACGTGTCGACCCGGCTCGGTGCATACGGTGGGTTCAACAGGCCGTTGAGCTGCCGGTACGCCGGAGGGCTTCCCTGGTAACGCTCACCGTTGATCAAGAAATTACGATTGAGATCGACGTTCTGCTCGTCGAATCGCCGGATCCAGGCAAACCCGTAGGGATCGAGGGCATGAACCAGAATCAAGGAATCGCCGTCGGCGAGCAGGTCACCCGGCACACCCGCCTCGAGCAGCGCCAGTTGAACCGCGGAGCCGAAGAAGCCCTCGACGCCATGTAAACCGCTCGATACGACCACCGCCCGCTCCGGCCTTTCGGACCCAAGCCGCGCGACGTCGATGGTCAAGTCCTCGCCCGAGGGGCCACGCAATCCGACTGACAGCGACTCAACGACGAACCCGCGCGCCTCGACCGCCGCGCGAAACCGCTCTCGAGCTGTGAAATAATCCGGCGAGAACGCCTCGATTCCGATACTGACGGTCCCTGTCATGTCTTTAACCACCGATCGAACCACGCGAATGCCTCGTCCTGCATGGGCCTGTCGAACTTATGGGGCCCTGGATAGAACGTACAACGATAATGTTCGGTTGCACCCGCTTTGCGGTAAACCTCGGCCAGAATCTCGTCGGCGCGCCGCATCTCGCCGAGCGTGAACAGCTCATCCTCCGAGTCGCACTGTACGAGCGCCGGCAGAGGTGCGCGGAGACCGAAGATCTCGGGATAGTCCAGGTCGAGCGGCAAGCCCGGCACATAAATCATCCACGTGTGCGTATATCTTTTATTGAGCAAATAGTCTCGCCATGTGGTCATCATACCCGTGCAGCAGGCGCAACGGATCCGGTCGTCAATCCCGCCGAGGTAGGCCGTCCGCAGGCCGCCTCCCGAGAGTCCACCGCAGCCCAGCCGATCGGGGTCGACGTCGGGCCGCGAGGCCAGGTAGTCAAGCGCACGCTGGTCCTCGGCCGTAAACACACCGGGCCACGTCGTTCCCGCGCAGAGCAGGCTTTTGGCCACCAGGTGTTCGTGTTCGGAGGCGAGCTTGTTATACGACTTGATCTCTGCCTCCGCCTCGGGGCTCACCTCCTTCGCGTCCTTGGCCACCACTTTCGGAAGGTCGGCGACGCGGATGCGGCGGCTGCCGAAGGCAAACGCATCGTGGACCAGGACGGCGTAGCCGCGACGCGCCAGTTCGTTGGCCCAGCCCACGCCGCCGTAGTATTCATCCTGGTGGCGCTTGACCATCGCATGGACGCTTGCGTCGATGCGCACAATCTTGCGCGTGCCGAAGTACTTGTTCCCGCCGTGGTCGTGCAGGGCCAATACGCCCGGCAGCCGGCCGCGGGCACCCGCGGGCTTGATGAAGAAAGCTTCTGTGGGAGGTCCGAACGGAAGCTGCCAGTACAGGTGTTCGATATGCAGCCCGTCGAAGTCGAACTGATGCTGGAGCTCGGCCTTCGGAACACCTCCAGTTGGGGGTTGAAGCAAGCAGGCGAGAAGGCGGTCGCGGGCCTCTTTGCGCCAGGCGTCCAGATCGTGGAAACGGCCGTTTCGGAAGGACAGCCGACCCGGCCCGGGACCGGCGAGATTCGCCGCCCAGGGACCGTAGGCGCCCAACATGTTCGGTATCATCGATCGCTCCACCGCGCCATTTTCGAACGTCGTTGTAAGCCAGGGACCACGTGGACCAAGACTTCAAAGCGGGTGGCCGAAGGCCTCGCGGCGAGCGCGCCTCCATGCCTCGATTGCGGACGCGTCAATCGCGCAGTCTCGCTCGATCTGCTCCTTAAGTTCTGTACGTCGCTCATCTGGGGCCAGTGCGAGCATTTGCTTCACCGTCAGCGGCCCCTCAGTCGTCCTGAGCTTCGCGGCGACGACTTCGGCCAGGTAGACGGTGCGGTCGCCCGTGTCAAGCGTGGCCTCGACGCGGCAGTCGAGCCAGCCCAGCGCTCCGTCGAGGATGGGGGAGCCGGTCGGGCCTGCGGTGAACTCGAGGCCGGCGAACTTATCGTGGTCCAGGCCGGTCGAAAGCCCAAAGCGCCACACCCACTCGAGATTCTGTTCGGAGAGCAGGTGCAGCGCGAACGCGCTGCTTCCCTCGATGAGTTTCCAGGTGTGGTGTTGCCTGGCGATGCCGACGAGGACGCGCGGTAGGTCGGGCACGAGAGAGGCCTGATTGACGAACGTGGCAATCAGCCCCCCTCGCCCCTCCGCGGCCCTCGCGGTCAACAGCCAGAGCTCACGGTCGAGGCGGCGGAACAACTCGGCGGCCGTCAGGTCCGGCATCATCGGTCCTCGAGTGCGTAACATCCGGCAAAGGCGGGATCGCTTCGCACAGCGAATCGTCCCGCCATGAACATTCTACTCATTCGCCGGCCGGAATCGACGCAATCTCTACGCCCGACAGAAAGCATAAACGCGTCGGTTCCGGCCGTGCCTCGTGCTTTGCAAGGTGCTCGCGCTGATCGAACGCGAAGTCGTGCGACGACAAGATAAGTGTAGGAATCGCCAAATGCCGCGAGAGAGGATGGAGCCGTGAGTCGACGCGTCCGGAGGGCGAGTCTGATCGGGATCGCTGTGGCGTTGCTCGCCGTCGCCGGCAACGTCGCCCGCGCGCAGAGTGCTGGCAGGCTCCGTGCTGAGGGCATCCGTCTCTACAACGAAGGCCGGTACCGCGAGGCACTGCCGCTGCTCGATCAGAGCCTCGAGCTGATGCCTCGCGACATTGAAGGCCATATCAAGCGCGGCAGTATTTATCTCCGGTTGAACCAGCCGGAGCGGGCCCTGCCGGACTTCGACGCAGCCCTCCGCACCAATCCGTTCCTGGCATCCCCCTACGTCAACCGCGGCATCGCGCTGGTGATGCTGGGGCGGGATGATGCCGCGCTCGCCGACTTTCGGCGCGGTCTTAGCTTCTATCCGTCTCGCCTCTTTAGGCTCGACCGCGTGGGGAGCGCCGATGCGCATTGCGGCATCGGCCAGGTCCTGCAACGGAAGGGGCGGTACGAAGAAGCCGTTGCCGAATACAATCAGGCAATTCAGCTCAACCCCGCCGACCCGAACGTCTTCCTCGGACGAGGCATGGCTTATGCCTCGCTCGATCTCAACGACCGAGCGCTCGAGGACTTCGGCGCAGCGCTTCGATTGGACCCGAGTCACTCGCGAGCGCTGGCGAACCGGGCGGACTTGTACCTGCGTAACGAGCGTTACGAACTGGCGTTGGCCGACCTCGACCGGGCGCTACAGAGCACGCCAGGCTACGCCTACGCGCTCCGTCTGCGAGCCGCCGCATACTCGCGCAACGGGAAGGACCATCTGGCGCTGGCCGACCTCGATCAGGCGGTGGAAATCGAACCGAAGAACGCCGGCGCGTTCAAGGACCGCGGCGGTGTGCTCGTTCGGATGGGGCGTTACGAATCGGCGATCCAGGATCTGGACGAGGCCCTTCGCATCGATCCGAGGCTCGCGAAGGCCTACCAGAACCGCGGGGCTGCGTATAACAGCCTCGGCCAGTTCGAGCGCGCTGCGCTGGACCTCAAGGAGGCCGTCCGGATCGATCCGAAAAACGCCGGCGCCTTCACGAATCTCGGGCTGGCGCATTTCGGCCTGGGCGAATTCGCCCAATCGGTGACGGACCTCAGCGAGGCGATTCGGCTGGCGCCCGGCAACGCATTGCTTCATTACAACCGTGCCGGCGCCTTCGCACGGCTTGGCATGGTGGATGATGCGATCCGCGATTACGACGAGGCGATTCGCCTTGCGCCGAGATTCGTGGAGGCCTACGTCGGGCTCGCGCGTGTCCTCGATAACCAGGGGCAACGGAGCAAGGCCATCGAGGGGTACAACATGGCGCTGCGGCTGGGTCCGCTCGATGCGGGGCTTTATTGCGATCGCGGCAACGCCAAGCGCGCCGAGGGGGACTGGAGCGGGGCGATCGACGACTTTACCCTTGCGCTTCAAATCAACCCTCGCCACTCGGAAGCGTACGTTTCGCGGGGCTGGTCGCTCTTCATCAGCGGCCGCGAGGGCGGTGACGCCGACGCGCGCCTTTACCTCGACTTGAACCCGGACGGCGGCGCGTATACGCCCTACATGGCGCTGCTCGGCCATTTCGCCGCACGCCGAGCGGGAAAGCAAGCCGAGGCGTCCGCATTCGTCGCCGAGTCCAGCCCCGGAACCGTGGCCAAGGTTTGGCCGGCCCCTCTCTTCCGTTATCTCCGGGGCGAGATCCCGGCAGAAGTCATGCTCGACTCGGCTCATAACGAAGGTGCGGTCACCGAAGCGCGTGTCTTTCTTGGCCTCGACCTGTTGTTGTCGGGCAAACCCGAGCAGGCCATCGAACTCCTGCTCTGGGTTCGCGATCACGGCGCCAATCGGTTTGTGGCTCGCGACCTGGCCCGGGAGAGTCTGAAACGTATCGAGCTCGACCCAGCCGCGGGCCGACCGTAGGCTTCACTTCGTCCGGTTTCGGGCGCTGCCCGCTGCGCGCATCAGCGGGTCAGTTTTTCGATTCCGTCGGCTTCAGTTCCCATCGTTCGCCGAAGAAACCCGCATCGACGACCTTACCCGGAAATCGCGCGTCGGGCGGAGTGCGTAGGTCGATGACGGCCCAGTCGGGAAGTTTGGGGGTCTGCCTGGCGTTATTGAGATAGTCGTACTCGCGAAAGGTAAAGCCGCTATTCAGGACGACATAGCGGTTCGGATTCAACGGGTTCGGGTAGACCATCGCGAGCGCGTGGTGAGCCGACGCGTACTGGCGGTCGCCGGCCTTGATGTGGTCGCGGTCCCAGGTGATCGGCAAGCGGTCGGCAATGCGCCGGAGGACCGCGTTGCTTGCGGGATCGCCCCAGAGGACAAGGTTTGCGGACGCGATATCCGCGTCGGTTACGGCCGTGTCGTCCTTAACGCGGGCCTGGCCCCGGAAGTGCCGCCGCCAGTGCTCGACCGCTCGTTCACGCTCCTGCTTGCTCCAAGAGCCGAACGATCCGTTGGACGTGTCGCCGGTCGGCCGGACGACCAGGAAGGTGTCCATGAAAGCGTCGTCGATCGGTCCCTGCAGGCCGTGCCGCTTCCGGAGTCCTTCGGAGGGTGGGCCCAGCTTCCACGTCTTCCCTTCACGGTGCAGCTCACACCGCCAGGAGTCGTCGGATCGGGGGCGAGGCCCTTCAACGGTGGTCCCATCGACGGTCACCCGAGGCGCGGCTCCCGGCTCCGGGGTGAACGCGCCGGGCTCGAAGTCGAGGGTCAAGGCCTCGACGTTCTCGGTCACGATCTCAGGCCCGCGCGGCGTGAGCGAGCCGCTGACGCGTGCCTTCGCCCAATGCTCTCCGAGCGCGTCAAGAGTGACCCAGTTTGCTCGATTGTAGCGCAGCGTGTATGTTGCGAAATGGACCTTGGCCGGAGTACGAATACGTCCACGCCGTGCGAGGCTGCTCATGTCTGTTTCGATTTCCCGTTTCGACTCGGGGTGGATCGCATGCTTGGTCTGGGGACCGATGACGTGGCGAAGGGTCAGCCCCTCGGCGGCGACCGCCTCGGCCATCACCTCGGCGGCCTGCTTCTGGGAGTCGAGCTCACCGCTGTAGGCGATCGTGGGGCACTGGTAGATGTTCACCGCGGTGTCGGTGCAGTCGTAAAGGTGCCAGAGCTTTTGCTCGTACCAGGTCGGCTTCAAGTCTTCGTGCTGGAAGACCTTGAGGAACCGAGGCGTTTCCGAAAAGCCGGCGCCGGGGTTCGCCGCGAACCAGCGGTCGCCATAGTGAACCGCGAACTGCCAGCATGCGGCCCCGCCCATTGAGAACCCGCGCACCGCAATGCGGTCGTCGTCGATATGGTAGCGCTTCCGGACGTCCTCGATCGCCTCGAGCACGTCCACTTCGCCCGCGAACTTGAACGCGTTGCAGTACCGGCCATACGGGTGAAGGACGATTGTGTCTTCGGGAGTGATCGGCCCCGCCTGTTTGCGGCGCTCGTCGAGAAAGTTCACCTCGCTCAGGGTCTCACCGCGCCCGTGGAACCAGACGTCGAGGCGGACCCGCGGGCCTTTCGGCGAGTACGACTCCGGAATGACGAGCCCGTACGGCTGGACCGAGTCGTCGAGCTTCGACACGTATCCACGCACGACAAGGCCCGTCTTTTCCGCCCAGGGCGCGGAATTTCCTTTGAGGGCCTCAGCGCGTTCGAGGCCTTCTTTCAACAGTTCGTTCGCCTTCGCGATCTCTGCGGGAGCGAAGAACTCCTGGTACTCGAGTGCGTCGTGCACCGCCTTGGAGTAGATACGCACATCGCCGAGCAACCGCTGGATTTTCGGGTCCCGGCTGGTCTCGAGCCCCCGCAGCGCTGTGCCGAGCTTGTCGAGTCCGGTCTTGAGCTCCTCCCGTTCTTGCGGCGGTACCTCAATACCGAGCTTCGGGACGCGTCTGACGGCGCTCGGGACATTGTCGGCCGGCCCGTCCGCCTGCAAGAGCGACGTCAGGGCCAGGATCAAGGCGATCGCGGCCGGAGTTAAGCGAATCATGTGGTTATTTCCTCAGGATGAAAGATCACACGTCCAGTCCCACGGCACGCATGAGCGCTAGAGCGTTGCTCTTGCGCACGACGCCGGGGCGCATCACGTAGTCGAAGCACATCGTGCCGTTTTCGAAGTGGTCTTCGAAATGGACATTCAAGCCACGGGGGGCCAGTTCGTCCGCGAACTCCGTCAGCGCCAGGTCGTGCGTCGTGACCAGGCCGATCGCGCCGCGGTCGATCAGGCCGCGTACGATCGATTCGGCTCCAATCCGGCGGTCGTGGGAGTTCGTGCCGTGCAGGATCTCGTCGAGCAAAAAAAGGAGCGGGATCGGTCCGCCGGCGAGGTCGACAACTTGCCTGATGCGCGTGATCTCGGCGTAGAAGCGCGACCGACCGGCCTGGAGCGAATCCTGGATGCGGAGCGTGGCGCCGATGGCCAGGCGCGAAAGACGCAGTTTTCGAGCGCGCACCGGTGCGCCTGCGAGCGCGAGGACAGCGTTGACTCCCACGGCGCGAAGGAGCGTGCTCTTGCCCGACATGTTCGAGCCGCTGATCAGCGCGACTCGCGTTTCGCCTCCGAGCGCGATGTCGTTTCGCACGCACGAAGACAGCGGGATCAACGGGTGTCCGAGCGATTCAGCCTGGTACCAGGCCCCTTCGGCAACCAATTCCGGAAACGAGTCGCCGGGATTCTCGAAGGCGTAGCTCGCCAGCGCACCGAGAGACTCGAACTCGCCAATCGCCAACAGCCAGCCCCCGATCGCCGGCCCGAACCGCGCTCGCCAGCGGTCGATCGCGATCGCGAAGTGAAAGGGCCAGAGCACGACGAATCCGAACGGCGCGAAGAACTGGTTCTTCATCATGCTCAACTGCTGAACGAGCCGGCCCAGATGCGCGATCGCTTGCGATGCGGGAATCCCCTCCGTCTGGAGGGCGGAGCGCACGCTCGTCAAAGCCTCGGCCTGAAACGACTCGCGTTCGAGGGTCTCCAGCAGTGAGGCGAGGAGCACGAGGTCGTGCGTCCGGAGCTCGAGCCCGGCAAACGTTTCGGCCACGCGCCGCCTCGTCGCGAGCACGAAGACGATTTCCGCCGTCAGCACGATCAGGAATAGCGTTCCCCCTTCGCTCCGAAAGGCCCAGAACAGGGTCGCGACGATCGCGAGAACGGTGAGCGCGACGGCGAATGCGCGCATGAGGCGGTGAATTCCGCTGCGCGGCGTGCGACCCCATTTGGCGAGCGCGTCCGGATCCACCCCCGCTCGCACGTCGTCGCCCAGGAGGTCGAGCGACTCGCGAAGGTCGAGTCGCGGTCGCAGCTCCTCAACCGCCGCTTGCCGGGCGACGATGACATCAATTGGCGCGGGGCCGAGGAGCCAGGACGCGAGCCGGTCCTCGCCCGACCGCGTCCGCGCGGTGCAAAGGCGTTCGAACAATGAGCCCGCCCCGAAGAGGTCGAGGTCGGCCGAGTAGGGGTGTTCGGTGTCGAGGAAACGCAGTCCGGGTTCACCGGTACCCGCCCAGCGGTCATCGAGTCGCGCCAGCCCTTTCTCATAAAACACGGTCGCGCGAGCGGCGCCGTGAATCGCGCGTCGGGATCGTTCGTGCCACCAGACCAGAAATGCAAAAAGAAAAGCTGGCGGAATCAGCCACCAGCCGGAGATCCGTTCGGCGACGAACGCGAGCCAGGCCACGATGGGCAACGCGGCAAAGACGACCAGCCGCGCGTTGGCGACCCTCGCCTCCCGTCGCTCCAGGCGTGCGACGACCGCCCTCCGTGCTTCGAGCCGTTGAGAGTATTCACGCTTGATCTCGTCCCTTGGCAATTCACCACTCACTTCGTCGTTTTCCGGAGAGTAGAGACGCTGGGCGACCGTCCCGTCGCGAGGCAGTCGACCGGCACACTAACGCACTCGCCGCGGCTCCTCAAGAGGTTAACTCCCAACGATCTAGGTCAACCGAGGGGCCGCGGTCGCCTGTTGGGCAAGCCACATCGATCACCACCGCCCACCGGAGGGGCTGTTGTACCCGCCTATTGAGCTGGCTACAATCCACCCGGTTGTCTTCCGCGGATCATGGTGGGGAAATGGCGAATGCCCGGCGAGGAATTGCTCCGAACACCGCTGTTTGCCTGGCACCAATCCCACGGCGCACGCCTCGTCGAATTCGGCGGCTGGTCGATGCCGGTGCAGTACGGCTCAATCATTGACGAGCACAAGGCCGTCAGGCGCGCCGTGGGCCTGTTCGACATCAGCCACATGGGCCGCTTGACCTTTTCCGGCCCCGGTACGGTTGACTGGCTCCAGCGAGCGACCACGAACGACGTCGCGCGCCTGGCCGTCAATCAGATCCAGTACAGCCTGATGGCGAGCGAAACCGGCGGCGTGATCGACGACATTCTCGTTTACCGGCAGCCCTTCACCCACTTCGTCGTTTGCAACGCCTCAAACCGCGAGCGGGTGCTCGCCCAGTTCGAACGACTTCGCTCGGGTGCGGAATCTCAGCTCGCCGATCGGACGCTCGACACTGCGATGATCGCCGTTCAAGGGCCCGCCGCGCTCGAAGTCCTTCAGCCGCTGTTCGATCAGCCGCTCGGGTCGCTCGGCTATTATCGCCTCGCCATGGGCCGGCTGCTCGGCGCGGTGGACGCGGTCGTGAGCCGGACGGGGTACACGGGTGAGGACGGCTTCGAGCTGATCGTCGGCGCAACGCACGCGGAGGGGCTCTGGGACGCGTTGCTCGAAGCCGGAAGCGCTCGCGGGATCCGGCCGTGCGGGCTCGGGGCGCGCGATACGCTCCGTTTCGAGGCCGCGATGCCGCTGTACGGCCACGAACTGTCCGAATCGATCAATCCCTATGAGGCCGGCGTCGGCTGGGCGGTCAAGCTCGGCAAAGGCGACTTTTGCGGGCGAGACGCGCTAAGGACCTTGAAAGCCCAAACGAACCGCGCTCGGGTGGGACTGCGCGTCGAGGGCAAACGAATCGCGCGCGAGGGTTCCGTTGTGATGCGGGGAGACCGGGCGGTCGGCACGGTCACCTCGGGCACGTTTTCGCCGACGCTCGACCAGAGCCTGGCCATGGCGCTCGTTGCCAACGAGGTCGCCGCCGTCGGCACGCCGCTCACCATTAACGTGCGCGGCCACGATGCCGCTGCCGTGGTCGTCCCGCTCCCGTTCTACCACCGCCCTGCCAGTGATTGATCCGCTTAACCTACTGCCGCCGAAGGATCACGCGCCGATGGACCCGAAATCGCTCCATTACTCGCCGACCCACGAATGGGCCTACCTCGAAGGCGATATCGCGACCGTGGGAATCTCGAAATTCGCCGTCGACCAGTTGACCGACCTGATCGTCATCGACCTGCCGGCCGTGGGCACCCAGTTGACCGCCGGCAAGACCTTCGGCGAGGTCGAAAGCGTCAAGGCCGTGAGTGACCTTTACTCCCCCGTGACCGGGGAAGTCATCGCCGTCAACCAAGACGTCGCCGGCAACGTCCAGCTCCTTGCCGAAGACCCGTTCGGGGCGGGTTGGCTCATCAAGGTGCGGATCGGAGACCACGAGCTCCCCGCCGAATTGCTGGATGACGCCGCGTATCAGAAGAAGATCGCCGAAGACGTCCACTGAGCGAGCGGGCGTGGATCGTGTGGACGGTTTCGTATACAACACTATTGTCGCGGAGTTAGGGATCCCACGCCTGTTTTGGCTGCGCCCGCTTCCGCTTGCGACTTCTCTTCACCCGTCGGATCGGGACCGCAGATCGAATCATGGCTTATATCGCGAATACGCCCGACGACGAGCGCGTCATGCTCGGGGCCATTGGACTGAAGTCGCTCGACGAGCTCTTCGACATGATCCCGCCGGAGCTTCGGCTCCGGCGACCGCTCGAGATTCCCCCGGCACTCAGCGAGCTCGAGCTCACCCGGCAAGTCAGCGACCTGCTCGCGCGCAACATCGGCGCTGACCAGCGGCCGTGCTTCCTCGGCGGCGGCAGTTACGACCACTTCATTCCCGCCGTCGTCGACCACCTCGCCGGACGCGGCGAATACTATACGGCGTACACGCCCTACCAGGCCGAGGCCAGCCAGGGAACGCTCCAGGCGACGTTCGAGTACCAGACGCTAATCACCCAGCTTACGGGTATGGACGTCTCGAACGCCAGTCTTTATGACGGCGGGTCCGCCGTCGCTGAGGCCGTCCTCATGGCTCTCTCGATCACCCGGCGCTTCGGCCGCGTGGTCGTGGCGGGGGCGGTTCATCCCGAACACCGACAGATCCTGGCGACCTATCTCGCCAACCTCGAGCCGCAAGTGGTGACCGTTCCCCCGTCCGATGGTCGCACCGATCCGGACCAGGTCGCGCGGGAAATTATGGATGACACGGCCGCATTGATCATCCAGACACCGAATTTCTTTGGCATGATCGAGGAGGCCCAGGCCCTCGTCGAGGCCGCGAAGCGCAAGGGCGCGGTGGCGATCGTGAGCTTCGATCCGATCAGCCTCGGCTTGCTCCAGCGCCCGGGCGATTACGGGGCCGACATCGTGGTCGCCGAAGGGCAGAGCCTGGGCAACCCGATGTCGTTCGGCGGACCTTACCTGGGAATCATGGCCTGCCGTGAGGAATTCGTCCGCAAGATGCCGGGAAGGATCGTCGGGCAGACCACGGACCGCCACGGCAAGCGCTGCTGGGTGCTGACGCTCCAGACGCGCGAGCAGCATATTCGCCGCGAGAAGGCCACTTCCAATATCTGCACGAACCAAGGGCTGCTCGCCCTGCGCGCGAGCATCTATCTCGCAGCGCTCGGTCCGCAGGGCCTGCGCCAGGCTGCCGAACTGTCGACGCGCAAGGCCCACTATGCGGCCGAGCGACTCGCGACCGTGCCGGGATCTTCGCTGGCGTTCGGCGGCCCCTTCTTCAAGGAGTTCGTCATCCGCACGAAGCAAGATTCAGAAACGCTGATGGGCGCGGTCGGCCGGCAAGGCTATCACGGCGGTATCGCTCTCGGCCGATGGTTTCCGGACATGGCTGACTGCTCGCTCGTTACGGTGACGGAGAAGCGAACCAGGGAAGAGATCGACGGCCTGGCCAGCGCTTACTCCCTTGCGGGCAAGGCGATCGCAGCCGGTTGACACAACGGCGCGGCGGTTGTATCGAAAACGCGGTCGTCTCATGTCGGAGCGAAGGGACTTTCCGCGGCCGAGAGGTCCGAGAGACACGAAAGTCCTCGGCAATGTAGGGCGCAGCAGCGACTCGAACAGTGCGTGATGACCCGAATCGTTCAGACTTTTGATCTCTCGTAGAGCCCAATGTACAAACTTGATCCGCCCGCCTTGCTGTTTGAATCGAGCCGTCCCGGAAGGGCGACGACGTATTTCCCCGCGTCCGACGTACCGGAACGGCCGCTCGACGAGCTGATTCCGAGCAGATTTCGGGCCTCGTCCGTAGCGGACATCCCGGAACTCAGCGAGCTGGATGTCGTCCGGCACTACACGAATCTCTCCACGTCGAACATGTCGATCGACTCGAATTTCTACCCGCTCGGTTCTTGTACGATGAAGTACAACCCGAAGCGGAACGAGCGATTGGCTGCGCTGCCGGGCTTGGGATCGCAACATCCTTATCAAGACGAAAGCACCTTGCAAGGATTGCTCGCCGTCCTGTTCGAGTTGCAGGAGTTCCTGGCCGAGATTGCCGGTTTGCACGCGGTGAGCCTGCAGCCTGCGGCCGGGGCGCATGGCGAGCTCTCGGCCTTGTTGGTCGCGGCGGCGTATTTCGCGGAACGCGGAGAGCAGCGGGCGAAAGTGCTCATTCCGGACAGCGCGCACGGGACGAACCCGGCCTCAGCGCACCTCGCCGGTTTCGAGCCCGTCACGATCAAGAGCGATGGGCGGGGGTTGGTCGACCTCGAAGACTTCCGGGCGAAGCTCGACGACCAGACCGCGGTCTTCATGATCACCAACCCTAATACGGTCGGTCTCTTCGATCCTCAGATCGGCGAGATTTCCCGCCTGCTGCGCGAGCGAGGGGCACTGCTCTACCTGGATGGCGCGAACATGAACGCCATCCTGGGAGCGACGCGGCCCGGCGACATGGGGGCGGACCTCATGCATTACAACCCGCACAAGACGTTCTCGGGCCCGCACGGCGGCGGCGGCCCGGGCGCGGGGCCGATCGCAGTGCGCGACTTCCTCGCGCCTTACTTGCCTGCGCCCCTCGTCGGGCGACGCGAAGACGGAACCTACTTTCTCGATCGTGACCGCCCGCGGTCGATCGGCCGAGTCCGTGCATTTTTTGGCAACACGGGGGTGCTGTTTCGAGCGTATTGCTACATTCGCAGCCAGGGTCCGGACGGGCTCAAACGCGTCGCCGAGCACGCCGTCCTGAATGCGAACTACTTACTGACGCTGGTGCGGGACCTCTATCCCGTTCCGTTCGGCGACCGTTGCATGCACGAGTTCGTGGCCTCAGCGCGAGGAATGGCCCGCGATCGCGGCGTGCGTGCGATGGACGTCGCCAAGCGCCTTCTGGACCACAATGTGCACGCGCCGACCGTGTATTTCCCGCTCATCGTTCCCGAAGCGCTGATGATCGAGCCGACGGAAACCGAGAGCCGCGAGACCCTGGAAGCATTTGCCGCGACGTTAAGGGAAATCGCGGTGGAAGATCCGAACCGGCTGCACGAGGCGCCCTTGTCGACGCCGATTAGCCGCCCGGACGAGGTTCAGGCCGCTCGCAACCTCGTCCTGCGGTGGCGGAAGCCCGAGCCCGTTAGCCACGGGTCGGCGTGAACCGAGGTGCTGTTTCTCACGACCGGGCACGCTAGACTGGCATGATTGGTGTTCGTAGCCGCACGAGGATTCGTTCGGGGCCGTCGTCTTGTCAATCGTCGTCCAGGATTTTCACAAGACCTACGACCGCACTGTCGCGGTCGAGGGGATCTCGTTCCGCGTTGAGGCGGGGGAGATCTTGGGTTTGGTCGGGCCCAACGGGGCGGGGAAGACGACGACGATGCGCGCGCTCGCCGGTATTCTCGCGCCGACGCGCGGCCGGCTCCTGATCGACGGGCATGACATCGTCCGCGATCCGGTCGCCGCCAAGTCGGCGCTCGCCTACGTGCCCGACGATCCCAACCTGTTCGAGAGCCTGACCGTTTGGGAGCACCTGCAGTTCGTGGCAAGCGCGTACCGAGTCAAGGACTGGACCGCCAAGGCCGAATCGCTCCTCGTGCAGTTTGAGCTCGTGCCCAAGCGCGACGCGCTGGCATCGGAGCTGTCGCGGGGGATGCGGCAAAAGGTCGCGATCTGCTGTGGCTACCTGCACGATCCTCGCGCCATCTTGCTCGACGAGCCGTTAACCGGGCTTGACCCGCGCGGCATCCGGACGATGCAAGACTCCATCAGGCGCCGGGCCGAGGCCGGGGCGGCGGTCATGGTCAGCTCGCACCTGCTCTCGCTCGTGGAGAACCTTTGCACGTCGGTGCTCGTCCTTCATCAGGGCCGGATGCTCCTGCACGGCGGTTTGGCCGAGCTTCACCGGGGCGTCGAAAACGGCGGACGCCGCGAAACGCTCGAGGAAATGTTCTTTCGCCTCACGGAGCCTCTTCCTCCCGAGGGCGACCCGGCGCCAGCGCACAATGCCCTGGAGGTCTGACCCGTTGGACCGCTCGCTCTGGCTGCTCCTGCGATTGCGGGCGAAGGGTTGGGTGCGCCGCTGGACGCGGAACCTGCGCACGCTGAAAGGTGCGTTGCTCGCGCTGGTGGCAGCCCTGGTTTTGCTTCCTTCGATCCTCTCGGCGGTTCTCGTTCCGCGGATCCAAATCGCGGGGCAACTCGAATGGATTCGTCGCTTTGGGCCGGCCGGACTGCTGGGCTACTGCATCCTGAACGTGCTTCTGTCAACGGGCGAACGTGCGCTGGTCTACTCGCCCGCGGAAGTGAACTCTTTGTTTTGCGGTCCGTTCCGTCCGCGCCAGTTGCTGGTTTACAAGATAGTAGGAAACCTCGCGGCCGCGCTCTTCGGGGCGGCCTTCGCGACCCTGTTCGTCCAGCACCACACCGCGTCTCCATGGGCGGCGTTTGTGGGGCTGTTCCTTGCGCTGGAGCTGCTGTACTTGGTGTCGCTCGCCGTCAGCCTCTGCGCAGGGGTGGTCGGCGCTGCGGCATTCAATCGACAGCGAAAAACTCTCCTGGTGCTGGTGCTCGGTCTCGTCGCATTCGCCATCGCGATGGTCGGACAGAACCTTGGCGGAAACCCGGCGGAACTGATCCAGCGCGTGGGGACGTCGCCCGTACTGAGAGTGCTTACCGCTCCCTTTCGCCCCTTTGTGATGACGTTCACGGCAGAGCGGACTTGGCCCGACATGGTAGCGCAGGCGGCCCTGTCGGCCGCGATCGACCTGGGCCTGCTGGGCATCGTCATCGGTCTCAACTTCGAGTTCCTGGAAGTCTCGGCGCGGGCCAGCGCCCGGCGTTATGAGCTGCTCCGCCGGGTACGGCGGGGCGGGGTCCTGGCGGACAGCCGGTCGGCGCGCGTCCGTATCCCGGTCCTGCCGTGGCTCGGAGGCGCGGGGCCGAATCTCTGGCGCCAGCTCACGACCGCCGCCCGCAGCGTAAGCCGTGTCGGGGCGGTCCTGGTGCTCTTCGCGTTGCCGCTGGCCACGGTTTTTGTTCTCTCTGCCGGCGGGCAGGAAGCCGATCTCGGCCTCGCGTACCCACCACTTGTCGTGTGGGCGAGCCTCGCCGTGTTCGCACCCACGATGATCGGCTACGACTTCCGTCCGGACCTCTCTCACATGGAAGAACTGAAGACGCTGCCGATTCGGCCGACGTTTCTGGTCGTGGGGCAGCTCGCGACGCCGGTTTTGGTCATCAGTGCGGCCGAGTGGACGGGCCTCGTACTGATCGGAACGCAGGTGGATCTGCCGCCGGTCGTACTGCCAGCCGCGTTGTTCCTCGCGCCGCCCTTGAACCTTTTGCTCGTGGGGCTTGAAAACCTGTTCTTCCTCTGGTTTCCGAGCCGCTTTGTGGCGGGAGCTTCGGCCGACTTTCAGATGATGGGGCGGCAATTCTTGATGATGATGGGTCGCCTTGTCTGCGGGCTGTTCGCCGCGGGTTTGGCCGCCGCGCTGGGAGCGGCCGCGTTCTTCGCCGGGGGCGAAAGCTGGGCAGCGGCCGTCGCCTGTGGCTGGTTCGCGCTGACAGTGACCGGTTTCGGCCTTGTGGTGCTCATCGCCCAGGCTTTCCAGAGCTTCGATATCGCCCGCGACCGCTTGGAGTGAAACGGGAAACTCATACCATGGCCACGCACTGTGTCGTTCTGCCCCACGAATGTGCCGACGGCGCCGCGAACATGGCGTTCGATGAGGCCATGTTGGACGCGGTCGCCGCTGACCCGACGCGCGCATATTTCCGGACGTATGGCTGGACCACGCCCACGCTGAGCCTCGGTTACTTCCAGCGACTGGCCGAGGCGGACATCGACCCGCGCTGGCGTCTCGTGCCAAAGGTCCGGCGACTTACGGGCGGGGGCGCGCTCTGGCACCATCACGAGATAACCTACGCCCTGGTATTGTCACGTGAACACACGCTGGCCCGAGACAGCAAGGCGCTTTACCGGGCGGTCCACGAGGCGATCGCATCCGAGCTCCGATCCGAGGGGATCGAGGCCGCGCGGCGTGGGAATGACGGGGCGGAGGGAATCGACGAACCTCGTCCCTTTTTATGCTTTACCGGCTACGATGCTGAGGATATTGTGTCGCGAGGAGCCAAGCTCGTGGGAAGCGCTCAGCGACGACGCGCGGGTGCGGTATTGCAGCACGGGGCCCTGTTGCTGGCCCGGTCTCCGTTGACTCCGGCGCTTGCCGGCGCGAACAACCTGACGCCACAACCGAGGGAAGATGGTTATTGGCGAGAACGACTGGAACGCCGGGTACCCGCCGCTCTTGGCTTCCTCCCGACGCTTGGCGCACCGGATCTGCGCCTCGTGGAGCGGGCCGTGGAGCTCGAACGCTCGGTTTACCGGTGTTCGGCGTGGAACAATCGACGGTGAGCCCGGAGGCCTCGGGAATGGGCTCACTCGCGGAAGGTAATCCGCCGATGGATAAAATGTACCAGATCGCGTCTTGCCGCTCTTGGAACTTAGCGAACGCGCGATAAAATCATAACGTCATTCGCCCGATCCCGCGGTGCTGGCCTGGCTAGCCCGTATACGCACTCATTCCCCGATCGTTCCCATTTTTCGCGTCTCCGGCTGTCTGTGTCGGGCGAACGGCTCTTTGAGCCCAGTAAGAATTGCACGCTCCCCCCGGTTCCGAATCTCCAGGACGGTTATTGCAAACGTCGCTCGCTCCACGCCAGGTGTCACTCGGACTCGTTCGCACTTTCTTTCTCACCACGTTCAACCGTCGTGGCAGACCCAGATGGTCGGGGCTAGTGCAATGAAAGTTCAGCTCATCGTGGTTCAGGGCAAACCGGAGGGGAAGACGATCCCGCTCGCGGGCCCGGTTTTTCGGATCGGCCGGGGGGAGACATGTCACCTACGGCCGAATAGCGAGCAGGTGAGCCGCGAGCACGCGGAATTCAACATCTCAGGCAGCGCCGTGGTGCTGCGCGACCTCGGAAGTCGAAACGGCACGCTGGTCAACGGTAAGGCGATCACCGAGCCGTGCAACCTGAAGGACCGTGACCTGGTTCAGGTCGGTCCGCTCACGTTTGCAGTGTCGATTCAAGGGGCCTCGGCTCCCGCCGCTCAAGCGGCCGCCGCTCCCCCCAAAACGGCGGCGACACCCGAGGACGTCAGCCATGACGACATCGAGTCCTGGCTGGTCTCCGACGCGAAAAACCCGACTCCCGAGCGCCCCTCGGGCGTTTACGGAGGCGACACGATCACCATCGCGGCGTTCAAGGACTCCAAGACGGCGACCCAGCCCAAGGACGACGAAGCCTCGGACAGCGCTGACGATAACGAGTACGAACGCCTCCCTGAGGGAGAAGGAGACTCCTCTGAGGAAACGGAGCCTGAGGCAGAGGAGGAGGAAGAAGCCGTCGAGGAGTTCCTCGACGAGTCGAACCCCTTCTATGTCAAGAAAAAGACCGCGGGGCCGGAGCAGCCGACCAAGCCTACTTACAAGGACACCAGCGACGCGGCGAACGACATCCTCCGTAAGATGATGGAACGGCGGAAAAGTTCGAAATCGTGAGATACGAATCCCCCCGCCCCCAAGGCCTCGGCGGCCGTTGTGGCCGAACAGCTTCAAACCCCGATGAGCGTGGACCGACGTGGGGAGCTCCGATTCATGGCTCCTGACGGGCCCGCGATCGAATGGGCTTCCCACGAACTCGGACGATTGCTGGAACGGCTTGAAAACGTCGTTGTCGGTCAACGTCCGCTCTTGGAAAGGTTGGTGATCGCGCTTTTGTCGGGCGGGCACGTCTTGATCGAAGGCGTACCCGGCCTCGCGAAGACACGCGCGGTGCGTGCGCTGGCCCAAGCCCTTGACTTGCCCTTCCGCCGCATCCAGTTCACGCCCGACCTTCTGCCGGCGGACCTCACGGGCACCCAGGTGTACCGCCCGGCCACCGGGACGTTTGACGTCCACCGCGGACCGATCGTTACCAGTGTGCTCCTCGCCGACGAGATCAATCGCGCGCCTGCGAAGGTGCAAAGTGCACTGCTCGAGGCGATGCAGGAGGGGCAAATCACGGTCGGCGACGAGACGATCGTGCTCCCCGAGACGTTCTGGGTCCTCGCCACGCAGAACCCGATCGAGCACGAGGGGACGTACCCACTCCCCGAGGCTCAGCTCGACCGCTTCCTGATGAAGCTCAACGTCGGCTATCCCGACCGCGATGCCGAGATCGCCATCCTCGACCTGCCGGACACGGGCGAGGCGTCTTCGCCCAGCGTCGCCGCAGGGACGTCGACGACCGCGCAAGCCCTCCTCGGTCCCGCCGACGTCCTCTCCCTCCGGGCGCTCGCAGCCTCGATCCGTACCGCCGCCGCCATCAAGGAATACGTTGTGGACGTCGTTCGGGCGACGCGTGACCCGGCCCGTTACGGACTGGGCATCGCTCCTTACCTCGAACTCGGCGCGAGTCCCCGGGCGACGATCGCCCTACTGCGGTCTGCGCGCGGCCACGCGCTCCTCTCCGGTCGTGACTTCGTCACTCCGCACGACGTCAAGAGCTTGGCGCGCGACGTCCTGCGCCACCGGATCATCATCAGTTACGAGGCGGACGCCGAGGGACTCGGCGCGGACGAAGTGCTCGGCCGTATTCTCGACGCGATCCCTGTCCCTTGACCCGGGGTATCACACCGCCTGAAGCTGGTTGGGGTGTGGAGCATCCTCCTGCCGGTCGGCATAACGCTCGGCCGGCCAACGGGAAAGGCGAAACCAGTACGCCAGCCCGGACAGGAAAATGAGCACGCTGATGTTCTGAGAAATCGTCAGGCTCGCGAAGAACGCCGCCTCATCGTTGCGCAGGTACTCGATCAAAAATCGAGTGACCGGGTAGATCATCATCAGAAGCGCCATGACCTCGCCGTCGCGTCGGCGCAGCGGGTAGTAGGCGAGCAGCAGCGTCATCAGCACACACGCATCGACGGCCGAGTAAAGCTGCGTCGGGTGAACGGGGCGTGCCCAGGGCGCTCCAGGGAGGATCCGTCCTCGCCGGGCCTCGACGACCATGGCCGGGGTCACACCGGGGAGCAGGCGGTCCGTGGGGCGGTTGTACTCGTCCGTAACCTGGTTGAACCAGGGAGGCGACCCCGGTGGAAAGCTCACCCCCCAGCCGTTTTCGCAAAGGTCACCGTAGCAGCAGCCGTTCAGAAAGCAGCCAACTCTCCCGAGCGCGATTCCAAGTACCAACGCAGGGGCAATCGCATCCAGTGTGGGGCGAAGCGGAAACCTGCGAATGAACCAATAGAGGAAGAAGGCCGCCGTTCCCCCCATGATGCTGCCGTAAAGGACGATTCCCCCCTTCCAGACGCGAAAAATGTCCCAGAAGGAGTGGATGCTCTCGTCCCAGTACTGAATCACGTAGAAAAGCCGCGCGCCGAGCAATCCCCCGACGAACACCCAGATGGTCAGGTCGTAGATCACCTCGGGGTTGAGCTTCTCCCTGCGCGAGATCCACGCCGCCAGCCGGGTGGAAGCAAGGAACGCCAGAAAGAGCATCGTGCCGTAGCCGAAGACCTTAATGCCGCCGAAGATTGGAATCGTGAATAGGATTTGACGCATACCGTCGTCGTCACCTCTCGGGCCGAGCCGTCAATGGACTTCGTGCGGACCGTCGGGGCGTCCCTTGCCACCGGCGCGGGTCACGGCCGGCCCGGCGCCACAGGAGCCTGGATCGGGCTATAGTGAATGAACTCGACGATTCGGTTGCTTCCGTCGAGAGCAACAACTTTCGGCGAGTGGCCATCGAGCTCCTCGGGCGTGAGTTGGACAAACGCCATGACGATGACATGGTCGCCGACCGAGCCGAGGCGGGCCATTGCCCCGTTCAGTTCGATTTGCCCAGCCCCCGGGACACCCGGCAGCGCGTAGGTCTCCGCGCGCTGACCGGTCGCCGTGTTGCTGACCAGGATCGCCTCGTACGGCACGATGCCAACCGCATCCATGAGGTCCGGGTCGATGGTCAAGCTGCCGTGGTAGTTCAGGTCGCTCCGCGTCACCGTGGCCAGATGGAGCTTGCTTTTCAATACGGTCAGGAGCATCCCTGATTATTCCATCAGGATCGCATTGTCGATCAACCGGGTCCCGCCGATCCGAACGGCCAAGAGCGCGACTGCCCTGCGACCGGTTTCGATCTCGACCAAAGGTTCCAGGGAGCCGGCGTCGGCCACCTCGGCATAGTCGAGTTCAGCCAACTGTTCGTATTTTACCGTTTCGGCCAGAGTCTGTCGAATCCGGTTGGCGTCGTGTTCGCCACGCAGTACTACGTCGCGCGCGGCACCGAGGGCCCGTGAGAGGACCAGGGCGGCCTGGCGTTCGGCGGGCGAGAGATAGCGATTGCGGCTGCTCATCGCGAGGCCGTCCGGCTCGCGAACGGTCGGGACCGACCGGACGGCGACCGGCACGTTCAAGTCGTCCACGATGCGCCGGATGACGAGGAGCTGCTGGTAGTCCTTCTCGCCGAAGTAAGCAAAGTCGGGCTGCACGATCTGAAACAGCTTCAAAACGACGGTGGCGACGCCCCGGAAATGCCCGGGCCGCGAGCGTCCTTCGAGCACCGTCGATAGGCTGCCGGGCTCAACGTAAGTCGAAAGGCGGCCGGACGGGTACATCGCCTCAACGCTCGGCCGGAACAGCAAGTCCGCTCCTGCGGCAGAGGCGACGCAGAGATCTTCGTCCCAGGTCCGGGGATAACTCGTAAAGTCTTCGTTAGGACCGAATTGGGTTGGGTTTACGAAGAGAGACACGACCGTGAAACGAGCTTCCTCACGGCAACGCTCGATCAGTCGGGCGTGCCCGGCGTGGAGCGCCCCCATCGTCGGCACGAAACCGATTGACTGCCGGCGCGCACGCGCCGATTCGACCGTGAATCTCACCTGAGCGATCTCTTCTGCAATTTCAGTCACGCCGTTGGTACCTCACCCGGTGCTTTACGGTGCGGGCACGCGGGATTGTTCAAGCAGGAGTCGGGAATCACCAAATCACTGAGGATCTCTCCTCCAACCACGGTTTTGGCGACGATCCGCGACACGTCCTCCAGCCGCACGTGGCCATACCATACCCCCTGCGGATAGATGACGACCGTGGGGCCATGCTCGCACTGCTCCAGGCACCCGGCGTGGTTCGCGCGTGCGAGGGGGCCGCACCCGGCGTTCTTCAACTCGTTCTTGAAAGCCTCACGCAACGCTTGGTGTCCCTCGGGATCACAGCACCCTCGCTTGTGCCCGGGCGTACGGACGTTGCCGCAGATAAAGATATGCTGAGTAAAAGCGGACATGTAAGTTTCTCCGGGGCCCTGGCCATCGCCGGCGTTCTTGCGCGGAACAAAGCGTTGCGCGCTGGGGTGGTGCCGCGCTCCATGGTCGAAAACGGAAGGCTGCGCGGTCAAGGCGTCATGAAGAGTTGCCTCCGGCGGGGCCTCACGACGACAGAATGTCGGAATCAGTGTCCCCACGTGGTTGAGGCTCATTTTCCGAGTCGCGCACGGTTATACTCGATGGGTCGGGCGCACCCCCTTGCGTTTCGAGGCACGGCGACCAGTGGACCCCGCTCCCTTGGCTCACAGCACCAGCGGTTCGTTGCAGACTCTGCCGAAAGGCGCGGAGCCCGTTCGCAGTGCACCCGCAGGTCCTCGATCCGAGGGACTCAGACCGGAGATCGGGCGGCTCCTCGAACGAATGGTGCAACCGTTCGCGGTGGTCGATTTCCAGGGGCGAGTGCTGCGCGTCAATCGCGCCTATCTGGAGTTGACCGGTTATTCGGAAGGCGAGCTCCTCCAAATGTCGGTGACGGACCTGACAACGCCCCGCTGGCACCAAAAATCATTGGAGGTCCTCTCCGTCGTTCTCGCGACCGGCCGGCCCATTCGCTACGAAAAGGAATACCGGCGAAAGGACGGCGCGCTCGTACAGATCGAGCTCACCGTCGACCTCCACCGCGACGATGGGGACCATCCGACCGGGTTCTACGCGTTCGTGACCGACATCAGCGAGCGCAAGCGAGCCGCGGACGCCTTGCGCGAGTCGGAGGAACGGTATCGGCAGCTTTACGACGAAGCGCCCGTGGGCTACCACGAGATCGACGCCGACGGGCGGATCGTGAACATCAACCAGACCGGATGCGACATGCTCGGGTACCGCTTTGAGCAGGTCATCGGTCTCCCGATCTTTGATCTGCTCGCCGAGGAAGAGCGCGAGAATGCCCGCCGGGCGCTGCACGAGAAGTTTGCAGGGATCCGTGCGCTGGCGCCGATCGAACGGAAGATGGTCACACGGGACGGCCGTCGCATCATCGTCGCCATTCAAGAGCGTTACCGGCGCGACGCGAAAGGGAAGCCTGCGGGGATTTTGTGCACCGTTCAGGACATCACCGAACGGAAGCTCACGGAGGCCGCGCTCCTCAGCTCCGAACGCAGGGCGCGCGCTCTTTTCGACGGGATCGAGGACGCGGTGTTCGTGCACTCGCCGGAGGGCCGCATCCTCGACGCGAACCCGGCGGCGAGCCGCTTGCTGGGCTACAGCCACGCCGAGCTCCTCGCGCTTTCGACGAAAGACATCGACGCGCCCGACTTCGCGGTGGGTTACCAGGCCCGGCTCCAGCAGCAGATGACGTCCGGCCATCTGACCTGTGAGGGATGGCACCGGACAAAGTTCGGGCGCATCATTCCCGTCGAGATCGCGACATCGTTCGTGCAGTTCGACCAAGAAAGCGCTGTGCTTGCGGTCAGCCGCGACATCAGTGAGCGCAAAGCGCTCGAAGAGGCCCGGGTTTTGCTGGCGGAAGCCCAGGCTCGCAACACGAGAGAGATGGAAGAGAAGAACAAGGCCCTGACGCAGTCGGAAGCCCGTTACCGCCAGTTGACGGAGGGGTGCCTGGACGGGGTCGTGGTGGCCGACGGAGGGGGGCGCGTCGTGCTGTTTAACCCGGCCGCTCAGACGATTTTCGGTTACGACCCCTCCGAGATCCTCGGCCAGCCTTTGACGCTGCTGATTCCTCCGGAGGAAGGGACCGTCGATGTCGGCCAGAACTTGTTGAGCGGGGATCCCCGGATCGTCGGCAAGACCGTCGAGCTCCGAGGTTTGCGGAAAAACGGTGAGAGGTTTCCGCTCGAGCTTTCACTGAGCGCGGTCGACGTCGCCGGCGACCGCCAGTTCATCGGTTCGGTGCGCGACCAGACCGAGCGGCAGCGCATGCAAGCCATGCTCGTTCAGCAGGACAAGCTGGCGTCGATCGGGCAGCTCAGCGCCGGGGTCGCTCACGAGATCAACAACCCGCTGGCCTACGTGGCCAATAACCTGGCCGTCTTGGAACGCGAGATCAAAGGGGTGGTCCAGATCCTGGCACTCTACGAGGCAGAACGGCCGACCTTGGCCCCGGCGGTCCCCGACACGCTCGCCAAAATTGATGCACTCTGCAACGAGCTCGATTGGCCCTACCTCCGGGAGAACCTGGACCGGATGCTGAGCCGCACCCGCGAAGGCGTGCAGCGCGTCGCGAACATCGTTCACAGCCTGCGCAACCTGGCGCGGACCTCGAACGTCAAACTCGAATCGGTGCCTTTGGCCGAACTCTTGGAATCATCGTTGGAGATGGTGCGGGGACGACTGCGCCGTGAAAATATCGAAGTGATCGTCGAGCATGGAGACGTGCCGCCTGTACAGTGCATGCCTTCGCAGATCGCGCAGGTATTATTGAACCTCTTGATCAACGCCGCCCAAGCGGTCGAAGGACGATGGCCGGACGGGGGCGGATGGGTCCGGGTCGCCACCCGCTGCGACGGGAACATGGCGGTGCTGGAAGTCTCGGACAATGGTTGCGGGATCCCGGCCGACGTCATGCCCCGTCTGTTCGACCCCTTTTTCACGACGAAACCCGTGGGCGAGGGAACGGGGCTCGGCCTTTCGATCAGTCACGGCATCGTCAACGGACACGGGGGGCGCATCGAGGTCGAGAGCAGTCCTCAGAAAGGAAGCTGTTTTCGCGTGCTGCTCCCTTTGAAACCGATATAA
Organism: Isosphaeraceae bacterium; assembly: GCA_031291845.1. Lineage (GTDB taxonomy): Bacteria > Planctomycetota > Planctomycetia > Isosphaerales > Isosphaeraceae > DAIDJG01. The sequence continues at coordinate 34,005 of JARLIH010000138.1, read as the reverse complement.
GCTCCGGCCCCTTGCGCACTCGTAAGCGACGAAATGAATAGGAGGAGGCACTCGAATGGCCCAGAGCATGAAGCACTGCTTGCTGATCGTCGACGACGAGCCCAATGTCTGCGACTCGGTGCACGACCTGCTCCGCCGCGAATTTCGCGTCCTGAAGGCGAACAGCGCCGAGGAGGGATACCGCCTGATGCAGGATGAAGAAATTCACATCATCATGTCGGATCAGCGGATGCCGAAAATTACCGGTGTCGAGTTGCTTGCAAAGGTTAAGTCGAAGTACCCGCTCGCCGTGCGTATGCTCTTCACGGGCTACGCTGACCTCGATTCCGTGATCGCCGCGATTAACCAGGGCCATATCTTTGGGTTCCTCAAGAAACCGTGGCAGCCCGAAGACCTCGAGGCGGCCGTGCGCCAGGCTGCAATCGAGTACGACCGCCTAACCGTCCAGGCCGAGGAGCGAGAGCGTTTGATGAACGAGCTGGCGAGCTTGAAGCATCGCCTCACTCTCCTCGAGCAACAGGTTCACCGCCTTGGGGGGCTGGTGCCTCCTCCGGCCGAGGCAAGCGGGGCCCCGGTCTGAGCCCGGAGGATGCGGAGAACGGCCATGGCGGCGCGCCAACACACACTGCTCGTGGTGGACGACGAGGTCGACGTCCTCGAGAGCCTGCGCCACCTGTTTCACCGGCAGTACCGCGTCCTGACAGCCGGGAGTGGTCGCGAGGCGGTGGAACTCCTGCAGAGAAATGAAGTCCACCTGATCCTGTCCGACCAGCGCATGCCCGGCATGACAGGGGACGTGTTTCTCGGGCACGCGCGGCGGCTACAGCCCGACGCAATTCGTATGCTGTTCACGGGCTACGCCGACATCCAGGCGGTCATCAACGCCGTCAACGAAGGCTATATCTTTCGTTATATCCTCAAGCCGTGGGACGCCGTCGAGCTCGAAGGGATTGTCCGCCAGGCCGCCGAACAGTACGAGCTCATCGCCGAGCGAAACCGGTTGATCACCGAGCTCCAAGCCGCCAAGGCCAACCTCGAACGGGCCAACCAGGAGCTCACCGAGGCGGGTCAGCTCAAAAGCGCTTTTATCGAGGTAGCCAGTCATGAGTTCAACACGCCGATCACACTCTTGCTCGGGCTGAGCGAACTCCTGAGGCTGCTCGACCCGCTGCGCGCGACGCAGGAGCGCGAACTCATCGAACGGATCTCCGCCAGCGCCCGGCAGCTCGCCAAGCTCGTGGCCAATACGTTGACGCTCATGCGGAAGGACGACTTTCGGCGTACCCTTCAGCGCCGGCCGGTAGACCTCGGATCGATCCTGCGCGAGGTCGCCGAAAAAGTGCTCCCGTTCGTCCATGCTCGGAAGCTGCGGTTCACCGTCGACTTGGCTGACGACCTCGGCACGTTCGAGATCGACCCCGAAAAGATCGCCGATGTGATTGTAAACCTGCTAACGAACGCGATTAAGTTCACTCCCGACGAGGGCGAAATCGCGCTCATGGCACGCCTCGATGGTCCTGATGCGGCCGTAATCCGGGTAACGGACCGCGGAATCGGCGTTGAACCGAAGGCGTTGGCGCAGTTCTTTCAGCCTTTTTTCACGCAGTTCAACCCGAGCCACCACTCGTCGGGTGACTTCGGTTTCAATAAACGAGGACTCGGACTGGGGTTGAGCATCGTGAAGCAGTTTGTTGAACTGCATGGAGGAGTTGTGTCGGCCGAGAGTACCGTCGGCGGCGGAACCGAGGTCGCGATCAAACTCCCGCGCCACCCCCTGATGCCCCAGGATGGCCAAGCGTGTCCCCCTGAGTCCGAGCTCGCCGCGCCGCCGCGCGAGGTGGGGTGAACGCGACCACGATGGTCGGTCGCCCCGGAACCGCCGCGCCGAGAACGTTGGTCTTTCGAGGTCACTTCATGCCCACCGCCCTGATCGTCGAAGACGAGCCCGAGGCCAACAAGCTGCTCGCGCTTTTGGTCCAGTTGCGCGGCTACTCGGCCGTCTCGGCCTTCACCGGCAACGAGGCGCTCGAAAAAATTCAGGACCGGTTGCCCGATATCGTCTTCCTGGACCTGATGCTGCCGGACATCAACGGATACGAGGTCTGCCGGCGGCTCAAGTCGCGGAAGCATACCAGCCTTATCCCCGTGGTCATGGTCACCGCGCGTGTGGCGGCTGAGAACCGCGAGGAGAGCTTCTGCGTCGGCGCCGACGATTACATTCCCAAACCTTATACTCCCGACCAGATCTTTCAGGCGATGGAAGACGCCGATACCTGGCGCAAAGAGATCGAGCGCGACTCGTGCGGGCGCGAAGGGGTCATCACGTTCGGCTCCGAGTCGGACGAATCGCTCCGACAACTCGCGCACTTACGCAATCTCCTCGTCGCAAGGACCACTCTCGACGTCGCAGCCGTTTGCGTGCTGGGCGATGCCTTGCAGGAGCTGCGGACGAGTGCCGACCGCTGGAGTCGCCAGCGCGGGGAAGAGGTTTACGCTGTGCTGGGCTATCAGATCCTGGCCGATCGCCTCACATTCACGCTCAAAGACGATTCGGGCTGGCTTGCACAAACTCGCAATTCACCCGGTGAAGCGTGGCCCGCGGCCTTTGCCGTCGCAGGTTTCGACGCGATTCAGTACCGACGGGATGAATGTCTTTTGACGTTTTCCCGCGCGTTCCCACCAGGGTCGCCCCTTGCCGAACCGGCTTGATCGGAATCGAGTGTCGGAGAACGAACTTGTCAGACACCCGGCATGGCGTCTCCATCGCGGACCAGTCGTTCGTGCGCGCACTCCGGGCTTGGGCCGAAACGGGGGACGACGCCCTCTGTGAGCGATTACGTCCCGATTGGCTCGCATCGCTCGGCGAGCTGCGAGGGCGAGCCGCGGAAGAGCCCCGCCAGGCGCTTGAGACCTTGCGATGCGAGCACGCCGCCCAGGTTCGCCCCGACCTCGCTCGCATTCACCCGAGCTGGTGCATCCGGGGACTCCGGGCGGAGACTCGCGCGGTGCGCCGGGCCGCAGTCGCCATCGCCTCGGAGCCTTGGCGCGAGACGCTTCGGCAGGGCCTCGAGTTGTCGGCGGAGGACCCCACGGCGGAGTTCGCGCCGCTTCCCGAGGCCCTGGGCTGGGTCGCCGCCTTCTGGCCCGAGCGGCTCGTGGGCGACGTGCCGGAGCGACCAGACGACCCGCCCGTCATCCGAATTCTCACGGCTGTGCCGCTGCACTCGGGTGTCCGGATGGTGCGGCGGCTGGGATTGGCGAAATGGGCCGCGTCCCGTGCGGCGCTCCCGACCCTCAGGACCCGAGAGATGCGCCGATTTGAATCGCTCCGGGATGCCCTCGCTTTCCCGGAGGACCGGTTCCAGGACTTTGCCGACCGCGACCTGGCCGCACTTCGTGGCGACACCCGGCATCCCCTCGCGCGACTGGGAACCCTGACGTTGGCGCGATTACTGAGCTTGGCCGATTCTTACCGGGTGCGCTGGGCGCTTCAGCATGTTCCCTATCCGGCCGCCAAGTTCGTTCGATCCGTGATGCCGCCGAAGCCCAAAGTGAGTGCTGCTTGGGTCGAGTGGGAGACGCGAATCCTCCAGGTCGCAACGGACCAATTACGCGACGAAGGGTTGTGGACGTGCAAGCCGGAGGACGTCGCGTGAATCGCGCTGCGAGCAAGCTTGCCGCCGACCCGGAGGATGACGATCGATGGGTCTCCGACGCTGGCCCGCTGGGGCCGTTGCCGCGACTCTCTCACCGCGGAGTCCAACTGGGCCGGAAGCTTTCCCGGGTTCTGGCTCCCGGCACCTTGCCGGGCGCGTGCCGGTGGCTCCAGCGCTGGACAGGCGCGGAGATGACACCGGATCGGGTCGAGGTCCTTTGGCGGGCCTCCGGGCTGAAACGGTCCGGGCTCGTGGCCCAGTTTTCTTGGCCACGGTATGCGACCAAGTTTGCCCTCGGACTCGAAAATCCCTTGGCGCACGCGCTGGTGGATCGCCTGCTCGGATATAACCGTGCCGAGGAAGAGAGCCGGCTGCAGTTGACGCCCGTCGAGTGGGGAATCTTGACGTTCGTCGTGGCACGCTCGCTTCAAGAGCTCGCAACGGAACCGGGAGTGCTCGGCGATTGGGACATCGTGATCGACCGAGTCGGCCCCGACCCGTTCGATCCGAGCGACGTCGGCGCGCTCGTCACGCTGCGGTGGCCTGTACGGCTCGGTTCGCTGGCCAGCTCCGCGCGCCTGTGGGTTCCCGAGGCGCTCGTGGCCCAGTGGCTCGACGGCCCTGAGCCGCGTCTTGCCGACGACCTGAACCTGGCCAGTGATCGTTTCGGCACACTCAGCACGCAGTGGTGTGCCGAGGCGGGCGTGTTGATCTTGCCCCGAGGGCTCGCGAGGTTCCGTGCGGGGGCCATCTTGCCGCTCACGGATTCGCCGCTTCGTGGAACGCCTCAAAACCTCGCCGGGGCCGTCGCGCTGGCCGCCTCGTTCTCGGATCGGGGCGAGCGCTGCTGGTTCCCGGCCGAGCCGCTGCCGCTTTCCGGCGGAGGCCGTTTGAGATTGACTGCTCCCCTGCAACGAGAACTCAAGCCCCGGGAGGCGATCGCCGTGAACCCCTCGTCCGAATCCGCACCCAGCCCAGGCGTCGGCGGCGTGGCGCCGGCGGAGGTCCCCGTCACCCTCGTGGTCGAGCTGGGACGTGTGAACCTCTCCCTGAGCCGCCTGGCGGACCTCAAGCCGGGGGATGTCATCGAGCTTGGCCGGCACAGCCGCGCGCCCGTCGAGCTGACGTCGGGTGGGCGACTCGTCGCGCGCGGTGAGCTGGTCCAGATCGACACGGAGCTGGGCGTCCGTCTCACGCACGTGTTTTTGTGACCCGGCATCCGACGCCGCGGCTCCCGGAACGATGGGATAAACGACCTGGATCAGAGATTCCATCGCGAGGGATTGCGCGCCCAGCAAGACGAGTGTCAGCGCGAGCGTCTTGCCTCCTGCCCTTAAACGCATCATCCCGTCTGCCGCGGCGACACAGAACGGGGGCATGAACGGGAGCCAAAGCCGCCCCACTTCGCTCAAATTCTTCCCGCTGAAGTTCATCAAAACGAGCACCGCGAGTGTCGCCCAACTGACGCGTGGTGCCTCGCGGCATTTCCAGTAACCAAGGATGGCCCACACGACCACCGGGAGACCCAGACCCGTGGCGAACTCCACCGGGTTCACGAGAACCCACGCGCCATAGCTCCGGGGGTACTCGACGTAAAAGCGGGAATGATTCCGAAGGTTCCACCACCAGATGACGAATGGGTCCGCGCGGCTGATCGACCAGGCGATCAGAGTGAGGCCGAGAAACCCCACCCCTGTGCTTGCCACGAGCAACACCCGTCGCCGCAACGTCGTGCCGGGAGCCGTGACCAGGACGATGCCCACGATGAGGCCGACGGGCAAGAACGCGAGCGTGAACATCATCCCCACTCCCAGGATGACCCCGGCCGCGAGCGCCAGGGCGTTGCCCGCACGTGCGGACGTTGCCCGGGACGCGAGCATGAGGGAGGTCGCCGAGAGGAGTGGGAACGCCGTGTCGGTGACCGGCTGGAAGAGCAGCGTGGATGGGACCAGGGGCCAGAGACATGCCGCCATCCAGGCCGTCGGAGCCGGCATATGGACGCGGGCAAGGAGATAGAGCGGCACGACGGTCGCCGCGCACCCAAAGACGGTCAAGGCGGCTGTCAGCGCCAGCGCGGCCCGGTCGGCGATCGGGAGTGAGTAGAGCCGTCCCAGGAACGCGAGCCCCCCTTGCACCGGCCACGGCATCGCCGCCACGACACATTCCGCGGTGCGGGGATTCGTCGTCATCACCCGCAACAGGCCGTGCTCCACCACAAACAAGCCCGGGGGATGAGTGCCGATGTGCAGGGCGTCCTGGTGCTTGATCCAGTCGGGGTAGTCGGCCAGGAACCGCCACGGATCCCGGATTTCCGTCCGCGCAACCTGGTAATAGCCCGAAGACGCGGCGAAGAACGGGACGTTGGCCCAACGCGCGAGGTCGTAAGCCTCCGGCGCACCGCTGGGCACAAGCATCTGGGTGAGCAGCGAAAGAACGAATAGCGCGGTGACCCACGCCCCTTCACGAAACGGTGTCGCCTTTCGCCCCAACGAACGCCAACCCGCCGCAGCGAAAACCCCGAGCGATCCAATACCGACGAGCGCGAGCGCGACGCCGGTGGCCGTTGGCGCGATGGTCCGGGGGAGACGCAGCCACTCCCATTCCCCCGCTACCCCTAACGGCACTGTGCCCGAACGTATCGCAAGCAAGAGACCGGCGACTACAACGAACTGGACGGTCAGCGTTGCGGCGATGGCGTTTCGCATCGACTCGATCTTAGCGAACGTTCCGACTGGCCACGAGACGGCGTGGCGATTTCTCTCAGGCCCGATAGCGGCAACGGCGGCCCCGTCGTGTTATCTTCGGTAACGATTCAACCCGCCGCCGTCTCGTCCAGACTGACGTCTTGCGACAGGGACGGGCCACAACCCGCCCCGTTCGATCGATTCCCGGAGAGCCAATTCATGCATTTTGACGACTCGGCCATCGCTGCCCCGTCCGCCTATGTGGATGCCGGTCCCTGGTATCGCGAGATGACGCGCTATCACTGGTTCGTTCTGATTGTTGCCGCCCTCGGTTGGCTCTTCGACACGATGGACCAGCAGCTCTTCAACCTGGCGCGGAAACCGGCGATCACGCAACTGCTCGGGACGACCGCGACCGACAAGTCGATGAGTGGCAAAGTCGACCTGGTGAGCGGCGCCGCGACCTCGGTCTTCATGATCGGCTGGGCCATCGGCGGACTCATCTTCGGCGTCGTGGGCGATCGGCTGGGCCGGGCGAAGACGATGATGCTCACGATCTTCCTCTACGCCGCATTCACGGGCCTCAGCGCCCTTTCGGTAGGCGTATACGACTTCGCGGTCTACCGCTTCCTCACGGGGCTGGGCGTCGGCGGCGAATTCGCCGTGGGGGTCGCGCTCGTCGCGGAGACCGTGAGCGACCGGGCGCGACCCTTTGCACTCGGACTGCTGCAAGCGTTGTCAGCGATCGGCAACATGATGGCGGCCGTGATTTACATTTTTCTGGGCAAGATGGAAGAGTCGGGGGCGATCGGGACGGCGTGGCGCGCCACGTTCCTGATCGGCGTCGTCCCGGCGCTGCTCGTTGTGCCGATCTTTCTCTGGCTCAAAGAGCCCGAAAAGTGGAAGCAGGCCGTCGCCCGACGGAAGGCCGAGCGGGAAGAGGGACTTGTGGCAGACGGGCCGGCTGCCGGATCGTTCGCCGAACTCTTTGGCGTGCCGCGGTGGCGTCGGAACACGATCGTCGGGATGCTGCTCGCGTTCTCTGGCGTCGTCGGTCTTTGGGGCATCGGGTTTTTCAGCCCCGACCTGATGCGGTCGGTCTTCCGGAAGGCGTACGAGGGCCAGGGGCTGCCGGAAAAAGTCCTCTCGGGCAAGATCACATTCTTCGTCGGAGTCGCGTTTCTCTTTCAGAACTTCGGGGCGTTCCTGGGTATCAACGCCTTCAGCTTCGTGACGCACCGTCTGGGACGAAAGCCGACGTTCGCGATCTCGTTCGTCCTCGCACTACTGGCGACGGCATTCACATTCTGGTTCATGGGCCGGCTCTTCGGCTTCTACGACGTGTTCTTGCTCGTCACGATCATGGGCTTCTGCCAACTCGCGTTGTTTGGCGGTTACGCGATTTACCTGCCGGAGCTGTTCCCGACACGCCTCCGCAGCACGGGCACGTCCTTCTGCTACAACGTCGGCCGGCTCGTTGCCGCCGCCGGTCCGTTCACGCTCGGATTTCTGACGAGCGACGTCTTTCGGGGATACAACGAGCCGATGCGGTACGCGGGTGTGGCGATGTGCTCCGTGTTCCTGCTCGGTCTCGTCGCATTGCCCTTCGCCCCCGAGACGAAGGGGCACCCCCTGCCCGAATGAGAAGCGACCTCGGTCGAGGCGCGATCACTCGAACGAACCGCCAGAGCCGGCGGGACCGAGCGGAGAACACCGTACCGGGTGCACCACCGCGATTTTCCGCCGGCCGCTCTTCCCGTTGCACGATCGTCGAAAATGAGTGATATTGCCGGCCTCCTCCGGCGCCACGGAATGGCGCGGGACAGGACACGGGATGTCGCCCTCCGATGGAACAGCACTCTCGTCACTCCGCCACGAGCGAGCCGCTCGCGGATCGGCCGGATGCCGCGATCGCCGTGCATCAACCTTTCTCATTGCCGCCGATCGCCGACGAGAAGTCGCTGGCACTCGCAATCACCGGCTTTGTCGCACTCGGCGTCCTCTTAAGAGCGGTGCGGTATCTCCTGAACTTCCCGCTCTGGTGCGACGAGACGATGCTCGCCGCCAACTTCCTCGATCGCAGCTACCGAGAGTTGCTGCAACCGCTGGATTACCGGCAAGTGTGTCCGGTCCTCTTTCTGTTCGTGGAGTTGACGGCGGTCAAGTTATTCGGCTTTAGCGAGTCGAGCTTGCGGCTCTTCCCGTTCTTGTGCGGGATCGGCGGCGTGCTTCTTTTCCGGCACGTCGCCGGGCGCATCGTGCGCGGAGAGGCGCTGCTATGCGCCGTGGCGATCTTTGCGGTCTCGAGCTGGCCGCTGAGGTACGTGGGAGAGGTCAAGCCGTACGCATCGGACCTGCTCGTCGCGCTGGTGGTTCTCGCCCTAGCAATCGAATGGTGGCGGCGTCCCGAACGTGTGGTATGGCTTTGCGCGCTGGCGGCTGTGGCCCCGTTCGCCGTCGGGCTATCGTTTCCGGCCATTTTCGTGCTCGGCGGAGTCAGTCTTGGTTTGTTCCCTTCGATCTGGCGCGCGAGGCGCCGGGGAGTGTGGCTGGCCTACTCCCTTTTCAACGGGGCGGTCATTCTCACGTTTCTTGGCTTGCTCCGTTTTTATCGAACCGCGCCGCAGGACCATGCCTACTTCCACCACGACTGGTCTCCGGCATTCCCGCCGCTCGACAGTGTGTGGAAGCTCGTTGCCTGGTTCTTCACAACGAACACGGGCTACATGTTCGCCTATCCCGAAGGGGGAGAGCGTGGTGCGAGCGTATTGACATTTGCCTGCTTTGTCATTGCCGCGACAGCGCTCTGGAAGCGCGGGCGATGGACCGTCCTGGCGTTCTGTCTTGCCCCGTTCGGGCTGGCGCTCATCGCCGCGGCACTGCACCGCTATCCGTACGGCATGAGCGCGCGGACGATGCAATACGTGGCGCCGGCGATCTGCTTGCTGTCAGGGCTCGGTGCGGCGTTGCTGTTGGCCAGGCTTCGTGGCCCCGGCACGCACCGTCTCGCGCTCTGGGGCTTCTGCGGGCTACTCGCTGTCTTCGGCCTTGGGCGCATGGGCTACGACCTCTCGCACCCTTACAAGGGGCCTGACGACGAGCGCCATCGCGGCTTCGCGCGCTGGTTCTGGTCGGAACAATCGAGGCACGCCGAGCTCCTTTGCCCGAAGGCGGACCTGGGGGTCGCCTTCCAGCCCGCCCACTGGACGAAGGACTCCACGGACACGTATCTCTGCTACCAACGAATCTACTCGCCTCGCCACCATCTCTCTCGCCCTTCGCGGCTCGAGACCGTGTCGGCAAAGCATCCCTTGCGCTTCGTGTTTTTCAATGAGCAGCCCGACAAGAGTCCGCTGTTCCGCGAATGGCTAACCGAGATGTTGCGTTCCTACGAGCTGCGTGGAGTCGAACGCTATCCGCTCAGCGGAACGGGCCGTTCCGAGCGGATCGTCTGGGACAACCTCTACCTCGTCTATGACTTCGTTCCCAAACGCGGCCAGGATCCGAAAGCGGTCCTGGAAATCTCGTCGCGCCTCGTTCGTGATCGACCCGATGTCGACGACGTTGACGGCACCGTGCGGCGTTGAGCTGTTCGTTAGACAACCAGACGCGCCGCATCTCGGTCCGTGTAGAGCACCGCCCCGGGGTGTCTCCTGAGTGCGGAAGCCGGGCAGGCCTCGCCGATCGGCCCGCGCAGAGTCGCGAGCACGGCCTCGGCCTTTCTTGCGCCGGGGACGACCACGGAGACAACGGGTGCCGCCAATAGGGCGGGGACCGTCATCGTGTAACCATGGGTTGGGATGTCCTCGATTCGGTCGAAGCAGCTCTCATGGAACTGCTGGCGCCGGCATGCCTCGTCCATCCGCACGACCTTGACGAGGACGGGGTCGAGGAAGTCGGCGACCGGCGGATCGTTGAACGCAAGGTGCCCATTCTCACCGATCCCCGCGCACACGATGTCGGGCGGCTCAGCTCGGAGCCGTTCTTCGTATTCGAGACAGGTGCGCAGGGGACTCTGCGTCTGTTCGCCCGGGATCAGCCGAAGCTGGTCATCTTTGAGACCGGCGAGCCGGAACAGGTGTTCTTGAAGGTAGCGCCGGAACGAGGCGGGGTGGTCGGCGTCGATGCCGAGATACTCGTCCATATGGAAGGCGACGACGCGCGACCAGTCGATCTCCGAGTGGGCGATCAAGGCCGTCAGGAGTTCATTCTGACTCTGTGCCGCGGCGAAGACGACGTTGGTGCGTGCCGCAACGCCCTGGCGCGCCGCAATGGACCGGGCAACCGCCGCCGCGGCTGCCCGGCCCATCTGGGCGCGGTCTTCAAAGACGAGGACGCGTAGCTGGTCAACCTGGAATTCCGCCCTGGGCACGGGGGCTGCACGGCTCATCGGGACGTTCTCGACGGGGTGGTCGTTCGGAGCAACGCCATTCTTTTATACGAAAGACGCACTCGAAACCACTGGACACCGCTCACGCAGTGGCCGCCAGCGCTCGTCCCTTACGGGGGCCAGCGCGTAACTCCTCGCAGAGGCGCTGGCACTGGGTCAGGTCCACGAGCATCGACTCCGCCAGGTAGCTTTCCGACGGGCCGTCCGCGGCCCACTGGAGCTGCTCGTGGCAGCAGTTCATGTGTTCGATCAGGTCTTTCATCCACAGCAGCGTCTGTCGCCGGTCTTTCATGGGGTCGCGGTCCCTCGGTCCATGGTCTTTGTCGTCCATCCGTCGGCCTCGCCACCCGGTTTAAGGCAAAGCCCGTGCCGTCGTCGCCGAACGCCCGCGAGCGCGGTCCGGAAACAGCAGTAGGCTCGCAACTTGAGGAAAAAATGAAAAACGCGGCGTTCCCGACACGGGTTTTTCTTTTGTAAGCGTTACAAGCCAGCGAGGCCGGGGACGTGTCCGACTTTTCTTTCACGGCGACAAGCTCTAGACTGGCGTGAAGGACGCAGGTGGGACGAGGAGCTCGCATGCGGTCGAACGACCACGACTTCACGACCGAAGCGCAGGAGCCAGGAGGTATGCGGTCCTGGCCGGGAAACGTTGCGCGCTGGCTTTTGGGCCGGGGAACGAGTCCGCGCGAGATCGCGAACCCGGGCACGACGACCCCGCGCTTTCGAGTAGTTTGCATCAGCCGGGAGGCAGGTGCGGGAGGGGGCACAATCGCCCGGACCGTCGGCGGGCGACTCGGCTGGAAGGTCTACGATCACGAACTGCTCGACGCCATTGCACAGCGGATGGAGCTGCCGGTCGACGACGTCAAGGTCTTTGACGAGCTCGCCCCGAGCGTCGTGCAGGACTGGATCCTGCCCCTCCGCGAGGAGCACTACGCACCGCAGGAGGCTTATCTCGACCACCTGGCGAAGCTCATCGAGGCGATCGGGCGCGCCGGGAACTCGCTGATCGTCGGCCGAGGCGCATGCTTCCAATTGCCGCGAGAAGAGACCCTCTCCGTGCGGGTGATCGCCCCCTTGAAAGTTCGCGCGGTCAGGCTGGCGGAACGGATGGGGGTCTCGGTCCGTACAGCGCGCCGTGCCGCTCGCGACCTCGACCGCCGGCGGAACCAGTTCGAGCGCACGATGTACCGGGCCGATTGCACCGACCCGCACAACTACGACCTCGTGCTCGACTCTAACAGCCTTGGCCTCCCCATCGCCGCCGAGGTCATTATCAAGGCGGTCGAGGAGGGACAGCCAAAGGTCGAAGTGCAGCCACAGCTCAAAGTGCAGCAAGAGGGTGCAACGCCCGAGGTCGCCTAGCGGGCGCTCAGGCTCGTTCCGTGTTCTTCCGGCTACTGGTTCGGCAGCGCGATGATCGTGATCCCATAACGGTTCGCCAGCGCGACGACCTCAGGCTGGTCGATGACGATCGTCTTGCCGGCCTCGATCGCCAGGATCTGCGCTTTCGCCTTGTGCAGGTTCTCGATCGTCGAGACGCCCACCGTCGGAACGTCGAAGCGCATGTCCTGTTGAGGCTTCGCGACCTTGACGAGCGTCCACCCGCCAGCGCGACAGAGCTGGCCGGCGCGCTCAATACAACGGTCGGTCCCCTCGATTGCCTCAACGGCAAGGGCGGCTCGCTCCTTGACGGCGACCGACTGGCCCACGTCCAGGCGTCCCATCTCCTTGGCGAGCGCCCAGCCGAATTCGATGTCTTTCAACTCCGCGCTCGTCGGCGCCCGCCGGGTCAGTAGTCCTTCGTTCACGAGTAGCTCCGGGCAATAATCCAAGGCCGAGGCGAACGTCATTCCGTCGCGTTCAAATTCGGCGATGACTCCAAGCAGGATCGAGTCGTCCCGTTTATCGTGGCGACACGTCCGGTACCACATATGGATCATTCGAAAGTCGGGGCAGAGCTGGAGGAAACGCCAAGGCGTGTACATCACGCTCTTGGTCACCTTGCCCGCCATCACGATCCGCTGCACGCGACGGCGCTTGAAGGCGCGGATCATCCCGCCGAGCTTCGATACCCCGACCAGCTCGAACGATTCGCAGAGCGAGCGGAGCTCGTCGGGGGCCTCATAACGCACCCCCACGCAGGCCACCTTGAGGCCGTGCCGTCGCGCGGCCTCGGCGAACAAGATGGGAAACCGGCCGCTGCCGGCCAGGAGCCCGATCGTCCCGGAATTGTGCGCGCCGGTGTGCGAGCCGGTTCTCCGGCGAAGGCGCGTCGTTAATGAAGACACAGGCTTCGTTCCTCCCGAACGACGAGCGTCATCATTCGTTGAAGGCGATTCAACCGAATTGCGCAGCGTCAGAGGCTGCCCGGATGGTCGTCCTGCTCCGATCCGGAAGGCGTCGCGGCCGTCAACAGCGCGACCTGCGCGGAGAGCTCGCGAAGTTGGCGGTACATTTCTGGAAGCCGGGCGATCATCTGAAAAATGCGCCTTTGCTCGCGCACCGGGATTGCCGGCGAGCCGAGAATCTGCTGGCTCGGCGGCACGCTGCGGTGAACGCCCGCCTGGGCGCCGACGACCACGCGGTCGCCGATCTCGATGTTGTCCTTGATGCCTGCCTGGCCGGCGAGCACCACGTAGTCGCCGGTCTTGCTGCTGCCGGCGATACCGACCTGGCCGCAAAGCAGATTGTGCCGGCCGATCTGGTTGTTGTGGCCGATCATGACCAGGTTATCGATCTTCGTCCCGTCACCGATCCGCGTGGCTTCAAAGGTGGCCCGGTCCACCGTGCAGTTCGCGCCGATCTCGACATCGCTGCCGACTTCCACGCGCCCGGTCTGCGGCACCTTCACGTGGTGTCCATCGACCAGCCGGTATCCGAAGCCGTCACCGCCTAGAACGGTGCCCGCGTGGACCTCAACACGGTCACCGAGGGTCACGTCGGGGTACAGCACCGCGTTCGGATGGATGACGACATCCCGGCCCAGGCGACAACGCTCTCCCACGACCGCGCCAGGGTGAAGCGTCGACCCATCACCGACTTCCGCATCGTCGCCGACGTACGCGAACGGGTAGATCGCAACGTTCTCGCCGATCCGAGCCGTGGGCGAAACGCAAGACTGCGGATGAATCCCCGTCCAGCGCGGTTTGCGGCCGTTGCCCAGGTGGGTCCGCACGGCGAGGAACGCCTGCATTGGGTCATCGACTTCGATCATCGGGAGGGAGCGGTCCGTCGGTGCGCGTTTGAAGTGCGGCCCGACGATCGCGGCAGAAGCCGGCGAGGCCCGCAGTTTCTGGGCGAACCGCTCGTTCTCGATAAAGGTGATGTCGCCCGGGCCGGCTTCGCCGACCGGCCTCGCCGAGCGGATCGCGATCGTACCGTCACCCACGAGACGGCCGTGCACCAGCGCCGCGAGTTCTTCCACCGTTGCGACCACGTGCGACTTCCTTTCTTCCCTGAAAGGAACGGACGGGAATCGGGACGAACTGGGGTGAACACCCCCTTCTCGGTGTCCGAATGCGTCGGCCCAGGGGTCGGTTAAACGAGTGGTTCGAATCCTAATCCAACTCGCAAAGCCCCACAAGACGAGTCGAAGACCGTCCGTGTTATCGGCGCAAGCGGGGGGAAATCCACAATCCGACGGCCCGGAAACCCTCAGCTTCTTGGTCTGGATCTACGGCGCGCCGGTGCAGGTCGCACTTTCCTGCAATCGGTAGGGCCGGCCACTGCCGGCCCTACCGATTAACTCGGATTGCCCGACGACTGTTTCACACCGCGGTCAATAACTCGGTCAAGTCGCGAATCTGGGGAAGACGTGAGTCGCCGCGGCCGTGGCGATCCAGCCAGAGCCCTCGCAGGCCCGCGCGGATCGGGCCCGCCACGTCGTTCTCAACGTCGTCTCCAACCCACAAAACGCGCGCCCCCGCCAAACCGAGATGTTCGCACGCTGCCCGATAGAAGGCGGGGTGCGGCTTGCGAAAACCAACTTCCGACGAGATGACGAGATCACCAGTGAGCTTGGCCAAAGGTGGCAACCCGGCCGCGACCCCTCGTAACCTGGCGTCAAAATTGGATGCAATACACACGGTCCTGCCAACGTCGGTCAGGCTTTGAAGGACGGTGGCGACTTCCGGGAAGCAACGCCACCCCTGCGGCTGCCCGAAATGGAGCCACAGCTCGTCGAATGCCCGGTCGAGGTCCGGCACCTCCGGGAGCACGTTTGCCACAATCCTCCGCCAGCGACGAACTTCGATCGCCTCGTCCGTCGCCATCGGGCCCCGGATCTCGTCCCACTCATCGTTGCGGAAATGCGCGTGAAAACGGGTCTTCACGTCCCCGCTCGCGAGTACAACACCCTGGCGCAACGCGGTTTGAGCGTAGGTCTCCGCCACGGACGGGAACGGCTCGATCAATGTGCCCACGGCGTCGAAAACGATCGCATCGATCGTCTCCCACTCCGATTTTGTAAATGCCATGGTTTCGTGACTCGATAGATCCACTAGGGAGCCGCGGTTTTCTGTCCGACGCCCCGATGGGTCGGCCTTGAGCCCGTTCCGCTTGTCAAACCATCCCAGGGACGGGAGCAAACACTTGAGGTCAAACCATGAAGAAAAGCCCACCGCGAGTTCCGCCTGCGGGTGCACGCCTTGACGGGGTCCGCGGGATTCCGGAGGCCCAGACGCGGGCCCTGGCGCGTCGTACGGAGCTCGATCAACAGCAGAGGGAGTTTCAGAAGTCGTATCCACCTCCCCACGTGTTCCATCGTCGGCCACCGCCCTGAGCCGAGGCGTTCCGTGAATGATTCCCGGTCTCTTCGCGTTCAAGCTCTCGTCGGTCTGACGAGACCGGGGCTCACGTCAATATCCAGCGCGGCGACATCGCCTCGAGCCAGCTTCGGCAATGCCACAGCGCAGAGTGCGGCGTTATCGGTACACAGTGACAAGGGGGGAATGAACAGCTCGATCCCTTCCTCGAGCGCCATGGCCGTGAGTCGCTCGCGAAACCGTCCATTCGCTGCGACGCCGCCGCCGATCCCGAGCCGACGGAGTCCGGCGCGACGGAGCGCCTGTCGGGACTTGGCGACCAGGACGTCGATCACGGCCTCCTGAAAGCTCGCCGCGACGTCGGCCACGGTCTGGGCTGTCGGAGCGACCCCCGTCGCTCGGGCATCCTGCCCGCGCAAGGCGTAGAGGACAGCGGTCTTGAGCCCCGAGAAACTGAAAGCGATCCGTTCCTCGTGCAGACACGAGCGGGGAAAGGCGTATGCGCGGGGGTTGCCCTCGCGCGCGACGCGTTCGATCTCCGGGCCGCCGGGATAGGCAAGTCCGAGCAGGCTCGCCACCTTGTCGAACGCTTCGCCCGCCGCGTCGTCAATCGTACCGCCCAGGAGTTCGGCATCCACCGGGCCCCGGCAGTGATAAAGACTGGTATGGCCGCCGGAGACCACGAGCCCGATCGACGGATAAACCTCCCGCTCCGGGTGTGCGAGCTGGCAGGCGTAGAGATGGCCCTCCAGATGATCGACGGAAACAAGCGGCATCCCAAGCGCGAGCGACAGCGCCTTCGCCGCGGTGAGGCCGACGACCAGCGAGCCGACCAGTCCGGGCCGGGTCGCGACGGCGACCGCTTCGATTTCACTCAGCCTTGTGGACGCCCTGCGCAAAGCTTCATCAATGACCGGCAAAATCTGCCGCACGTGGGCGCGCGAAGCAACCTCGGGAACAACGCCCCCAAACCTGTCGTGGAGCGTGATTTGAGACGCGACGACGCTCGACCGCACCTGTGGAACGCCCGTGCGAGGAGGGCGCGGGCCTTCGAGCACCGCAGCGCCGGTCTCGTCGCACGTAGTCTCGATGCCCAAGAACACAAAACGGTCGGTGGGCATCGAGACACTTTCGGAGTTGGCCCAACTTAACGCTTGCGGGCTGGGACTGCCGCAAGGTCTCAGGCGGTCCTCGGCAGGGAGCTCACTTCTTCGCCGTGGCCAGCTCGAGCTTTTCGCGGATCACTTGAAGCGCCTTATCGAGCTGTTTATCGACGAACGGCTTTTTCCGGGCCTCCTCTTTGGCAGGCGTGTCACCCGGTTTGGCCGCCGCGCCTGTCTTGGCGTCGGGGCCGGGTTTGCCTTCCTTCGGTTTGTCTTCTTTCGGCTTGTCCTTCGCGGCGTCCTCGTGTTTGTTGCGTCGGCCTTTGGCGTTCGACTCGAGGTCTCGATCGCGCCGCGAGCGGGCCCAAGCCATGTACTGTTCCGGCGTCAGCTCAACCGCCATACCTTCGTCGGGGGACACACCCCACTCGTCCGACTTCTTCGCGTTCTTGAAGCGGTGGATGTTCTTGCCCGAAGGCCGGAAATAGCTGGCCACGGTAAGCTTGAGCACGCTGTTCCCGTCGTCGAGGTCGAAGATGTTCTGCACCGAGCCCTTGCCGAACGAGCGGTGACCCACTATCACCGCGCGCTTGTGGTCTTGCAAGCAGGCCGACACGATCTCCGCGGCGGACGCCGACCCTTGGTTGATGAGCACCACGATCGGGTAGTCGTTCGGATTTCCTTCCTTATGAGCCTCAAACGTCTTCTTCGGCGTATTCCGGCCTTTCGTACTGACAATCGTCCCGTCGTCGACGAACAGGTCGGAAACCTCGACCGCCGAGCTGAGCAAGCCGCCGGGGTTGTCGCGCAGGTCGAGAACCAATCCCTTGACCCCCTCCGATTTCAGCTCAGCAAGCGCCTTCTTGAGTTCCTCGGTGGTGTTTTGAATAAAACTGGAGATGCGGATATAAGCAATTTTCTTGTCTTTATCGATCATGAAGTCCCAGTCGTCGTTCCCCTTCCGGACATCGCCAAGGACGCTGGGCACGTCGATGATCGCGCGATTGATCGTGATGTTCTCCGGCTTTTCTTCGCCCTCGTGCAGCACGGAGAGCTTGACCGCCGTCCCGGGACGGCCGGAGAGCGCATCGACCGCTTTGTCCGGCGTAATTCCTTCCGTCGATTCGCCGTCGATCTCGACGATCAGGTCGCCGGCAAGGATGCCCGCCTCGTAGGCCGGGGTCCCGACCATCGGCGCCACGACGCGCGGGCGGCCGGTGGGGTCCATCTCGACCGTGATCCCGATGCCGCCGAACCGGCCCTCAATCTTGCGCTTGAACGCTTTCCACTCGCTCGTGTTGATGAACTGCGAGTGGGGGTCGAGGTTCTGCAACATCCCCTGAAGGGCCGTCTCGAGCAACTCCTTGCGGCTCACGGGCCGGACGTAATTCGCCTCGACCTGCTCCACGGCCTCGGCGAACACGCCGTACAGTTCCAACATCTCGTCCTTCGGCTTGGCTCCCTGGGTGGCCTGCCAAGTCACGAGCGACGTCGCGCCGATGAGCGCGAAGGCGAAGAATCTCCGGTCAGGCATTGCGGGTCCCCTCCTGGGGATGTGACTCTCGGGCGCGGACAAGTCGGCAGAAGGTTCCGGCAGCGGCGTGTTCGGCGCGTCGGAGGATACTCAAGTTCCAATTTAGTCGTTCCCCGGCCGGCGCCGCAAGTCTCGTGTGAGGCTGGATGCCGGCCGATGCGCTAGTCCTTCGGCCGGGAGCCAAAAAACGATTCGACTCCGTCGACACCGAACACGGGCTCGCGGCAGGCGAAGTTTTCACACACATACGTCGTCGTGCATCCGTCGCGCGCCGATCGCCCCGCCAGCAACGGTAGTGAAGCCACCAGGTCGAGCTTAGCCTCGGGCGGAACGGGCGCGACGACTTTATGAGGGAGGAACCGGCCGTTGATCGCCTCGAGCACCGCGCGAAGCTCCGTGCGGTCCCAGCCGCCGAAAACGGCAAATTCCTGCGTCGGTCCGAGCAGGAAATCGAGGGCAATGAGGCTCTGCCCCGCCGCTGTTGGGGCTTTTTCGAGAATGACCTGCATCGATTCCAGCGTCTTGCGCCCCGAATCAAGCAGTGCGCTCCGGCCGGTGAGTGCGGCGAGACGCAAAAGTGCGGTCGCAGCCATGGCGTTGCCGGAGGGGGTTGCATTGTCGTACGTATCGCGGGGCCGCGTGATGAGCGCTTCGTGGCTCTCGCCGGTGTAAAAGAACCCGCCGCGCTCCGAGTCGGCGAACTCCTCGATCATCACGTCCGAGAGTGCGAGTGCCGCTTCGAGCCACTGGCCGGCCCCCGTCACCTCGAACAGGCGGGTCAGTCCATCGACGAGATTCGCGTAGTCGTCCAGATAGCCGTTGAACCGCGCCTGTCCATCCTTGAAACTGTGCCTGAGCCTTCCCCGGTCGTCCCGCATCCGGTCGAGCAAGAAACCGGCGGCCCGAGTCGCGGCGTCGATGTAGCGTTCGTCCTTCAGCACGCGACCGCCTTCGGCCAGCGCGACGATCATCAGTCCGTTCCACGACGTAAGGACCTTCGTGTCTTTCCCCGGCGGGGTTCGGTTCTCGCGTGTGGCGAGCAGCCGCGATCGGTCCTCGTCGAGTTCGCTCCGCAGCTCGTTCTCTTCCCGGCCAAGCATCTTCGCCGCCTGGGCAACGGTTTTGGGGAGGTTGAGAATATTCTTCCCTTCCCAGTTTCCGCTTTCCGTCACGTCGTAAGCGTAGCAGAACACCCGTCCGCGCTCGGCGCCGAGGATGCCGTTGACTTCGGCGATCGTCCAGACGTAGTACTTCCCTTCCTCGCCTTCGCTGTCCGCGTCTTCGGTCGAATAGAACGCTCCGTCGGAGCTGGTCATCCGTGTCAGGACGTAGTCCATCGTCTCGCGTGCAACCCGCGCCAGCTCAACGTCGCCCGTCACCTGGTAGGCCTCGAGATAGGCCGACGTGAGCAGCGCGTTGTCGTAGAGCATTTTCTCGAAGTGGGGGACGAGCCAGCGATCGTCGGTCGAGTACCGGGCGAAGCCCCCGCCGAGGTGATCGTAGAGGCCCCCGCGCGCCATTTTGTCGAGCGTGTGTCGGACCACGTGCAACGCGTGGGCGTCCCCTTTGCGGGCGAAGTGGCGCAGTAACAGCCGAAGGTCCATCGCGTGGGGGAACTTGGGGGCCGAGCCGAAGCCACCGTGGGCCGGGTCGAACGACCGCTCGAGTTGCCGTGCGGCTTGCTCGATCAGCCGCTCCGACAGTCCCCCCTGCCCCTCGGGCAAATGGGTCAAGGCATTCAGGTGCTCGACCATTTGACCCGCGTGTGCCTCGATCTCGTCTCGTCGCTCTTGCCAGGCGCGGTGCACGCTCAACAGGACGCGGGGGAACCCCGGCATCCCCCGCGAGTCGTCGGGCGGGTAATACGTCCCGCCGAAGAACGGCTTCAGGTCGGGCGTCAGGAAGACCGACATCGGCCAACCGCCATGTTCGGTCATCGCCTGAACCGCGGACATGTAAATCTGGTCGAGGTCCGGTCGCTCCTCCCGATCCACTTTGATGTTGATGAAGTGGTCGTTCATCGTGCGCGCGATTGCCGGGTTCTCGAAACTCTCTCGCTCCATCACGTGGCACCAGTGGCACGCCGAATAGCCGATCGACAGAAAGATCGGCTTTCCCTCGCTACGAGCGCGAAGCAGTGCCTCCTCGCCCCAAGGGTACCAATCCACCGGGTTGTGCGCGTGCTGCAACAGGTAGGGGCTGGTCTCTTCGGCCAACCGGTTCACCGGCCGGTTGGAGTCGCTCGGGGTCGCGGTCATAGGGGTACTCGCGCGCGGTGGGTATCAGTCGGCTTCCTTGGGCTCCGGCCGGGATTATGACACGCAACACTCGCGCCTGTCACGGCGCAACTTTCCGCCGGGCTATCGTTCCAGCTCAGAGCCGTCCCGCTCAAGTCGCGCGATCCGGCCGTGAGGCCCGCGCACCGCCGCGCTCGCCGCCTTTGCAGCCAGCGACTCCAAGATGTGCGCTGCCGCGCGGTCGGAAGCGCCCGGAACGGTCACGCGATCGCGCAACGCGGTGAGCGTCGCTGAGGCCTTGGCCCGCTCCGTCGGGTCGTTCAGCCAGCGCAGGGCCCAGCCGGCCAGTTCGTCCGAGACGTCGACGCCGGTGAGGTACTCGGGCATCACCTCGCGGTCGGCCAGCAAATTCACGAGGCTGATGTATTTGGATTTGATGAAACGACGGGCGATCACGAGGTCGATCCGTTTGACCTTGTACAAGATGACGGACGGGAGTGCTTCGACCATGAGCTCGAGTCCCACCGAGCCCGACACCGCCCACGCAACGTCCGCAAGGCGGATGAGCTCCGCGGTCCGTCCCACG
Source organism: Isosphaeraceae bacterium (assembly GCA_031291845.1). GTDB lineage: Bacteria > Planctomycetota > Planctomycetia > Isosphaerales > Isosphaeraceae > DAIDJG01. The sequence continues at coordinate 13,049 of JARLIH010000138.1, read as the reverse complement.
TGGAGCGCAACGTCGACGTCGATTCCTTCTCTCTCCATCACCTCCAGCGCAAGCTCGCGATGGCGTTCTCGCAAACAGGCCATGACGAAGCGCGCGTCGGGGCGGCTCGATGCGACTTTCTTCGCCGCGCGGAGCATCAGGGGAAGGTTCTTGAGGATCTCCTGGGTACGGGAGCCAGGCAGGATTGCGACCACCGGCCCACCCTTGCTACGCTCCGACTCCAGGAACGACTCATCCAGCACGCGTTCGGCGAGCTCGTCGAAATACGGGTGGCCGACGTAAACGGCCTGGGGAACGTTGCGCTCGTGGTACCAGACGGGCTCGAAAGGAAGGCTGCACAGAACGTGGTCGACAAACTTCCGCACCTTGTTGACGCGCCACGAACCCCAGGCCCAAATCTGAGGAGGAACGTAGTAGAAGACCGGGATCCCACGTTCCTTCGCGCGGCGGGCGATGTGCCAGTTGAAGCCCGGGTAATCGATCAGGACGACGGCGTCGGGCCGGTTGTCGCGAAAGTACCGGTCGGCCAGCGAGACGAGCCCGATGAACTTGTGGAGGTTCAGCAGGACGCGCACGAACCACATCACGGCGAGGTCGACGAGAGGGAAGAGCACTTGCGCCCCAGTCTCCTCCATCAGTGGCCCGCCGAAGCCCACGAACTCCGCGTCCGGCACGCGCCGGCGCAGGGAATGGATGAGGTTGGCCGCGTGCAGGTCGCCGCTCGGCTCGCCCGTCGAGATGAAGATGCGCATCGCTGGCGTCTCGCGTCCGTGCCCCGGGGGGGAACCCCCTTGTATCATCCTGGAACGCCGTCAACCTAGCAGATGTCCCGCGATCCGAGAAGCGGAGTCCGCGACCGGCCTGCTGACGCTTCGACCCGAATGCGTGCACTCGCTCGCTCGTCTGTAATCGTGGTGAGGAGGAACGTCTATGACCAACTTGTGGCCGATCGCTGTCTCGCTCGTGCTCCAGGTCCCTGCACCGGGCGCCGGCGAGGTGATCACGGCTGAGCTGGTTCGAGCACGCAGCGCGATCGAGCAGCGCGAACGCACACAACTCTTGCAGCTCGCGGAGCAGCTTCGCAGCCGCGGGGAAACCGAGGCCTCGGCAGAAGTCGCCGCACTCGCCGCGCCCGCAAACGCCACGGACGGGCCGACGCGGTTCCTGCCGTTGCCTGAGATCGATTCCGCGGCGATCGAAGGCCGAGGCCTGGCCAATGTCCCCACCGCGCCCGGTCCGATGGCGATCGCATTGCCGACGGTGCGCTCCGTGCGCGAAGAGGCTGCGCGGAAACTCTTCGATCTGGCCTTCAAAGCTGTCGCGAAGCCGCCCAAGGACTACAGCCTGGCCGACGAGTGCCTGCGCGCGGTGCTCGAGCGGCTCCCCAACCATCCCGAAACCCGGCGCCTCCTTGGCTACGTTCCCCACAAAGGAGGCTGGGCCACACCTTACGCCGTGCGAAAGGTCGAAGCCGGCAACGTCCTCCACCCCACGTATGGCTGGGTCCCCAAGTCGTGGGTCACACACCTCGAACGCGGCGAACTGCCTGCTCCGCTCGAACCTAAGCAGCGAGAGCCGCGCTGGCTGCCCGCCGCCGAGGCCGATCAACTTCACGGTTCATGGGACAAAGCATGGAAGATTCCCACCGAGCATTTCGTCATCCGGTCGAACGTTCCGCTGTCGGAAGCGATCACGTTCAGCCGGCAGCTCGAAGATTTTCACCAGCTCTTTTATTCGCTTCTCGCCGATCTTTTCGGCGAGCGCCTCCCCCTCGCCCAGCGTCTCCAAAACAAGGCCAAGGTCGGCGAGACGGAAGCGAAGCCTCACGAAGTCTACTACTTCGCCTGGCAGCCGGAGTTCGTCGAGTATCTGCAACCCCTCCAAGGCCCCAGCATCGCGCGCAGCCTGGGCATCTACATCCCGATCACGGGCAAAGATAAACGGCGTCCAGCCTATTTCTTCCGCGATGGGGGGGGGCAATTGCCGGTCACGGCGACCCTCTATCACGAAGTGTCGCACCAACTCTTGTTCGAATCGGGCCTCGGCGACCCCGAGGCCTACCTCCGAAACGACGGCAATTACTGGGTCTTTGAGGGCCTGGGGACCTACTTCGAGACCCTCGTCCGCACGCCCAAGGGAGCGCTCGAAGTCGGCGGACTCGTCGGCCGCCGCATCGAGGCCGCTCGTGCGCACCTGCTCGAAGCGCAAGAATACATCCCGCTCGACGAGTTCGTCTCGTACAGCCAGGATCGGTTCAACGCCGAGAAGAGCGTTTTCCTCCACTACCAGGAGGCCCACGCTCTCGCCCTGTTCTTCATGCAGGCGAAGGGCCGGCAGTATCGAGAAGGCTTTCTCGAGTACGTCAGCGATGCCTACAAAGGGAAGGTGCGCCGGCTCGCGGGGCGCACTCTCGAAAGTCACCTCGGCGTCCCGTACAAGACGCTGGACGCCGAGCTCCTCACTTATTTGAAGGCGGATTGACCGCCTTATGGATGCTTCCGGCGCAGCGGACCGGAATCACTCGCCGACGTACGGAATGAGGGCCATGAACCGGGCGCGCTTGATCGCGTCGCTGGCCGCCCGCTGGAACGCCGCGCAGTTGCCGCTCCGCTTGCGGGAAAACATCTTGCTCTGGTTGGTGCAGAGCTTCTTGAGCAGGCCGACGTCCTTGTAATCGACGTACGCCGGACGAGGGCATCCCTCGGGAGTGCAGAACCGGCAGCGGTTCTTACGGTTGCGACCAAAACGTTTCCGCGGCATGAACCTGGTGTCCTCGGACGAAATACGACGCCTCACCGCGTGGGAAAAACGCCGTCCTCACGCGGGGCCCTGAAACGGGAAGAAACCACAAATTTAAGGGCTTACCCCGATTGAGTCAAGCCCGCGCGGCCGCGTGAGCACGGTCAGAGCCGGATCTTGATGGGTCCAGCACGGGTCGCGCTCGGTACGGCCTCGGCCGTCAGGCTGGGTCAAACCCTAGCGGCTGGTGACCAGCTTGACCGCGAAGACCGAGCTCCCGGTGCTCAGGTGCCCTTCCGCATCGACTGCGCGGATCCGGAGCCAGTTGATGCCCGGCTGTAGCGGCTGATCGAGCGTGAAGCGGTAGTGGCCCGCGTCCTGCCCGCCGAGGATCACAGTGCCCGAGCCGAGGACCTCACCCTTCAGGGTCGAGATTTCGACACGCGTACCGGGATCGACCTTGGACCCGGTCCGGTAGGTGCCGACGAATGTCGGCAGCGGGTCGCGCGTCCCGCCGAACCCAGCCGTCTTCAAACGAACACCACTCCCCAACGCCAGGACCGGATTGGCCGGAGTTTCGATCGGGCGGCCGATGATCGACACACCTTGGACCATGATCGAATAGTCGTTCGTGGCCAGATAGACCGAGTTCGGACTGGCGGCATCCGCCTTGGCAATGGAGAGCATGTCCTTCTGAAGGTTCGCAACCTGCTGCTCGGTTGCGCCTTCCGAACGGATGACAAGCCCGAACAGGTTGTTCACTTTCGCGACGTCTTGGGGGCTTAGACTGACCTTGGGCAGCATCTTGCGGATTTGCAGGTTAAATGCCCGCAGCACCGGAGGCGGGGCGGGGTGAAGGTCGGCCGCCACGGCCAAGATGTCAGTCTGGAGAGATTGGAGCGTTGCTGGGGACAGAAATCGCTTGGACTGGAGGTTATCGAGGTAATAAGGAATTCGCTCGATACGCAGCAGCTTCTGGTTAAACGTGTCCGGTGTGTGCGTGCTGGCCGACGAACCGGTCAAGGTCGACGACGAACCCGACTGCCCGAAGAGCCCGGTACTACTCAATAGAGTGCGCTGATCGAGCGCTTCCGTTGAGGGGACGAAGCGGTGGCGATCCATCGCGCGAATCTCCTCGGACGTGTCACCGACAAGACATGAGACCCGCGGGACTCCGTTCCCCGGTCGGGCGAGTTCATACCAGATCGCCTCAAGTCTGGCCAGTCGGGTTCCGAGAGACGGCCGCACGAAAAGGGCGAAAGTCAACGACCTCGGCCCGCGCTGCCCGAGCTCGCTCCGCTATCGATCAGGGAGGGACGTTGCCATGGCGGGATGAGAATGAGGCGCTGCGTCAGCCCGCTCGAGCGCCATTCGCAGGTAAGAACGCGGCTCGACCTGGTTGAGACCCAAAGCCTTCGCACACTCGAGAACCGCATCCTGGGCGTGCGGCAAGTCTTCCTGGCTGGCAGCGAGGGTCTCGACCTCGGCGAAATCGCCGATTTGCTCCGCGGCATCAAGCGCCACTTCCAACGAACGCCCCGCATACTCAAGCCGGAACGTCGTCCGCACTTTCCGGATGGTCGCAACCGGCGAGAAGCCAAGCCTTTCCAACAGCACACGGACTCTGGCGAAGCCCTCTTCGGACGCCAAGACGGGGATTTCGATTTCTTCCCGGGTTTTCGTCGCTCCCGGGTGTTTTGGGCCCTTATAGGTGACGAAATTGTCGTGGCCGACCCGCCGGATCCGGAACGCCTCATTCGTCTGGGCGAAGTCACGGCACGGATGGGCCAGGTACAGGTCTTCCTGTGCGACCGGCGGCTCGGCGCTGGCCCCCAGTTCCGCTAACCGCTTCGCGAGTTCAGCGTGCTCCACCGCGCGGAATTTCAGCTCGACCTCGTAGCCCATGACGAAAATCTTAGAAACGCCTCGCGTCCCCCGTCAACAGCCGCGTTCGAGTACGGGCGATCACTCGCTGTCCTTCGTGGTGGTGGGAAGCCTCCCGACTTCAAGGTTCCATCCCAACATGTCCTCAATCTGTAACACACCTGACCCGTTGTGGTTTTCTCCAATAACCCACCGGGAGCACGAATACCCTGGGAAGTGCGAGCGGGCGAACGATCCGCTCCCGCCTGGGTCATCCAGGTCAACGATGTGGGACCGGCTTCAACCCAAGAATCGGCTTGGTCCGGACCGCCGCCTTCATTCAGCAAAGGAGTTTCAACGTGGGTCTTCCGGTGACGGGGTCCCTGCTCTCCCTGTGGGCTCAAACAGCGCCGGGGATGGCGTCGGGCGTGTTCTGGTTGATCGCATTCGTGGTTGGGGTGATCGTCCTCTGCGAGGTTTTGGGGATGCGTTACATCTCCAATAACCGCGTCGGCATCGTGGAGAAGCTCTGGTCTCCGAAGGGCTCGGTGACCGACGGGCGCATTATCGCTTTGAACGGCGAGGCCGGTTTGCAGGCCGACCTCTTGCGTGGGGGGCTGCATTTCGGGCTGTGGCGCTGGCAGTTCAAGATCCACCGCGTGCCGCTGGTGACGGTGCCCCAGGGAAAAATCGGCTACGTCTACGCCAGGGACGGTGAGCCACTGCCGCCCAGCCAGACACTCGGAACGGTCGTCGACTGCAACAATTTCCAGGACGCGCGGGCGTACCTGCTGGGCAAGGCTCAGGGTCCGGAGCAGGAGCCGGTGATCGGCCAGCGGGGTCGCCAACGTGCGATTCTTCGCGAGGGCGTCTATGCCATCAACCTGGCGCTCTTCGTCGTGATCACCGACGACGCCGTGTACCGGCTTGACGTCGGCGGGCAACGCGAGTTGAAGACGCTGGTGAGCTGGCAGGCGGAACTCAACCACGAGTCCGGGTTCCTGCCGGTCGTGATCGGCGGCCCCGTCGAGGCTCCCGACCCGTTCGCGCCCGGCAAGGTGATGCTGGTCGACAGCATCGGCATCGTCACGGTGATGGACGGCCCGTCGCTCGGTCCGGGCGAGATCATTGCGCCTGCGGTCGGCACCGACCGCGCGGAGAAGTTCTACCATAACAACTACCAGGACACCGAGGCGTTCCTGCTCGCCGGCGGCCGTCGCGGCTTGCAGTACGTTCCGCTGACCAACGGAACGTACTTCATCAACCGTTGGTTTGCGACCGTCGAGTCGATTCCGAAGACGGTCGTGCCGATCGGCTACGTGGGCGTGGTCGTCAGTTACGTGGGGCGGACCGGCCACGACCTCTCCGGCGATAAGTTCCGCCACGGCGAGCGCGTTGCCGAGGGAGAGCGCGGCGTTTGGGAACGCCCGCTCGGCCCGGGCAAGTACCCGTTCAACACGTACGCCGGCAACATCATCCTCGTGCCAACCACGAACTTCGTGCTGCACTGGGTCACGGGCCGGACCGAAACGCACCGTTACGACGAGAGCCTTCGGTCGATCGACCTCGTCACCAAGGATGCGTACGAGCCGCTCCTGCCCCTTTCGGTGGTCGTGCACATCGACTATCAAAAGGCGCCGAGCGTCATCCAGCGATTCGGCGACGTGAAGAAGCTGATCACCCAGACGCTCGACCCGATGCTGAGCGCTTACTTCCGGGACGTCGCACACAAAAAGACGATGCTCCAGCTTTTGCACGAGCGCGACGAGATCCAAAACGAGGCACGCGAAGAGCTGCGCCGGAAGTTCCACGAGTTTGACATCGAGTGCGTCGACGTGCTGATCGGCAAGCCCGACACGGCCGAGGCCGGCGGCAAGATCGAGACGCTGCTCGAGCAGTTGCGACTGCGTCAGCTCTCGATCGAGCAGATCGAGACCTACGAGCGCCAGGTGGCGGCGTCGGATAAACTGCGGGTGTTGAACGAGGCCCAGGCTCAGGCCGCCATGCAAACCTCGCTGACGAACTCGCTCGTGCAGGTGCGCATCGCCGAGAACGAGGGCGAAGCATCGCTGGCTCGGGCCCGAAAGCAGGCTGAGCAACTCGTCGTGACCGCCCAGGCCGAGAGCCAGCAACGGGTTCTTGCGGGGCGCGGCGAGGGTTCGCGACTGCTCCAGGTCGGGCTTTCCGAGGCGTCGGTGTTGCTGCGCAAGATCCAGTCGTTCTCGGACCCTCGGCTCTATGCCCTGTCGATGGTCGCCCAGGAACTTGCGCATAGCGAGCAGCCGCTGGTGCCCGAGCGCGTCTTCATGGCGGGAGGAAACGGCAGCCTCGCCGACGGCAATGGCACGGCCGCGGGCTCCGGCCTGCTGGGGCTCCTGATCAACCTCCTGGTCGCGGAGAAGTCGGGTTTCGAGCTCTCGAGCACCGGGGCGAACTCCACGCTCCAGGAGTTCGCGGACCGTATGGCCAAGCACGCGATGGATTCAATGCAGCAAGCCGTGGAACCCAAAGCCGAGCCGGCCGAGGGTCAGCTTGGGAGCGAACCGGTATTGGTGGCAGCGAACAGTGGGACCAACGGGCCCCACTGAGCGCCGCATGGTCGGTTCCGTCGTCGCCCCGCGGGCGCTGGCGTCGTGGATGAAACCGGTTGCCCTTGAATTTCGGGTGGGCAAGCCGCATACTAATTCACCTAAACGACGATCGGCATTCGCCGTAGACTGGGGTTGCTGGGCCATGAAGACCAAGACGAAGAACCGTAAGAGCCATAAGTGGCGGAAGCGCGCGAACTCCTCACCGATCGCGAAGGGACGGCGTCCCAAGCGTAACGGAGTTCGCAACCCACTGAAACATAAGCATCTCGGCGGGCAGGGTCTGTAATCGCGAACGAGCTGTGCTCCGGTTCGTGGGAACGACTCCAACCAAAGCGCAGTTGCTCAGCAGTCCCCGATCGCTCTATCCGGAATGGCCGAGGCTCCTTTGGGGGCCTCGGCCATTCCGCTTGTTTTCGCCTTGTCTGTTTCAGATCAACTCGGGTAGCGGCTCAAAGTCGTCGAGCAAGTACATCGGTCGGCCGAAGTGGTTGGGAACGGTGGTCGTGGGGCTGATTCCCAGGTTCCGATAGAGCGTGGCGAAAACCTGCTGGAACGTCACCGGCCGATCCTTGGGCACCTCACCCAGCCGGTTGGTCTGGCCGATCACCTGACCCGTTCTCATGCCCCCGCCCGCCAGTAGCGCACACGAGACGGGGGGCCAGTGATCGCGGCCGCCCTGCGGGTTGATTTTGGGGGTACGGCCGAACTCACCCCATACCACGACGGAGACGTCCTTATCCAGACCCCGAACGTGCAGGTCTTCGACCAGGGCGCTGAGGCCGGCGTCGAGCTTGGGCAGCCGTTCCCGACATTGGATGAAGTTGCGGTCGTGGTAGTCCCATCGGCCGAAGCCGATGGTGACGCAACGGGCTCCGGCCTCGACCAGTCGGCGCGCGACGAGGAAGTGGTCCATGCAGCACGGACCGCCATCGTCCACGTTCTTCATGTCGCCGTAACCGTACTTGGCGCGGAGCTTGGGGTCTTCGCGAGTCACGTCGAGGGCTTCCACCAACTTGCTCGACGTGATGATCTCGAAGGCCTGGTGCGTGAAGGCGTCCATCCCCTCGAGGGCGCCGTTCGCGTCGACCTCCCGGCGGATGGTGTCAAAGCGCCGTAACAGCCCCTTGCGGTCGCCGAGCCGGTCCAGGCTGATCCCTTGCAGGGTCAGGCTCGATACGTCCGCGCCATTGGGCGTGAAGGGGGCATGCTTGATGCCGAGGTAGCCCGGTGCGCCGTTGTCGGCCCAAGGGGCGTGCCCCATCCTGGGCGAAAGCCCGACGAAAGGCGGAATGGCCGGACTGACCGGCCCTTCGATCCGCGACAGGATCGCTCCCAGACTGGGCCGGCCCCCCTGCTGCCGGCTAACCCCTTCCGGGTAACCGGTCAGGCATTGCACCGCCGCGTGTTCGCCCTGCGCGCCGACGATCGTGCGAATGATGGCCAGCTTGTCCATCATCGACGCTAGCCTTGGCATCAACTCGCAAATCTCGATGCCGGGCACGTTCGTGCCGATCGGCTTGAATTCTCCGCGAATCTCCGCGGGCGCTTCGGGTTTGAGGTCGAACATGTCCTGGTGCGGCGGCCCGCCCGCCAGAAAAACCATGATGACCGCCTTCTGAGACGTCCCAGCCGCCGCGCGGGCTTCCGCTTCGAGCAACCTCGGGAGCGATAGCCCCCCGAGCGCGAGCCCCCCGAGCCTCAGGAAATCGCGGCGGGTCACTCCGTCACAGAAACGGCCACGAGCCTTCCCCCGAATCGTGAGCATCGGCCCTGGTCCTCCAATGTTCCCAACAAGCCGCGGTTCACGCGCGTGATCGACAAACCTTTAACAATATACCCCGGCACGGCGACCAACGCTAGCTCTTAGCCGTAGCGCCTGTACGACCGCGAGAGACATTTCGCAAAAAAATGTGCGAAAAGTCGGCTCGTGCGCATGGACGGCCAGAGCGGCCTTCCATACAATAGGAATCGTTGTTGTTGGCAGCTTCAGCGGAGCTTGTTCAATGACCGAGTCGTCGGACCGCGTGTTGCTGGACCTCATCCGACGCGACGGTCCTTTATCGCTAGCCGAGTTGACGAGTCGCACTGGCGTGACGGCGACGGCCGTGCGGAACCGGCTCGGTAGACTCGTCGGCTCGGGAATGGTCGAGCGGCGGGCCGAGCACGGCGGCCGTGGCCGGCCCAAATATACGTATCAGGCCAGCGTGGAAGCGCACAAGAGGCTGGGCCAGAATTACGCGGACTTGGCGGTGGTGCTCTGGGACGAGATGATGCGGTCGGTCGAGGACCGAAAACTGCGTCGGATGCTGTTCCAGAGGATTACGGATCGCCTGGCGGAGTTGTATCGTGCTCAGGTCCAGGGGGATGAGTGGGAAGGGCGGCTGTTTCAGCTCGGCACGATCCTGCATGACCGTGGGATCGAGGCCGAGGTGACGCGGGGGAGCGTGGGCATGATGCCGGTCCTTCGCCAGCACACGTGCCCCTATTATGAGCTGGCCGAGGTTGATAGGGCGGTCTGCGCCATGGAGCGGAAGATGTTCGAGAAGGTGCTCGGGCGCGGCCTAAGGCTGAGCCAGTGCCGCCTTGACGGACACCACTCCTGCGACTTCGAAGCGAAGCCGTTGGTTCCACCCTCGGTAGCATGAGAACGGCCGTGTCTGGTGGGTGCGGAGCGGCAGCCGTCGCGGACGCCGCTTAGTTGGGTCAACAAATCACGATGGCGGACCGTGGGTTTCGCTTGCGAAATCCCAAGAGGATATATCGATCCCGATTCGACAGGGCAGGAGACTGATGAGCAGCAAGGTTTTGAAGATCGATAACCTGCACGTCTCGATCAACGGTAAAGAGATCCTCAAAGGGGTCAACCTGACGATCAAGCAGGGTGAAGTCCACGCGCTCATGGGACCGAACGGCTCGGGCAAGAGCACGCTGAGCTACGCCCTGATGGGGCACCCGAACTACGAAGTCAGCGACGGTTCGGTGACGCTCGACGGGCGGGAACTGCTCGAGCTGGAGGCCGACGAGCGCGCCAAGGCCGGGCTCTTCTTGGCATTTCAGTACCCGACTTCGATTCCGGGGGTGACCGTCGCCAACTTTCTCCGGCATGCGGTATCCAACGTCCGCAACCCGGAGCGCAAGGAAGGGGAAGACCTCGTCTCCATGCGCGAGTTCCGGAAGGAGATCCGGGAGCGCATGGACGAGCTCGGCATGGACCCCGAGTTCGCCCGCCGGTACCTGAACGAGGGGTTTTCAGGGGGCGAAAAGAAACGGGCGGAAGTCCTTCAGCTCGCGATGCTTCAGCCGGCCTTCGCGATTCTCGATGAGACCGACAGCGGCCTCGATATCGACGCGGTTCGAATCGTGGCCGAGGGGGTCAACAAGGTCGCGGCGCGGGTTGCGACCGGGGTGCTGGTGATCACGCACTACAAGCGGATCCTCGACTACATCAAGCCGGGTTTCGTCCACATCCTCTTCGGCGGCCGCATCGTTGAAAGCGGCGGAGCGGAGCTAGTCGACCTCCTCGAGAAGGAAGGGTACGACTGGGTCCGCGAGAAGTACCCGGAAGCCGCCCGCGACGAGGACGAGATGGAACAGCATGCCACCGCCGGGCAATTGGCGCACTAACATACGGACCGAGCGAGGAACACACGCGATGTCGACCGATCTCAGCAGCCAGGTGGCAGGCATCAAGGAAGAATACAAGTACGGCTTCCGCGACTCCGACGAGCACTACTCGTTCAAGAGCCGTAAGGGGTTGGACCGCGAGGTTGTGGAGCAGATCTCCGAGATGAAGAGCGAGCCGCGCTGGATGCGTGAGCTTCGGCTGAAGGCGCTCGACGTTTTCTGGTCGAAGCCCACCCCGACCTGGGGTGGCGAGCTCGGCGAGCTGAACTATAACGATATCCACTACTACATGAAGGCCGCCGACCGCCAGGGTGCGACCTGGGATGACATCCCGGCCGACATCAAGAAGACGTACGACCGGCTGGGAATCCCCGAGGCCGAGAAGCGCGGCCTGATCGCGGGCGTGGGCGCACAGTACGAGTCGGAGGTGGTCTACCACAGCCTGCGAGAGGATCTCCAGAAAAAGGGGGTCATCTTCACCGACACGGACACCGCGCTGCGAGAGCACCCGGACTTGATGAAGGAGTATTTCGGGACCATCATCCCGATCTACGACAACAAGTTCGCGGCCTTGAACTCGGCCGTCTGGTCGGGCGGATCGTTCGTTTATATCCCCGCCGGCGTGAAGGTTGACATCCCGCTCCAGGCCTACTTCCGGATCAACGCCGAGAACATGGGCCAGTTCGAGCGTACGCTGATCATCGTCGAGGAAGGGGCGCAGGTCCACTACGTCGAAGGCTGCACGGCTCCCATTTACACGAGCGAGAGCCTGCACTCGGCGGTCGTCGAGATCGTCGTGAAGAAGGGGGGCCGCTGTCGGTACACGACCATCCAGAACTGGGCGAACAACATCTACAACCTCGTGACGAAGCGGGCCGTTGCCTACGAGGACGCCTTGATGGAGTGGGTCGACGGCAACCTCGGCAGCCGGCTGACGATGAAGTACCCCGCCGTTTACATGATGGGTAAAGGGGCGCGCGGCGAGATCCTCTCCATCGCGTTCGCCGGCAAGGGGCAGCACCAGGACGCCGGTGCCAAGGTCGTCCATGGCGCACCGTACACGAGCTCGCGGATCATCTCCAAGAGCATCAGCAAGAACGGCGGGCGGGCCTCTTACCGCGGTCTGCTGAAGGTCGCCGACGGGGCCAAGGGCTCGAAGTCGAACGTCGTCTGCGACGCCTTGATTCTTGATTCCCAGAGCCGGTCCGATACGTATCCGTACATCGAGATCGACGAGGATGACGTCAAGATCGGCCACGAGGCCAGCGTTTCCAAGATCGGTGAAGAGCAGCTCTTCTACCTGATGAGCCGGGGCTTGAGCGAAGCGGAAGCTTCGACCATGATCGTCAGCGGGTTCATCGAGCCGCTCGTCAAGGAGCTGCCGATGGAGTACGCCGTCGAGATGAACAAGCTCATCCAGCTTCAGATGGAAGGTTCGGTCGGTTGACAGACAGTGACTCGCCACGCGAGCGTCCCGCCGCGTCGTGCTAAACCCGGCGTCGAACGGGGTATCGGCATCTCCGCCGGCCGCGAGGTGCGGGGGGCATTGCCGTTAGCAGGCGTCCTTGAAGTCCCGCGTCGTGCGTTTCTCGAAGACCAACCCCGCCGACGTGCTGCGCCGCCGTCCGTAGGCCGGCGCTGATTGAAATCAGCGAGAGCCGCATCAGACTTTGACGAGATGGACCATCGATGAGCAGCGCCACAGCCGTCAACCCCGCCACGACCGAGGGGTTTACCGAAGCGACGTTAGCGGCCTTTCTGCGCGGCCGCGCTGAACCTGCGTGGCTGTCGCAGCGCCGGAGGGACGCGTTCGCGACGTTCTTGGCGACTCCGTTGCCGAGTGCGCGGGACGAGGAATGGCGGCGCACCGACATTCGAGCGTTCAAGCTGAACGCGTTCGAGCCCCCGGCGGCCGGACCGGCCGGGGCCGCCGAAAGCGCCGCGATTGAGCCTCTTTACCAAGCCTTGGCCACCCACTATGCGACGGGCATCGCACAGGTGAACGGCGCGGTGACCCGCACGGCCGACCCGGCGCGGCTGGGCGGCGCGGTGTTCATCGATCTCGCGACGGCCGCCAAAGAGCATCCCGCGCTGCTCGAGCGGTTCCTGCTAACCCAGGCTGTGTCCGCGTCCGCCGATGCATTTTCCGCGCTTCATGGTGCGTTTTGGACGGGAGGCACGTTGCTGTACGTGCCCAAAGGTGTCAAAGTCGAAGCCCCGCTGTTCAGCCTG
>JARLIH010000011.1 GCA_031291845.1 Isosphaeraceae bacterium | reverse complement strand
CTTGCCGAGGCGGGTGTGGCCGGGCTGTTCTCCGACGACCCCCGATCGCTCCTCGCCCTGTTTCGGCGCTGAGGCCTCTGCGGGGACTGGTCGTTGTGGCGTGGCCGCTTTGCTCTTGTGTCCGGCCCGCGAAGAACACATGATCAAAGGCCTGTACAGCGACTGCGACGGGGGACCGGCGTCGATGATCGTGACCGAAGGGTTGACCAAACGCTACGGCGACGTGCGGGCACTGATCGACGTGAGTCTCGAGGTGAGGAAGGGAGAGGTCTACGGCCTGTTGGGTCCCAATGGCTCGGGAAAGACGACGACCATCCGCTTGCTCCTGGGGTTGCTCCATCCCACGGCGGGCCGCGCGTCGGTCGCGGGGCTCGACTGCTGGCGGCAAAGCCTGGACGTCCGGCGGATCGTCTCGTACCTGCCGGGCGAGCTCCGCATGTTCGGCTGGATGACCGGGTATGCGATGCTCCGCTTTCTGTCCTCGTTGCGCGGTGGGATCGGTCTCGACCGTGCGGTGGCGATCGCGGAACGGGTGATGCGGCTCGACCTGGACCGCAAGGTGCGAACGTACTCGACGGGCATGAAGCAGAAGCTGGCCCTCGCCCAGGCGTTCGCAGACCCGGTGGAGATCCTGATCTTGGACGAGCCGACGTCAGCGCTCGACCCTTCGGCGCGGGCGCTCGTGATCGGCCTGGTGCGCGAAGCGAGGGATCAGGGGCAGACGGTCATCTTTTCCGGACACGTGCTCGCCGAGGTCGAGCAGGTCGCCGACCGGGTTGCCATCATGCGCCGGGGGCGGCTGGTCCACGTTGAGGACATGCACGCCCGGCGGCTCAACCTTCGGTTGCTGCTCCTCCGGTTCGACGGCGAAGCCCCGATACGATTTCCCGAAGAGCTGGAGCTGACTGAGCGCGAGCGTAACGGACAGGTCCTGCTGCTCGAGCATCGAGGCGCTGTTGCACCGTTGCTCCGATGGCTGACCGAGCAACGGGTCGTGGACCTGGCCGTCGGCACCGACGACCTGAACTCTCTCTACGACCGCTACCACGGGCCCAACGTTAAGGACGATGATGGCGAGGGGGACTGGTCATGACCCCGTTTTTTGCGCTGCTGCGGAAGCAAGCGGGTGAAACCCGCTGGGCCCTGGGGATTTCGGCGGCCGCCCTGTTCGGACTGAGCTGGCTCACCGTTTACGTGGCCCACGTCACGGAGTCTCGCATTCGGCGCGAAATGGCATCCCAGGGCGCGCCACCGCCCATGCGCTTCTTGCGCGGGATGGGGGGGGCGGACATGGACTTCTCGACGGTCGCCATCGAGGTCGCGTTCTGGAACCACCCGTTCATCCTGCTGCCTGTCATTGTCTGGGCGATCGGGCGGGGATCGTCGGCCGTCGCCCGCGAGATCGAGCGGGGGACGCTCGACCCGATCCTCTCCCGCCCGGTCTCGCGGACGTCGTACCTGGCGTCCCAGATCACGTTCGCGGTATTCGGCCTGCTCATCCTGGGGGGGGCCATGGTCGCGGGCAACCAGGCCGCGGCGCAGTACTATCCGCTGGAAACTCCGCCCGGCCCGCTGCTCGTCGCGAAACCCGCACTGAACCTGGCGGCGCTCGGCTTTGCGATTTACGGCGCGACGGTCGTCTTCTCCGCCATCGACAGCGCGGCCTGGCGTGCGATCCTGATCGGCTCGGTGCTGACTCTCGGCGAGTTCATCGTGCACGTCGTCGCGAACATCCCGGTCCTGGAGCGCTGGAAGCGGATCGACCACCTTTCGATCTTCCTCGCCTACAACCCCGTGGAGCTCGTGACGAAGGGGCAGAGCCTGGGCTATAACGTGGCTGCGCTTTCGGCGGTCGCCCTGACGGGAATCGCGGCTGCGTTCGCGGCATTCCTGGTAAGAGACCTCCCGGCGAGCGCCTGACGCGCCGGCGCGCTGTCAGGGGGCGTCTTCTTCTTCGTATCGGTCGAACCGGACGAACTTCGCGTGTTCGCGCGCCACGTCGATTTTCGACACGGACGCGTGTTCGCGGGCGGTGAGAGACGGCAGCAACCGATAGGTCCAACGCACCTTGAGCGGCGGGCCGGCGAGCCGGAAGAGGAACGTGATCTCGAGGGGACGAAGGGTCCGGTCGCGCGTCAGCCCTCGGAGCGCATCGAGGGCGCAGTAGGGGGGGAGTGCTTCCGGGTTGCGAATCGTCTCGAGCTTGAGGAACCAGGCCAAGGAGTCGGCCTCGAACGCGCGACGGACGGGGTCGGGCTCGGGCTCACCCGTGGCGTCGACGTCGACCGACGGGTTCGACATGCGGAGGCGGTTCGACGCAGCATCGAACGTGACCTCCATTTTCGGCTCGATGAGGTCACGGCCCATGCCGGCGGCGAGCGTGTTGGCACGTCCTCCAGCTCTCTGGAGCTTGTCGGTTGCGGTCAGCTTGACCCCGCGCCAGCGGGTGAGGGCCTCGTCGAGCTTTTTCAAGGGGAGGTCGGTGCGCTCCATGCGTTCGAGATCGAGCAGCTCGATTTGACCCGCGGCGGGTTCGTAGACGGCGACCTCGTTGGAGTCGGACATGAGCCAGTACGCCCGACCCTTGCGAACGATGAGCTCGGCCCGGCGCACGGGTTCCTTGCGTGCGCCGAAGTTTTCGATTTGGACCTTGAAATCGGCAGGTGGCCCCGGCCGCGGCTCGTCTCCCCGAGCCTGGGCGACGAGCGCGTAAACGAAGATCAAGCTCGCGGCAGGCCGCATGGAGTTCTCCCCGAGGTGCGCCCGATCTCCACCGGTCCTTCATCGTATCCACGCGTTGGCGGCTCTTGCAACGGAGTACGGAAACGGGTGACTCGACAAGACCGGTAGCCGTACCGTTGCCGTTTTTATGAAATCTTTAGGACCAGGAAGGGATGGGTTAACAACGAACGATCGAGGCCGTATCCTCGACGGTTGTCAAATCCTGACCGAGGTGGCACGGCGGCGAGGTGGATGTGATGCTTCCCGGGCCGGTCTTCAATGTTGAGCTCGTCACGACCGCTCGCCGGGCGCGTTACTTTGCGCTCAGGTTCTTCTATGGAGCGATCTTGCTGGCCGTGGTGTGGCAGAACGATCCGGTCCATTACAGTTGGTACTACGGGACCGTTCCGAGCCAGATGACGCTCGAGCAGGCCGCGGAGTTGGGTGAGTGGCTGTTCCGGTCGTTCGCCGTCACGCAGAGCATCGCGGTGCTGCTCATCACGCCGGCGTTAGTCGGGGCGGTCATCGCCGAGGAAAAGCAGCGAAAGACGCTTCATTATCTACTCGCGAGCCGTCTCAGCAGCCCTGAGATCGTGCTCGGGAAGCTCTGTGCAAGGCTGCTGCATGTCGGTGTTTTGCTCGGAGTGGGGCTCCCCGTCTTGAGCCTACTCGGCCTCTTCGGTGGAGTGCAGCCGGAACTGGTCGTGCTGACGTTCGTGGCGACGTTGACGGCGGTTTTCTTCGTGGCGTCGTTCGCCATGCTGATCTCGGTCTATGCTCGGCGCTCGCGCGACGCGATCGCGATGGTCTACGTCGTCGAGCTAGCCTGGCTGTCCTTGCCGGTTGTGGTCGCTGAGGCCTTGCCGGCAGGGGGGTGGCCCTGGGTCCAGATCTACGAGTGGCTACGCCCGGTCAATGACCTGATCGGAAGCTCGAGTCCGTTATACGTGTTGACGCGGCCGTCGACGTGGGCGCGTGCAAGTTGGGGCCCGTTCAATGCGTACGCTTGGATGGTGGGGCTGCAGGCGGGCGGCGCGGTGTTGTTCCTCGCGCTGGCCGTTGCGCGCTTACGGCCGGTCTTTCGCAGTCAGGGGGACACGAGTCGTTGGGCCGGCCGCATCAGCGCGCTCAAGCATGGGCGACGACTTCTGCCGCGCCCTGCGTGCGGGGACGACGCGATGCTCTGGAAGGAGCGCTACGTCTCGCGCACGAGCCTCGCCACGAAGGTGATCGGCGGGGTCGTCGCGGTGGTCCTGGGAGGTGTCGTGGCTTACTCGGCCTACCAGTTGGCGGTACCCGCCTTCAAGGAAGTGTACGAGTACGGGTACGGATCGGTCACAGAGCACAACGCGCGGGACTGGCTCAATGCGTTCGTCCGCTCCGTGGGCGGTTTTGCCTACCTTGTTTGGGTCCTCGGGGTGGCGAGCGCGGCCTCGAGCGGGATCGCGTCTGAGCGCGAGGGGGATACCTGGACGAGCCTGATCGTCACGCCGCTCGAGCCGACTGAGATCATCCGCGCGAAGATCCTGGGCGCGGTCTGGGGAACGCGCTGGATCGGGTTTTTGCTCCTGGCGGTTGCCACGCTCGGCCTGGCGGGAGGCGCAGTCCACCCGGTCGGATATGCCGGTATCGTGGTCGAGACCGTGGTGTTTATCTGGTTCGCCGCCGCGCTCGGGACCTACGTATCGCTACGATCGAAGAACTCGGGCCGGGCGATGACCGCGACCATGGGAATCCTGGTTCTGTTGAACGGCGGCTATTTGCTCTGCTGCATCCCACTTCGACCGAACACGGTGTTTATCGTGGCGGGGGTCACGCCGGCCTTGGAGGTCCTATCGTTCGCCGCCTACGATGATGTTCATTACGTGCTCGGATCTACATCTGTTGCAATTCGTCAATCTATTGAAGCGTTCATGGCGTGTGTTGTCGGTACGTTCGCGTACGGGGTGGCCGCGCTGGTGCTGAGCGCGGCCAGCATCGGGCAGTTCGACGAAGTGGCGGAGCGGCCGCGGCGCTACGGCCAGTATCCGCCATTCCGACCGCTGAAGGAGGCGCTGGTCGAGGAAGACGCGGGCATCGAGTTCCTCGATGAATGAGCGGAAGACTCAGCGCAAAGGGCGGCCGAGGATGACGCACCAGTAGGCACGCTCGGACTTGGCGACCGCGTAGCCGACGCCAATATCGGCGAAATCGCCCAGAACGTTGTCGCGATCCGTGGGCCGATCGAGCCAGGCCTTGACGACTTCCTCGGGAAGGTCGAGTCCGGAGGCGATCTCCTCCGCGAGCCGGCGATAGCGGTAGCCCGCTTTCTCGACCCGGTCGAGCGCGGAGAGGCCGTCTTCGTCCTTGGCGACGACCTTGTCGAGCCCCGCCAAAGTGGTCGCGTGCCGCTGGGCGGCCTCGGCGAGGAGCCGGTTTCGCTTCAGCAGGGGCTTGCTGGATTTCTTCCGTTCGGCGTTGAGCGCTTCGACCAGCTCTGTCGCCGCGCGTTCCGGGGTGAGGTCGGGTTTCGGCGGGACCGGCGTGCCAAACTCGACGCACCAGTAAGGCCGCCCGTCGAAGTCGCGAGCGATCGCGCCCCCCATCTCGGTGAAGTCGCCGAGGATGTTCTTCTTGTGCGGCGGGCTTTCCATCCATCCGCGCACCGCGCGCTCGACGTCCGGGTATTCGACAGCGACGTTTTCACCCATCCGAACGTAGCGGTAGCCCGCCTTCTTGACCCGTTCGGCCGGGGTTGAGCCGTCGCTCCCGTCGTGGGACATTTTTTCTTTCTGCGCCATGTCGCGGGCGTGCTCCATGGCGGCGGTCTCGAGCTGCGCGTTTGCCTTGAGAGGGGGGAGCTTTTCTTTTGCACGCTCCTTGTTGTGAGCTTCGAGAAGCGTTTTGAGCGTGCGCTGGTCTGCGGGATTGGGGGTGTCTGCCGGCTCATCGCCGGCCTTCGCGACGACGATCCCGAGCGTCGACAGGCCGAGGAACAAGAGCTTGCGCCGGTCCATGATCGTCCGCCTCGCAACGGTCACCGAGCGATTCGGCCGGAAACGACCTCTCGATTGTAGCGGGCGTTGCGCGGAGAACCAGCGTCGCGCCGCGCGAAAAACAGGACGATTGCAAAGTGACATCGCTAGGGTCTTACGCACGTTGGGTGGCGCGCCCGGAGGCTG
>JARLIH010000137.1 GCA_031291845.1 Isosphaeraceae bacterium | reverse complement strand
GCGAAGGTCGGCTGCTTCATCGGCGACCACACGCGCACGGGGCTGGGAAGCATGCTCAACACGGGCACGGCGATCGGCGTGATGTGCAACGTCCTGCCCGCGGGGCCGTTGCTGCCGAAGCACGTCCCGTCGTTCACGGCTGTGCTCTATGGCCGTGTGGCACCCGGGTTTCCGCTCGAACAGATGTTCGCCACCGCGCGGATCGTGACCGGGCGGCGCGGGCAGTCGTTCACCGAGCTCGACGAGCAGCTCTACCTCGACCTGTACGAGCAGACGAGGCTGGAGCGGGAGCGAGCCTTCCAGCGCGCCCACAACCCGCGCCCCGAGCATTGGCCCGTTTCGGCGGCCCGCGTTTGAGGCCGGCCGCCGCCTGGGTTATTCGGGCTCGGTCCCCGCGGAGTCGTCCGGCGTTTCCGGCTCTTCGCCGGGGTCGATGAGCGCGTTCAGCTCCTCCTGGCGTCGCAGCCAGCGCCAGAACCCGAAGCAGGCCGAGAAGAAGGTCGTCGTGATCTCGTTGAGGAGGTCCTGCGAAAGGCCCGCCTCGAGGCTGAGCCACTGCTCGCACACGACGCGGCCGCTGGTTGACAGGTTCGGGTCTTCGATCTCCAGGTAGACCTTCGGCATCTTGTACAACGCGTTCCACTCGTTGCAGAGCCGCAGTACGCGGTCCCAGTCCGCGCGTGGAACGCGCTTGGTCGCGTCGCCCCGAAGGCAGTATTGCTCCCCGTCTTCGCCGGCGATGGCGAGCAGGAAGCGGGGGTGGACTTCGACCTCCTCGTCGTACTCGAACTCGATGATGAAGTCGCCGTCCCGGTCGCGGAGGTACTCGAGCTCGGAGTCCGCCAAAAAAGCTTCAATCATCGCTCGGTCGAAGCTCTGCTCAATTCCCATTTCGCCTCTCCGCGAGACCCCAAAGCGAACCTGTCCCGAGCTATTGCCCGAGCTATTGGAGTCGGACGTGCGGGGACGTGCAAGGGGAGGGGACGGACGTCGCCGAGATTTGCCGCTTGCCCCCCCGCCTACGATGGAAACAACGGACCGCTTCCCATTTTTGGGGCGGCGCACGGGGAGAGGGTGGCTTGCGCTGATGAGACCCGAGGAAGAGACGGAGTCGCCGGTGCGCGACGTGGATTGGGCGGCTTGCCTCTTCCTCACGCTCATGGTGCTGATTGGGTCGAGCACGGCCCCGGCCGCCCGGTTCGCGGTGCGGGAGCTGCCGGTCGGGTTGTTGCCGTTGGTGCGGTTCGGAGTGGCCGGCCTGTGCCTGCTGCCGCTCGTCGGCGCCGCCGCCTTGCGGCGGATCGTGCGCGAGGACGGCTGGCGGCTCTTGCTGGCGGCCGCCCTCTGTGTTCCGGTGAACCAGGCGTTCTTTCTCAACGGCGCGAAGCTCACGCTGACGTCCCACGTCGCCCTCATCTACGCCGCGTGCCCGCTCGTGGTGCTGCTGTTCGCCCGCGCGGTTGGCCAGGAGCAATTGGTGATGAGCCGGCTCGCCGGCGTCCTGGCGAGCATCCTGGGGGTGGCCGTCATCGGTCTCGGCAGCGTGCGTCAAGGAGGTGTCGGGGGTTCGGTCTTCTGGGGGGACCTGCTCACGATCGGGGCCGTCACGTCCTGGGGGGCTTACCTGACGGCCAGCAAGCCGCTGATCGCACGCCACGGAGCCTTGCCGGTGCTGGCGGCGACGTTCTTGGCGGGAACGTTGCTGGACCTGCCGATCGCCCTGGCCATCGTTCCCCAGTGGCCCCTGCTCGGCGGTGCTTCCGGGGCGGCCTGGCGCGGCCTGGCCTACCTGACGCTGGTCGTGACCGTGCTCGGCCTCGCGTGCCAGAACCAGGCCCTGCGCCGCCTCGATGCGAGCCAGGTCGCAACCGTCGGCAACGGCTCGCCCGTGCTTACGGTCATCTGGGGTGTCTGGCTCTTTGAGGAAGCTCTGACGCCGGAGATCGTGCTCGGCGGCGTACTGACGCTGGGCGGGATCATCGCGGCGAACCGGGCCCCGAGGTGCAAGGTCGCGGCGGAACTTGGCCTGCCTCCGGGCGTTCCGGCGGTGGCCGAGCAACCTGGCGGCTGAGGCGATCCCTGCCGGCAGAGAGAGCCCTCGGCGGGTCGCGAGGCACGGCCGCGGTCTTGCGGCCGCGCCACCCACGTCGGTTCTCAGCCAGTCGCGCAACCCTCCTGCGAAGGGGCGAGCTCGTCTCCGCGCGCATGTTCGACATTCGTCGAAACCGGAATAATCCGATTATTTGATCGTTTCGGCAAAAAACACAGCATTCCTACCGTCGGCACAGCCGATCTCACTGGATGACCCGCGCCTTTCCGCGTTAGCGAGCCGGGTCCATTCCGCATCCGTTCGGAACGACGCTTCGGGGCGGGGTGTGTGGGGGGCCGCCTGTTGGTCCGATAGTCGGACCTCACGCCAGGGCGGCCGGGGCCTCGTCGTTGCAGGGAAGGCCATGATGGAATTCCGTTTCGGCCAGGATGGTTCTCGGAAGAGCGGTCAGCCGGTCCGTTGCCGGCGCACCCGGAAGCCGGGAGTCGAGGGGCTGGAGGATCGCAGGCTCCTTTCCGGCCTGATCAACGAATATCCCGTGCCGACGGCGAGCACTTCGCCCGTCAGCATCGCCAGTGGACCCAACGGCGACCTCTGGTACGTCGAACGCGACTCGAGCACGATCGGTCAGATCACGCCAACGGGCACGGTCTCGACCTTCGCGATTCCCACCGCCGCCAGTGCCCCCACCTCGATCACCGCCGGGCCCTCCGGCGAAGGAGGGCTCTGGTTCACCGAGAGCGCGGGGAACAAGATCGGACGGATCGACTCGGCCAGTGACAAGGTCACCGAATACGCCTTGCCGACCGCCAACAGCAAGCCCACCGGGATCACCGTCGGTCCCGACGGCGACCTCTGGTTCACCGAAAACGGCAGCAACAAGATTGGCCGGATCACCCCCTCGGGCACCATCACCGAGTTCTCCATTCCGACGGCGAACAGCCAGCCGACGAGCATCACGGCTGGTCCCAACGGCAACCTCTGGTTCACGGAGACCGGGGCGAACAAGATCGGCGAGATCACCCCCACCGGCACGGTGACCGAGTTCTCGACCGGCCTGACGGCCGGCAGCGGTCTCGGCTCGATCACCAGCGGTCCCAACGGCAACCTCTGGTTCACGGAGACCGGGGCGAACAAGATCGGCGAGATCACCCCCACGGGCGCCGTCACGGAGTTCTCCTCCGGCCTCACCGCCGCGAGTGCGCCGACGGCAATCGTGACCGGTCCGAACGGCAACCTCTGGTTCACCGAGAACGCCGCGGACAAGGTCGCCGAGATCACGACGAGCGGGGCCGTCACGGAGTTCAACCTGCCCACGCTCCAGAGCGCTCCGGTCGGCATCGCCACGGGGCCGGACGGCAACCTGTGGGTGACCGAGCAGGCCGCCGACAAGATCACGCGCGTTACGACCGCCGGGCCGGCGACCGAGTTCGTCGCGCAGACCGCAACGAGCGACCCGTACGGGATCACCCTCGGACCCGTGAGTGACGGCGCGCTCTGGTTCACGGAGCAATCGCTCGGCACGACGAGCGTCGGCCGGATGACGACCGCCGGCGCCTCGACGCTGTACAACCTGCCCCCGGACAGCTATCCCCAGAGCATCACGCTGGGGCCCGACGGGGCACTCTGGTATACCGACACGGGCGTCAACCGGATCGGCCGGGTCACGACGACCGGGGGCATCGTCACCTACAACCTCACCGCGCTTCCGGGCGGAATCACCACCGGGCCGGACGGCAACCTCTGGTTTACCCTCCAGGCCATGGGGAGCGGCTCGGACGAGATCGGCCGCATCACCCCGACCGGCGTCATCACGACCTACAACATCCCGACGGCCAACGGCGGCCCCGCACGCATCGCCGCCGGGGCGAACGGGAACCTCTGGTTCACAGAGAACTTCTCCGGAAAAATCGGTGAGATCAACCCGAACACCGACCAGATGACCGAGTTCAATTTGCCGACGGCCAACTCGGGGCCGCTCGGCATCGTCAAAGGTCCCGACGGGAACATGTGGTTCACCGAGGAAGGCGCGGACAAGATCGGCAAGATCTCGCCGTCGGGGACCGTGACGGAATACCCCATTCCCACTCCGAACAGCAATCCGTCCGGCATCACCGTCGGCAGCGACGGCAACCTCTGGTTCACCGAGTCCGCCGGGTCGGCCAACCACATCGCCGAGATCAACCCCACAACGGGCGCGATCCGTGAGTTCCCCGTTCCCACCGCCGGCAGTGCTCCGAACAACATCACCAACGGGCCAGACAACAACCTCTGGTTCACGGAATTCGGCGCCAACCAGATCGGCCAGCTCGTGCTGTCGGCCATTCCCGCCCCGACCGCGCCGAAGCTCGCGTCGGCGGACGACACCGGAGTCAGCAACGGCGACGGAATCACCCAGAACAACGGCACGACAGGCGCACCGCTTACCTATACCCTCTCGAACGTGAGCCCCTCCAACGGCTACGCGTGGCTCTACAACGACACCAATCCGTCCGATCCGACGCTCCTCGCCGGACCCGTGCAGGCCGTCAACGGCACGGCCACGTTCACCATCGCAGGTGCTCAGCCCCTGGCCGACGGCACGTACCAGATCGCCGCGACCACGTCCGCGACGGCCGGCGGCGCCCAGAGCGGGATGTCGGGGACGACCAGCCTCGCGATCGAGACGAGCTTGCAGGTCACCGGCGTTTCCCCCGCAACGAACTTCACGACCACGCTGCCGAACGGTCAGGTCGTCGTCACATTCAACCACGATCTCGCCGGGCTCACTCCCGACGTTGCCAACGGCGGCGCTTTCACGAGCAGCCCGTTCGCGGTGATGCTCATCCCGAGCGGTCCCGACGGGGGGGCGCTCAACGCTGCCCACGCAGCCTCGCTCTGGACGGCCCCGTCCGGCGTCGACAGCGGCGACCTCCCCGTGCCCGCGACGCTCGTCTACCACCAGAACGCCGACGGCACTTCGCAGATCACGCTGACGCCCGCGTTGCCCCTCTCGACCGATATCTACCTGATCTCCGTCAACGGACTTACCGACCTCGCCGGCAATCCGCTCAGCGGCGCCGGCGGCCGGGGCACGGCTTACTACACGTCGTTCGACTATCACGCCTCGCCCGTCAACAGCGCAGCGCTCGCGGTCACCGGCGTGACGGCGAACCAGGGGGCCGTGGTCATCAATAACAACGCCATCCCGCAGCCCGACACGATCGGCATCGCGTTCAACAAAGCGCTGAGCCCCTGGACGGTCAACGGGAGCTCCGTCCACCTCTACCGCCAGACCGGGCCCGGGACCGCCGCGCCGGTGCAAGCGGCGGTCGCCTACAGCCCTACGACCCAGACCGTCTACCTGACGCCCGAAGAAACGCTGACTCCCGGCACGGTGTATGACGTGAAGGTGGATTCCACGGTCAGCGACGACCAGAACTTCCCGAGCACCGGCGCCACGTTGGCCCAGCCGTTCACGACCTCCTTCACCGTCAGCGGCGCGGCGGTGACGAGCAGCTCACCGTTGACCGTGACGCAGACCTCACCGGCCAACGGTACCAAGGACTCTCAGCCGCTCGGCTACGGCGCTGTGACGTTCAGCGAGGGGGTGAACCTGCAATCGCTGTCTCGGTTCTCGGCGATGCTGGTGCCGCACTCAGGGGGCGTGACGACGGGGGGCTCGGGCTACGCCGATGTGCCGGTGAACGCAAAACTGGCGTTCAACCCCAACACCAACCAGCTCATCGTCGTGCCGACCCAACCGCTCGCCGACAGCATTTACCTCTTCTCCCTCTCGGGGATCAAGGCGACGAACGGCGATGCCCTGACGAACCCGGGAGGCGGCTCCACGGTTTACTCGACGTTCCAGCTCGCGTCAGGCGCGCTGCCCGCGGTGAAGCTGCCGAGCGTTACCCCGGCTT
>JARLIH010000136.1 GCA_031291845.1 Isosphaeraceae bacterium | reverse complement strand
GGCGCTGTGCCGTCCGGACACAAGGAGACCGTTCCCAGCCTCTTGCGGCGTGTCCGTCAGTCGCTCGCGGCGGCGGTCGCCCGCGGCGAGCGGCCCCTGCTCGTCGTCGACGAAGCCCACCTGATCGAGGACCCAGCAACCTTCGAAGCGCTCCGCCTCCTCCTCAATTTCGCCACCGCGGGTCCCCCTGACCTGTCGTTACTGCTCGTCGGTGCCCCCGAACTTTTACTGCGGCTCCCCCACGGCCTGGCCGACCGCCTGAGCGCGCGTTGCCTGCTTGGCCCCTTCTCCGAGGAAGAAACGGCCACGTACCTCGGCGGCCGGCTCGCCGCGGCCGGCGCGACGACGCCCCTGTTCCCGGCCGACACCGTCGCCGCCCTTCACCGAGCGGCCGACGGTCTCCCCCGGCGCTTGAGCCGCCTCGCCGACCTCGCCCTGCTCGTCTCCTACGCCGAGGGCCTCCCCCAGCCTGACGTCCGCTCGGTCGCCATCGCCGCGCGCGAGTGGGACCCCGACCAGTTGGCCGCCTGACCTCCTCCGCGGCTCGAAACTTGCGTGCAAAGCCGAGCGTCGTGCGGCCTCTTGATTGCCAGGCCGGAGACGCCTACAAATCTTAGCCGGACGCGTTCAGGTGGTACTCGTATCACCAGGACTGTGACGGGCCGCGACCTTTCTTCGGACCGAGTCCCCCCGGAGCCCCCGATGAGCACCGCTGTCCCGGCCGCCAGAATCGACGTCTCCGAGCCGTTCTCTCACTCGCTCCTCGCGCAGTACGAACACGTCCGTCGTGCGACCGAAGCCCTCTGCACGACCCTCGAAACCGAAGACTACGTCGTCCAGTCCATGCCCGACGCCAGTCCCGTGAAATGGCATCTCGCTCACACGAGCTGGTTCTTCGAAACGTTCATCCTCGCCCCCGAAGGAGCGGCGGGACCGCCCGACTCGGCCGGCTACTCGTACCTGTTCAACTCATATTACAACGCCGTGGGCGACCGCATCCCGCGCGCCCGGCGGGGCCTCCTCTCGCGCCCGACCGTCGCCGAGGTCTATACCTACCGGGCGGCCGTCGACGACCGCATGCGCACGTTCCTCGCCGACTGTAACGACCGCGCGCTCGACCGCCTCTCCACCACGATCGCGCTCGGCCTCAACCACGAGCAGCAGCACCAAGAGCTGATCCTCACGGACCTGAAGCACGCCTTCGCCGCGAACCCTCTCTTCCCGATTTTCCGCGACCAGCCGAGAGCCCCGGCAGGCAGCCCCGGCCCCTTGCGCTGGGCGGAACACCCGGGCGGTGTTCGCTCGATCGGCCACCGCGGAACCGCCTTCGCCTTCGACAACGAGGGCCCGCGGCACGAGGTCTTCGTTCAGCCTCATCTCCTGGCCGACCGGCTCGTCACCAACGGCGAATACCTCGCGTTCATCGCCGACGGCGGCTACGAGCGGCCCGAGTTCTGGTTGTCTGACGGCTGGAACACGTGTCAGACTCAGCGATGGCGGGCTCCGCTGTACTGGCAAGAGACCGGGACCAGCCTCTTCTCTCTCGGCGGACTCCGCGATATCGAGGAGAGCGAGCCCGTCTGTCACATCAGCTTCTACGAGGCCGATGCCTACGCGCGCTGGGCCGGCGCCCGGCTGCCGACCGAGGCCGAGTGGGAGCTCGCCGCCGGTTCGTCGGAAGTCACGGGAAACTTCGTCGAGAGCGGACACTTCCATCCGATCGCCTTATCCAGCCCCCTTCCCGCTGGCGGCCCTGTACAGCTTTTCGGCGACGTCTGGGAATGGACGCAAAGCGCGTACTCCCCCTACCCCGGCTACCGGCCAGCCGTGGGGGCGCTGGGTGAATACAACGGCAAGTTCATGTGTAACCAGATCGTCCTGCGCGGGGGCTCGTGCGCCACGCCCCGCTCCCACATCCGAAGCACCTACCGGAACTTCTTCCCCCCCGACGCCCGCTGGCAATTCTCGGGAATCCGGCTCGCTCAGGATGTAGAAATCAACCGCCAAGGCACGGAAAAAGGGGACTAACCCCCAAGGAAAAACGGCAGAGAGAGGAGAAAACCGGAGAGCAAACGGGACAACCGACGATGCCCACAGGCCGTTCCGGACCCCTTTGAAATCTTCCCTGCTCTCAACTCTCTCTCCTCTCACCTTGGCGGTCTTGGCGCCTTGGCGGTTAATCTCTTCCCCCTGTCCTGGCGGTCGAACTTTGGTATCCTCTGCTGGTTCTGCCCGGATTCAGCACAACAGGATACAGGAGTCGGCGAGGCGGAGGAACCCTCGCGCGCTAGGATGCCCACATCGGATCAAGACCCGCTCGGTTGCCTGAGCGACCCCGTGCGCGCCTGGTTCACGACCGCCTTTCCCGGCGGCACGACCCCCGCCCAGGCACTCGCCTGGCCCGCGATCTCTCGGGGCGAGAACCTGCTGCTGGTCGCCCCCACCGGGACTGGCAAAACGCTCGCCGCGTTCCTCGCGATCATCGACGAGCTCCTCCGCGAGCACGCCGCCGGCACGCTCGCCCCCGGCCTCCGCTGTGTGTACGTCTCACCCCTGCGCAGCCTCGGCTATGACATCGAGCGCAACCTCGCGGGACCGCTCAACTCGATCGGCGGACGGCTCGGCACTCCCGACAGTCCGGTGCAGGTCGGCGTCCGCACGGGCGATACCTCGGCCCAGCAGCGTAAGTCGCTGAGGACCGACCCGCCACACCTCCTGATTACGACCCCCGAGAGCCTTTCGCTCCTGCTGAGCCAGTCGAACTGGGACGAGCACTGGAAGGGTGTCCGGCACTTGATCGTCGACGAGATCCATGCGCTCGTCCCGACGAAGCGCGGGGCCGACCTCGCCGTCTCCCTCGAACGGCTCTCCGCCCGGGCCCGCCAGGACCCTCAGCGCATCGGCCTCTCGGCCACCTGCCGCCCCGCCGCGCCCGTCGCTCGCTTCCTGACCGGCCCGTCGCGCCTCTGCCGGATCGCCGAGGCCACCGCCCCACCCGGCGCCCCGCCCCTCGAGCTGCGCGTCGAGTCGCTCCTGCGTGCGGACGAGGCCCCCCACCGCGGGCTCACCTATCACCGCCTGCTCAAGCGCCTGGGCCAGGTCCTCCGCACAAACCGCACGACGATCGTCTTCGCCAACACGCGGGCCTTCACCGAGAAGATCACCCACGACTTGCGGCAAACCCTCGGCGAAGACACCGACTCGGTCGCCGCCCACCACTCCGCCCTCGACGCCGAGCGCAGGCACCACGTCGAATCCGCCCTCAAGGACGGCCGCCTCAACGCCGTCGTCACCAGCACCAGCCTCGAGCTCGGCGTCGATATCGGCACCGCCGACCTGGCCGTCCAGATCGGCCTCCCCGGCGGCGTCTCCCGCTGCCTCCAGCGCGTCGGGCGCTCGGGACACCGGCTGGACGCCCCCACCCGCGGCCTGCTCCTCGCCGCGACGGCCGCCGAGCTTGCCGGAGCCCTCGTCACGGCCGAGGCCGCCCGCGCCGGCGCGGTCGAGCCGCTTCGCCCGGTCTCGGCCCCGCTCGACGTCGTCTGCCAGCAGTTGATCGGCATGGCCTGCGCGGGAGATTGGGACGCCGACGCGGCCTTCGCCCTGTTGCGCCGGACCGAGCCAATGGCCCAGCTCCTCCGGGCTGACTTCGACGATTGCCTGGCCTTCCTCGCCGGCGAGCTCGCCGCTCCCGCCGGCGCCTTCGAACCGGAGCCGGGCGCCACCCCGCGCTGGACGTCGCCGAGACTCTGGAAGCACCGCGGCCGGTTCGGCCTCCGCAGCCGCCGGATCGCCCGCTGGTTCTGGGGAAACGTCGGCACCATCAACTCCGAGGAATCAGTCCGCGTCATCGCCGACGGCGTCCCCATCGGCACCCTCGAAGGGGCCTACGCCGAACGGCTCCAGAAGGGTGACCGCTTCGTCCTCGACGGCCGGTCCCTCGAATTCCGGCGCATCGAGGGACTGATCGTCCACGCCCGACCCTCCGGCGGCAAGCCCACCCTCCCCCGTTGGTCGAGCGACCGCCAGGGCCTGTCCGCCGAGCTCGCGCTCGCGCTGGCCCGCTTCCGCGAGGAGCTCGCCCGCCGCCAGTCCGAAGACCCCTCGGCCCTCCGCGCCTGGCTATCGAACTCGCACGCGATCTCCCGCGACGCGGCCGAGTCCCTCACCCAGCTCTTCGAATCGCAGGAACGCTTCAGCGAAGTCCCCCGCGCCGACACGCTCCTCATCGAGGAGTCACCCCACGAACAAGGTTATGCCTACACCTTCCACGCCCCCCTCAGCCGTTCCGCCTGCGAAGCCCTCGGCCGCGCCACCGCCGCCCGCCTCGGCCGCCGGTTCGGCCGCGACCTCGCCCTCAACGTCGCCGACCTCGGCTGGACCATCCGCCTGACCGACGGCGCACGGCTCGAACCCTCGGACCTCGCTCCGCTCTTGACCCTCGACCACTTCGACGCCGACGTCCTCGACGGCCTCGACCGGGGCGACCTCCTCGCCCGCCGCTTCCGGCACGTCGCGGCCAACGCCCTGATGGTCCTGCGCAACCCCGACGGCGGCCGCCGCAAGGTCGGAGGCCTCCTCTGGGTCAGCCAGCGTCTCTACCCCCTGGTTAAAGCCGCCACCCCCGATCACCCCCTGCTCCGCGAGACCCGCCGCGAGGTCCTCCACGACCTGCTCGACGCCCCCTCCGCCCGCGCCTGGCTCGAACGGTCGCCAACCCTCCGCTTCCGCATGCTCCCCGAGCTCTCCCCCTTCGCCGCCGCCTGGATCGTTCCCGCCGACTCCGAACCCCTGCGCTTCGAGTCCCCGGCCGACGCCCTCAAACGCCTGCACGCCCGCCTGGTCACGACGGGGGCCGCCCCATGACAGCACCCGCCACCACTCACCCTAGGCTTCTTGCCCGGCCCGACGGCTGGCACCTCGCCCCCGAGGGGGCCGCCGTCCACCCGGAAGTGCAGACTGCCGTCATCGCCGACGTCCACCTCGGCTACGAATGGGCCCGCGGCCGGGCCGGCGACAGCCTCCCCGCCCACTCGCTCCCGGAAACGCTCGCGAAGCTCGACGGTCTGCTGTCGCACGTGACCCTCAAACGCCTGATCGTCGCGGGCGACCTCGTCGAATCCCCTTCCCCCTGCGCGCGAACCGCGGCCGACGTCCAGCACCTGACCCGCTGGCTCACCGACCGTGGAGTCGAGCTCGTCCCGCTCGCCGGCAACCACGACCCGCCCCGGTTGCCCCCCCTGCCCGATTCGATCGAGGTCGCCGGCTGGACGATCGCCCACGGCCACCACCCGCTCCGCGCTCCTCGCACGATCACCGGCCACCACCACCCCGCCCTCCGGACCTCGGGCGCAGGCGCTCCCTGTTTCCTCGTCGGGCCCAGGACGATCGTGCTCCCCGCCTTCTCCCCCAACGCCGCCGGCTGGAACGTCGCCTCGGGCCCGTGCCCCCACCGCTGGCGGGCCCAATCACTCCGCTGCGTCGCCCCCGCCGGCTCCGCTTGGCTCGACTTCGGCCCACTTCACAGCCTGGCCCGACGACTGTCGGGTGCATGAAATGCCCCCGGTGCGTGCCGGGCACCAATGAATAACAACAACCCACCACCGTGCCCCAAAAACGCAAACGGCGACGTCCTTCGAATGAAAGACGCCGCCGCGCTCCGCTCGATCGCGGATCATCTCGAATCGGTCACGGACAGGTCAAGCACGTCGGCACCGCCACCGGCACCATCGTGCACGACTGGACCGGCACCTGGCGCACCACCTGGCGGGCGACGCAACGGGTAACCGTCACCGGCACCTGCTCGGCCACCGTGATCGGCACCTGCCGCTGGGCCGTCTCGGCGACCATCCGGCACGAGGTCACCGGCACCATCTCCGTCCGCTCCTCAGCCTGGTACGAGCACGTCCTCACCGGGCAACTCTCAACCCGCTCCTCAGCCTGGTACGTGCAGGTCCGAACCTCATAAGGCTCAACCCGCTCCTCAGCCTGGTAAGAGCACGTCGTCACCGGGCAGTTCTCGACCCGCTCCTCAGCCTGGTACGAGCACGACTGCACGGCCACCTGCCGGGTCATCGTCTCGGTCACATAAGTGGTTTCCGCCACGTTCCGCACGACCTGCCGGGGGACGTAAACCGTCTGACAAACCGTCCGAGGCGGGGCCTGGACCGCCACCGTAGCAATCGCCCTCTTCCGGTGCAGGCAGCCGAACAGCCCGCGCGGCTCGCAGCCACAATCTTCGACCGGCACCCGCACCTGCCGCTCGTAGACCCGGCCCGGCACGGTCGTGTACTGGCGCTCGTAATACCCACACTCCTCCACCACCTGCCGGGTCGTCGTCACCGGCCGGCTGACCGTGTACGGCTGCTCGACCATCGTCGTCTGCACGACCGGCTTCATCACCGTATACCGGCGCTGCTGGTTCACCGTCTGGTAAACCGGCTTCATCACCGTGTAACGACGCTCCCGGCGCTCGGTCTGCACGACCGGCTTCATCACCGTGTAACGACGCTCCTGGTTGACCGTCTGATACACGGGCTTCATCACCGTGTAACGACGCTCCTTGCGCTCGGTCTGAATGACCGGCTTCATCACCGTGTACCGGCGCTGCTGGTTCACGGTCTGATACACGGGCTTCATCACCGTGTACCGGCGCTCCTTGCGCTCCGTCTGAATGACCGGCTTCATCACCGTGTACCGGCGCTCGTAGTTGACAGTCTGGTACACCGGCTTCATCACCGTGTACTTGCGGGCGACCTGCGTGGTCTCCATCACCGGCCGCATGACCGTGTAGTTCTCGGTCTGGAACGCCTGCTTGTAGCGGGTCTCCATGACCGTGTACGGCTCGTTCTCGTACACCGTCTCATACACGGTCTGCGTCAGCGTCTGACACTGGGGCGCCAGCGCCACCACGTTGTACGTGGTCGCCAGCACGGGCGCATTGCGGTGCCCCCCCCCGCCCCCGTAACACGCCCAGGCCGGAGACGACAGCCCCAGCA
Organism: Isosphaeraceae bacterium; assembly: GCA_031291845.1. Taxonomy (GTDB): domain Bacteria; phylum Planctomycetota; class Planctomycetia; order Isosphaerales; family Isosphaeraceae; genus DAIDJG01. Next base: position 14,397 of record JARLIH010000136.1, on the reverse strand, counting down.
CGGCCGCCCCCGCGACCAACAGTGGACGCATCAACCTTCTCTTGGACTCCGACATGCGAGACTCCTCAACAATTTTGCGGGCATCCGTGATGTTCGCGGCAACCGTTTGCCAATCAGCGGCCCCGAGGAGAGCCATGTCTCGTCCGTGAGAATTCCTCCTGCGAACTCCTTTTACCCAACCATTCCGGTCAATGAGCGCGATCCGGTCTTTGCGTACGATCCCTGCTGTAACACTATAACATGGGCAATTTGACTGGAGAGCGGGAAAATGAATTTTTCCTATTCCCCCACACCACAACCGGCCGATAACGACCAGTTTGGCGCGCGCGCCCCGTCTTTGGGAGCGCCGGTTCACAACGAGCAAGCGCCATACCGACCTGCGCAGCGCGCACGGCGGAGACGTGCCGGATCGAAGCGCAAGCTCCGCAGGCAACGTTTGTAAGGGCGAAATGTCCCGTCCGGGGTAGAACGACGGGGAATTGGGGATTTGTAAGATTTACAGAGATTTGAGCAACCGGATTGTACCCGCAGAGGCATCCGTCCGCCCTCTGCACGTCCGCCCGTTGTCGGGCGGAACTTTCCCGTAGGGTGCGCGGAAGGCACCAGTGCTTTTCATGCACCCTACCGATTCACGGCGACCCACCGTTCCGGGCGCGCGCAACCCCTCACGATCGGCGCGGGTTGACGCGCGCGACCCCACCGCTCGTGATCTCGGCCGCTCCGCAGACGGCGCCTGGTGCGCTCACTGGGCCTCGGAGCATTTCTTACATCGGACCACATGGCGTCGAATCTGACCCCCACAGCGCTTGCAGCGGTGGTGCTTGGCCTGGCGCATCTTCTTCTTGCGAGGGCGGAACGGCACGGGACACCTCACGGTCGGTATACGAGAGCCCACTCCGGGCAACAACTCCACCCCGGAGCGAAGTCCCAAAGTCTACCGGCCGCCTCCACGATCCGCCAGACCAACTTCGCAGCCGGACAGTCCCCTACTCCAACGACCTCGAACAGACTTCCATCCCCCAAAAGATCGACAAATGCGCCCGCCAGTTCCTTGCACGCACCCGACGGCGAGACTATCCTTACCCGAAGCCTTTCGTCGTCAGTTCGACCTCCCGATCGCGGTCGCGCCCGTCCCGGGCAAGAGGAGGGTCCGTCCATGCTGACCTCCGTCCTGTTAGGCCTCGGTCTCCTCGCGGCCGATCTCCCGGCGAAACCTCCGGCCCAAGCCCAGGCCGCCGCCCCCAAGCCGGCGCCCGCCGAAGCGCTCGCGAGGTACAACGAGAAGAAAGCCCAGACACCCAACACGGCCGCCGCGCAGGCGAAGCTCGCCGAATGGTGCGAGCAGAACGGCCTCGAGGCCGAAGCGTTCGTCCATTACGCCCTCGTCGTCCAGCTCGACCCGGCCCGCTCCGCCGCCTGGCGCAAGCTCGGCTACAAGAAACACCAGGGGCGCTGGATGACCGACGCCCAGATCGCCGACGAGGCCGAGCAGCTCAAAGCCAATAAGACCTGGGCCCCTCTCCTCAAGAAAATCCACAAAAACGTCCACGGGGGCCCCAAGAAGCAGGAAGCGCGGACTGAGCTCGAGTCGATCGTCGACCCGCGCGCCATCCCGGCCGTCTACCGTGAGTTCGGCGCAGGGGGCGCAAGCGACCAGGCGATCGCCATCCAGGTCTTCGGCCAGATCGACACCCCCCTCTCCTCCAAGGTCCTGGCGCTGTTGGCCGTTTACGGCAAGAACCCGGAAGTCCGCCGGCGCGCCACCGAGACCCTCCGCGGCCGAGACCCCGACCACTACCTTACGCTCCTCGTCGGCCTCCTGTCCGACCCGCTCAAGTACGAAGTCCGCCCCGTCGGCGGCCCCGGCTCACCCGGCGTCCTCTTCGTCGAAGGCGAACGCGCCAACGTCCGCCGCTTCTACGCCCCCCCCGCCCCGTCCGTCCAGTTCCAGCCCGGCGACATCGTCACCTACGACGCCAGCGGCCTTCCCGTCCTCATCCGGCCCGTCGCCCGGCTCGCCTCCACGCTCGTCAACCAGACCGGCACCACCAAGTCCGGCGGCGTCGACACCTTCAACGACTTCGACGCCGCCGCCCGCTTCTCCTTCAGCGACCTCATGATCGAAGCCCAGCGCGGCGCCGTCTCGGCCGAACAACAGCTCGAAGCCGACGTGAACCAGGTCAAGGCCCTCAACACCACCAAGAAAACCTTCAACGACCTGGTCATGTCCGTCGCCCGCAACGCCAGCGGCAAGGACCTCGGCGACGACCCCAAAGACTGGCGCGCCGCGCTCGCCAAAAAGGGCCAGTACCGTAAGGCCCCCAAAAAGTCCCCCACCAAACCCACGGTCGACGAACTCGTCCCCCTCGCGTACCAACCCCAGTTCGGCGAGCTCACTTTCATGACAGCCGTCCGTGCCGTCTCGAGAGCCGCCGACTCCTGACCCGAGCTCCAATGACTTCCGGTCCGGAAGTCCTCACCCCCGCCCCGACACGAGCCAGCCCCGGTCCCACCACCACGCCGGGACACCATACGGCGGGTCCCATTCTCCCCCCGCCGCGACGATTTTCCTGGAATTTCTTGCGCAGGCGCTCAGGCATCGCGACATGGTCTGAGCCCTGCATTTCAGACCTCCCGTGATTTTCCTGTATTTCTTGCATTTCTTGGACCCCCTCCCCGCTCCCCCGTTCGATCGCGTGCACGAAATGCACCGTCCCCATTCGTGCCAATGCCACGGTGCATGGCGTGCACCCGACCCAGCGATGAACGCGCGCCCTACCCTTATAACGCTGCACAAAGTGGGTTCTTTCGCGGCTCGGCTCGAACCGCAACTCAAAAACAAATCAAGGGTTGAAGAAAATCTCGGGTGGGTTGTCCGGCCCGGCCCACGCGCGGCGGATTGCGGCGCACGGCGTTTGTTCTCCCGCGTTGCAGTCCCGGCACCAGCCGGCCGCATTACCGGCCGCAGCCGGGACTCCCACGACGACGCCCGAGTCGACCGTTTCGCGATGCCGCAAAGCCGCGCCCCTGTAGGGGCGGGTTTCAAACCCGCCCGACTCCCCCGAGCACATTGGAGTTGTCACCCGCACAGCAGAATGTCCACAAAGAAAAAAAGGACCGGCTTCCCCCCTCCACGTCCGCGCCACCCCTCACGCGGTCCGCCGGCCCCACACTTCTGCCAGCTCAGCGCAACCCCAGGGCATCACCCCACCGCGATCCTCGCCCCTGAGAGAGAGTGGCCGCGCTCTGCACGACACGGCCGCCCTGCCTGACGGGGTTGAGCCGCGATCCTCTCCCCCCGGGAGAGGGTGGCCGCGCAGCGGCCGGGTGAGGGCGAACAAGGGACACGCGCCCTCACTCTGCCGCTCCACCAAGGCGATCAGCCCCCCGCCCTTCGCCACGAGCCTTGCAATCGTCTCGATTTCTCCCATTCCCCCCTGGACGAGACTCCGCCACCGTTGTCCAATAACTGTTCAGCAAACGGTCAGGCCGGTCGAGACCGAAACGACGCTCTAAACAGGAAACGCGCGGGCGCGCCCGTTTCCGCCCAACTCCGACGCGTGGACCACCCCCGACCCCTCTACACCCACGGCGGCCGTATGAAAACGACCCTTCCCGCCCTGCTGGCTCTCGCCCTCCTCAGCACCCCGGCCCTGGCCGTCAGCCCGGCCCTGCGCGGCATCAACCCCGTCGGCGGCCAGCGCGGCACGGAGGTCACCGTCACGTTCACCGGCCAGCGCCTGGCCGACGCCCAGGAGCTGCTCTTCTACCAGCCCGGCATCACCGTGACCAAGCTGCAGGCCGGTAAGGACGCCGAGCTCGTCGCGACCCTGAAGATCGCCCCCGACGCCCCGCTCGGCCTGCACGACTTCCGCCTCCGCAGCGCCACGGGCATCTCCGCGCTCAAGACCTTCAGCGTCGGCGTACTCAAGGAAGTGGCCGAGGTCGAGCCGAACAACGACTTCGCCAAGCCGCAGCCTATCCCGCTGAACGTCACGATCAACGGCGTCGCCGACCGCGAGGACATCGACTATTACGCCATCACCGCCAAGAAGGGGGAGCGCATCACCGCCGAGGTCGAGGGCATCCGCCTCGGCCTCACCCTGTTCGACCCTTATGTCGCGATCCTCGACACGAAGCGGTTCGAGCTGAAGACCAGCGACGACTCAGCCCTGATCTGGGTCGACGGCCTCGTCTCGATCGTCGCCCCCGAGGACGGCACCTACATCGTCGCCGTGCGTGAGAGCGCCTACAACGGCAACCCCCAGTGCCTCTACCGCCTGCACGTCGGCAACTTCCCCCGCCCCACCGCCGTGCTCCCCGCCGGCGGCAAGCTCGGCGAGCCCGTCACCGTCCACTGGATCGGCGACGTGCTGGGCGAGATGACCAGCAACCTGACCCTCCCCGCTAGCGACGACCACAACTTCAGCCTCGTCGCCCACGACGAGCGCGGCACCGCCCCCTACCCCAACGCGTTCCGCCTGAGCCCGTTCGGCAACATCCTCGAGACCGAGCCCAACGATACCCCCGCCACCGCCACCCCGTTCACCCCGCCCCTCGCCCTGAACGGCGTCATCGGCGCCGCGGGCGACGTCGACCACTTCACCTTCAGCGCCAAGAAGGGCCAGACCTACGACGTCCGCGTCTACGCCCGCCAGATCCGCTCGCCGCTCGACGCCGTGATGACCATCGCCGTGAAAGGTGGCGGCAACGTCGCCCGCAACGACGACAGCGGCGGCCCCGACAGCTACATCCGCTTTAACGCCCCGAAGGACGGCGACTACATCGTCTCGCTGGTCGACCACCTCAAGAAAGGCGGCCCCGACTACGCGTACCGCGTCGAGATCAGTCCCGTCGCCCCCAAGCTCACCCTGAGCACCCCGAACGAAGCCCTCCGCCGCGGCACGCAGACAATGGCCGTCGCCATCCCCCGCGGCAACCGCCAGGCGATCCTGATCAACGCCACCCGCGCCGAGTTCGGCGGCGCCTTGTCTCTGGCCGCCTCGAACCTCCCCCCCGGCGTCACCTTCGAGGCCGACACGATGGACGCCGGCACCGGCACCATCCCCGTCCTGCTCCGTGCCGAGCCCTCCGCCCCCGTGGGCGCGACGTTGGCCCAGGTGAGTGGAAAACCCCTCGACACGAAGCTCGGCGACATCCCGACCGCCTTCCAGTCCACGTGCGAGCTCGTCCTCGGCCAGAACAACGTCGTCTTCTGGTCCCGCACCGTTGACGCCCTGGCCGTCGCCGTGACCGACGAGGCCCCGTTCTCGATCGAGGTGATCGAGCCCAAGGTCCCGATCGTCCGCAACGGCGCGATGGACCTGAAGGTCGTCGCCAGGCGCAAGCCCGGCTTCACCGGCGCGATCGCCGTCTCACTGCCCTGGAACCCGCCCGGCATCTCGTCGAAGCAGGACATCGTCATCCCCGAGAACGAGGACTCCGCGCTCATCCCCCTGAACGCCAACGGCGGCGCCGACCTGAAGACTTGGAAGATCGTCGTGAACGGCACCTATGTCGAACCCCCGCCCCCCGGCGCCCCCGCCGCCAAGAAGGGCGGCGGCAACGGCCGCGGATTCGGCCGCGGCCGCCTCACCGTCTCGTCCGAGCTCACCAAGCTGACCGTCGCCGCCCCCTACCTCGCCCTGAAGTTCGACGCCGTCAGCGTCGAGCAAGGCAAGGCCGTCGACCTGGCCGTGGATGTTCAGAAGGTCGCCGACTTCCCCGGTGAGGCGAAGGTGACCCTGGTCGGCCTGCCCAACAAGGTGACCACCGACCCCACCACGATCACCAAGGACTCGTCCGAGATGGTCTTCCACCTGAAGACCGACGAGGCCTCCCCCCCAGGCGAGACCAAGAGCCTGTTCTGCCAGGTCGTGGTGACGATTAATGGCGAGCCGATCGTCCATAACCTGGGGACGGGGCGGCTGCGGATCGACAAGCCGCTGGTGAAGAAGGCGACCTCGGGCGGGAAACCGGCCGTCTCGGCGGCCAGCGGGAAGCCGGCGGAGGGCAGGCCGTTGAGCCGGCTGGAGAAGCTGCGGCTCGAAAGCCAGGAACGGGCGAAGACGAAGGAAGAAGGGAAGAAGTGACGGGCCTTCGATTACGGACCGAACTCGCGTCGTCCGCTTTCGCCGCGTTATACTGGAGCCGGCAGTGGCCTCCACCGAATCGAACGCGGGCGAGATAGGCGAGGAGGCTCGCATCCGGGTGCTCGGATCTGTCCATGTTCACGACCTCCGCCGCGCTGTGGTTCGGAGTCCATTTAGATAATACAGTGTTCGTACTGGCGACAGGCCAGACCTTGCGCACCGAACAGACCTCGATCCTTGACTGGAAACAATCCGGCAAGGAACTGCGGTGCTCCCGTCTTGAGTTCGACAAACTCGGCCGAGGGGACGCCAGCGTCAGATTTGCCTGGCGCCAATGCCGGTTTGCAGCAGATTAGCCTCGCATGCGCTTGCGGATACACTGGGACGTACGATGCCAGCAACGATCATTGTCGGTGGCCAGTTGGGCTCTGAGGGCAAGGGAAAAGTTACGTCTCTAACCGCGGCCCGTGCGCAGCACCCATGGGTTGTCCGTTGTGGGGGACCGAATTCGGGCCATGGCGTCTGGGTGAACGATCGCCCGATCGTGCTCCGGCAACTGCCTGTCGCTGCGCCCCAGCAAAATGCACGACTCGCGATCGCGGCCGGCTGCGCCGTCGATGAGGATCTCCTGCTCAGCGAAATCAAAGAGCTGTGTGTGTCTCGTGACCGGCTGATCGTGGATCCTCGGGCCGTGTTGCTCGATCGCGCGGACAGAGAGAGCGAGGACTTCCTAACATCGTATATTGGAAGTACTGGATCTGGTACGGGAACAGCGATGGCGAGGCGACTGTTGCGCCGAGGAAACGCTCGGTTGGCCGCCGACAGCGCGCGCCTTGCGGAAGTCGCGTCAATCGATTACGTAGCCCCACATCTGCACGCCGCAATTGATCGCGGCGAAGATGTGATCGTCGAAGGCACGCAGGGTTTCGGGTTGTCACTATTGCACGGCCCGGGATATCCATATGTAACATCACGAGACACAACCGCGTCAGCGTTCGCAAGCGAGGCAGGCATTTCCCCCAGGGATATCGGTGATATTGTTCTGGTAATACGTACCTTTCCGATCCGCGTCGGCGGGAACAGCGGGGAACTTCGGAACGAGGTCACCTGGGACTATATCCGTGAAAACTCGAACGCTCCCGAAGTCGAGTACGAGTTTACGTCGGTAACGAACCGGCTTCGCCGAGTAGGTCTCTTCGACATCGAGATGGTCCGGAATGCTTGTCGCTATAATAAGCCAACGAAGCTCGCCGTCATGGGAATCGATCGCATCGACTACGAGAACCGCGGGGTTCGCGACGGTGACAAGTTAACCGCTTCTGCTGCATCGTTTCTCGGTAGACTGCGAATCGAGCTCGGCGTGCCAATCGAATGGGTGGGAACAGGCTTTGCCACCACAGAGGCCGTTTGTCTTCAGCGATAGCATGAGGGACCATTGCGTGTCTGAATCTACGATCTCCGAAATGCGCGCTCTGAGAGAGCGATGTCGCGATCTCAACGGCACAGTTGCGTCAGATTACCGCGCCTACTTTGATCGGGGACACCGACTCTTCTTCCGACTACCTTCTGCCCGCCCGACCTCGCCGAACTCGATCAGCGTGACCACGTCGGCCACCGCACTTATGGCGCTAGCCCAGACGCACAGCCTGTCTCATGTGATCTGCGTTGAGCCCGCTGACGTACTGCGCGACACGCTCCTAGAACAGTTAACGCGACTGCTGTCATTCAAATGGTCCAGCTCGGAACTTCCCCAAAATAATGCGTTCACAGCCGCTCTTGTAGTACGGGCTGCCGGAGTGCTCCTGCGAAGTCGCTTCCTCGATATGTCGGACATCACGAGTCTAGTTCGACGATCTGACGATGTTGAGCTCGTGGCGGGTGTGCCACAAGCCATAACGGACGCTTGGAGAAGACTCGACGGTCTGAATCTTCGGAAAATCGCAGAGTTGTTCATCATTAACGCACCAGATTCTCTACGGGTGATGGCGTACAAGCCTACAGCACCGATCGCGTATTGGCTCGTCAGCGGAGCAGTTCAACTCGAAGTCTCTCGAAATCCCTCAGACTGGCGCGGCCTCGCCATGTGGCTGGTTGGCGAGTTCTCGCATCAGATTTCGCTCATTTCCGCCGATCATCCGGCCCTTATGGACCCAGTCGGAATGGCGATGGCGGCCGCAGCGTGCCGTAGACTCGAAACCTATGTTCCGACTCTGCGAAGGGAGGTTGCCTGGTTTCCAAGCAGAGAGGAGTTACTGAATGGCGTACGGCTCTTCATTGGAAAGCAAAACTCCGCCGGAAGTTGGGAGAAGTACTTTCCACTCTTCCACTACCCAAGCGCCGGTGCCAATCACTGCTGGCACGTCGAGGTGCTGGAGGCCGTTCTAAGCGAGTTCCCGGAAATCCTCGAGGATTCAGACAACGTACACCAAATCAGTCATGCGCTACGCTGGCTGGAGATGAATAGAATCGTGTGGAGCGACGGAAGTAACCAGTCTTACGGCTGGAACGCCGGAGGTCAACTCGAGACGCTTGCCAACGGAGAACCAGAGTCCTGGGCAACTGGAGTGGTGCACATCGCTCTAAGCGCGATTTCGTCGCAGCTAACGACGGCAATCCGCAAGCGGATACTCCGTGTACGAGGAGGTGCGGAGATTACCGCACCGGATCGCCAGAGTTGGGAACATATCCTGGATTGCTCGATCGTCGTAAACGGCGCCGCATCGAAGACCTACCTAAAACATGTTATTGAAGAGTGTATGATCGACCCGATTGTGCACGAGGAGTCCGCGAACGGCCATATCGATCGTCTACCCAAAACAGTCAAGCGATCGGCGTTGCTGTTTGGCCCTCCCGGCACGGGAAAGACACGCATGGTGCGGGCAATTTCAGAGGCTCTCGGATGGGACTTTGTCGAGATTCTTCCTTCCGAATTTCTCGTTACGGGGTTAGAAGGAGTTTACTCATCCGCAAACTCGGTGTTTCACGATCTTCAGGATTTGCATCGAGCCGTCGTCTTCTTCGACGAAATGGACGCTCTGCTTCAACGACGAGTTGATGGCCAAGGAAGGCAGTCGTTAGCCGTTCATCAGCAGTTCATGACGACTAGTATGCTTCCCCATTTGGCCGGACTCTACAACGCGGGTCGCGTACTTTTCTTTTTCGCGACAAACTACTTTCAATCCTTTGATGCGGCCATCACTCGCGCCGGCCGATTCGACATGCTCTTGTTTGTTGGCCCTAACGACTGGAATCTTAAGGCACAACGAATCCACGAATTCGCCGAGTTTAGTGATAAAGGGCGAATCGCATCGGTTGGCGCCCAGTTACTCACTTGGATACCCGCAACTGACGCACTGGCCGAGCCGCTCACCAGGGCTACGTTCTCTGAGACAAGAGGACTCTTTCGCGAAGCTTGCAAGGGGAAGCACATCGACGACGCGATAACTGATGGAATCTTGTCGACGACGTCCTTCCGGGAAATTGTCGAGAACTGGCGTGACAAACGATTCTCTCTGTATACGGACGAGATACTAAAAAAGCAATATGAGGAAGAGTCTAAAATGAGCGAGATTCGGTGGTGATCGGACCCGGTCGACGATATCCTCCAGTCGGGCTCACTCCGCATCTGACGACTGACTAAGCGGGATAGCTGATGCGAAATTCCTACGTCGCTGATGTCGGAGATTTTGGGAAGTATGGGTTGCTTCGGGCGCTTAATCAACTCGGTCCTCAATATCGACTGGGTGTACTATGGTATCTGACTAATCAAAAAGAGACCAATAATGATGGGCGTCATGACAGCTATTTACGATACTCAGGTAAAAAAAGAGCCCTGTTCCGCGACTGCGACCCCACCCTGTACGACCACCTTGCGATCATTCGGTCGCAACCTCAATTAGACGTTCAACAAATTGAACTGCGCGGCATTCTTCCAAAGGACACCATCTTCTTTCGCTGTGCGGTTCCGACAGCCCGCCGGGACGGCGCCATATTGGCCGGCCATTCTACAAGAGAGGAATGGGCCGTAAAGGCGCAAGCCGAACTGACCAAGGCCGATTGCGTTTTTGTAGACCCGGACAACGGAGTCTCTTTCGAGGCATTGCCTCCGGGACACAGACGATTCTCACACAAACACGCGTATTGGGCCGAACTCCAACGGTTCCTGTTGGCAGGAAAAAGCATCGTCGCCTATCATCACCTTGGGCGCCAGCGCGGCGGCCATGTTCGCCTGATTGGCACATATTTGGACCTTATATGCGGCTTTGGCTACCCAGCGTCGGCTATCCACTACAGGCGGGGGTCCGCCCGGGCCTTCTTCTTGGTCCCCGCAAGTGTGGAGCATCGGACCTGGCTCTCAAACGCTTGTAGCCATTTCACATCTGTTTGGTCAGCTCACTGCACGAAGATAGGAAAGCGTCTTACATGATACGGTCAGATTCTTTCGAATCAGCTTCTCTGCAAGATGCGGAGAGGTTCTCGAAGCGTAACCGCAGATGAGAAAAACCGGTGTCAGCTCGTTTTTCCATCGGAAAAACGAGCTGACACCGGTTTTGCTTTGGCGGGGTCAGTTGCGGCGATTGCTTCACTCAATCAACACCGTAAAAGGCATCTCGGTCATTCCGTCTAGCGTGTATCGCCGTATTGCTAGCCTGTTGATTTTGTTAACCCTCCGCATCCGACTCTCACGATCTTCTCGGATCACCCCTGGACTCACCAAACCTGGCCCAATCAATTCAACGGAACGCGTAATCCACCCGTCAGGGAGCACTTCTCGACCAAACGATGGCTGAAAACTGCACATGTAAAGCTCTCTGGCGATCTTTGTATAGCTCGTATCATTCCTATAGAGTGGCGTCCCAAGCGACTTCGGAAAAACGAGGCTGTGCTCGGTGTTACCCACCTCAATTGTCCTGCTAGTTGGATTGTGCAACCCAACATGAAAATTCCACCCCAACTGAAAATTGTAATCGTCAATATTAACTGTAATTATTTTATTTGTTGCAATCTCCTCGCCCTCAAAGTGCGGAACAAGGACGGACGCATCGGAATGCGGTCTCTGCTCAGGAGTTTCCAGCAGGGACTTGATCCGCTTCTTCAATCGCTCCTTCAAAGTGGCGATCTGTCCGCCGTAGACGATGTGAAGATGATGTTTGAGGTCGAACGGGATGAAGGATGCATCCTGGGTGAGCAAGATCGTTCGCTTGCCAAGTGCGTGAGCGTAGCCGGTCTCGTAAAAGACATTCGGATTACGCTCCGTCAAGTCCGCCACGACTACGTCGGCAGTCCTGATCTGGTTGTATATTCGGTCTAGGATAGTCCCTTCGTATTCTTGCTCATCTACCCTTTCGCAATACGCTCCCGCTGCGGTGGCAGCGGCTTTAATGCCTAGTTTGTAAATATCATCGTATTGTTTATCGAACGGCATCAATACAAAGACGGATGGCTTTGGTGCGGTGCCAAGCTTTTTGGTCGCCATCTGCAAGTTTCCTACAAGTTAGAAGGCAAAGTTGCTGCATCTGCGGAGACGAACGCCTCTAGGGCCGCCTCGGCAAAGGTGTTCAAACTCATGCCCTTGGCCTCGGCTTGAACGGCGATCCGCCGGTGAAGTTCGGAAGGAAAGGACAGGCAATGCGTTCTTGACGCGGGGCCCCTGCCCTGGTAACGTTCGGCGAACCCAGGGAGATCCGCCCATGACCATCGCACGCGCTCACCTCATCGACACCTCGGTGACTCGCTGGTACCACTGCGTCACCCGTTGCGTGCGACGCGCCTTCCTCCTCGGGGAGGGCGCCGATGATCGCAAGCTCTGGATCGAGAATCGGCTCCAGGAACTGGCACAGATCTTCGCCGTCGCCGTTGGAGGGTTTTCGGTTCTGGATAATCACTTACACGTGCTCGTTCGCCTCGATCCCGAGGTCGCCGAGGGATGGTCGGACGAGGAGGTCGTGCGCCGCTGGGGAAGGCTCTTCCCGCCCCGCGATGGAACCCGGCAGCCAATACCCGTCGGGGATGCGTGGGTCCACGGCCGGCTGCAGGATGCCGCCTGGATTGCGACCGCGCGACAGCGCCTCCAGAGCCTCAGTTGGTTCATGAAGTGCCTCAAGGAACCGCTCTCGCGAATGGCCAACCGGCACGAGGGGACCCGGGGTGTCTTTTTCGAGGGACGATTCAAAAGCGTCGCCATCCTCGATACCGAAGCGCTCCTGGCGACCTGCGCCTACATCGACCTCAACCCCGTCGCCGCCGGGATCGCACTTGTCCCCGAAGCGGGGGACCACACGTCGATCAAGCAACGGGTCGAGCACGTAGCGGCCCAGGATCGGGTCGACGATCTCAAGGCCGCCGAACGCGGCACCATCGCGGCCGTCGCCCAGTCGTCGGGGCTGGAGGAGTCGCTCTGGCTCTGCCCCATCGAGGACCGGCGACGGTTCGACTCGACACGCGAAGGAATGGTCGAGGGGTTCACTCTCGGCAACTACCTGCTGCTCGTCGAGTACACCGGCCGGCTGTTCCGCAACGGCAAGGCATCGATCTCACGAGATCTCGCCGAGCTCTTTGTCCGCCTGGGCAGCGACGCCGAGTCGTGGCAAGCCCGGCTCTTCAAGCTCAGCGAGGGCCGTCTGCTCGGCCGCTTCTTCGCCGCAAGCCGCCACCGCTTGCGGGAGGTCGCGGAGCACCTCGGCGTAAGGCACCTCGCTAACCTCGCCTGCTGCCCCGCCCGCTGAGTCGGCGCGGTTGGCTGGTCGTCAGCAAGGCCGCAAATCCATAGTTACGCTTCCGTGCCAGCCGGGAGTCGTGTCGGTGCCGTGTCACGCGAGCGACTCCGCAGACTGGAGAGCCTCGCGATGAGGCTCGGGTCATGGTGCCCGGCGAACGCTTGGCCATGCAGCGACCGTCCGCCCCTGTTTCTGTGGTTGGGCATGCCGTGAATCACGTCGGCCCGATGCCTGTCCTTTATTCATCCTTCCTCGCTCACGCGTCTTCTTTATTCGTCCTCGTCCCGCTCTTTGAATCCACACTTCATACATCGACCCCCTATCACCATAAGCGTGCTGCAGTCAGGACATGGGTCAACGTTATCGCACCCGTTGCATTCGAGATTGAAACATTGCCAGCTAAATCGAATTCGATTGAAAACGGCGGGGTGTTTACACTTGGGACATTGAAAAAGTTCGTCAGAGTGCTCGGCGCATTTGACACACTTGTCGGCGTCGGGACGTTTTTTCATCGCGAAAAGGCTCCCGCAACACGCACAGTCGCGGTAGTTGGACAAGTTGTGTTTGCCGGCAGTGCAATACCACGTGCCGCCGTGAACGCGCTGGTATTCATGGTGAGGCAACGGGTGAGCATCAGTCCCTTTGGGAAACTTGCAAAAAGCGCCGTCGGCAATATTGCTTGAACTTTCCCCGCACAATGGGCATCGACTCGTCGCGATCTCTCCATATTTGTAATCCGGCTGCTTCAGCTTCGCCCGGCCCGCTTTCTTCTTCGCCATACTGGACTGCTTTCCGAACAGTGACACGCAAATCGCAACCCACGCGGCTTGCGTACTAAAGTAACAGGAAGAGAAAGGGACAGGCAATGCGTTCTTGACGCCGGGCCCCTGCCCTGCTAACCTGCGGCGAACCGCCAGGGAGTTCCGCCCATGACCATCGCACGCGCTCACCTCGTCGACACCTCGGTCACGCGCTGGTACCACTGCGTCACACGGTGCGTGCGACGCGCCTTCCTGCTCGGCGAGGGTGCCGAGGACCGCAAGCTCTGGATCGAGAATCGGCTCCAGGAACTGGCACAGATCTTCTCCGTCGCCGTTGGAGGGTTTTCGGTTCTAGATAATCACTTACACGTCCTCGTAAGGCTCGATCCCGAGGTCGCCGACGGATGGTCGGACGAGGAGGTCGTGCGGCGCTGGGGAAGGCTCTTCCCGCCCCGCGATGGAACCCGCCAGCCAATTCCCGTGGGGGACGCCTGGGTACACGGACGCCTGCAGAATACGGCCTGGATTGCCACCGCGCGACAGCGCCTCCAGAGCCTCAGTTGGTTCATGAAGTGCCTCAAGGAGCCACTCGCGCGAATCGCCAACCGCCAGGACGGGACCCGGGGCGCCTTTTTCGAGGGACGCTTCAAGAGCGTCGCCATCCTCGATAACGAAGCGCTCCTGGCCACCTGCGCCTACATCGACCGACACGTGCGACAAAAGTCGCGTTGAAAATCCCCTCCTTTTGGTCGGGATTTCGTGGCGTTCGTTGATCGCTCGCGTTAATGTCCCTTCATTCATTGTTGAAGGGGCAACGCCGTGCGATAT
>JARLIH010000135.1 GCA_031291845.1 Isosphaeraceae bacterium | reverse complement strand
CTGCGGCGGCGCGAACGCGCCCTCGATGGCGATATCCCGGTCGACCAGACGCACGCGTTCGACCACGAACGCCGCGCCGCCGGTGAGCCGGGTCAGTTCCTGCCAGTCGGTGGCTTCAGGGTGTTGCATCTGGTCAATCAATTTTCTTAATCCACAAATTGATATTTTTAATGCGAGGAGTCAAGCCCCTCAAGTTCGAACCCCGCCGCGCGCCATTCTGGATAGGGCGACGTTTCACGTTTCAGCGTTCGGGGTGACAGGCGCGCTCGGGCGTGCTTTCTTCCAGGCAATCCATTGGAGCTAGCTGATGTCTGACGAGAAGAAACCCGACGACAAGCCGGAAGTGGACCACTTCCAGGAGCACCTGAACGCCCCGCACCATCAGGCCAAAAAGGGCGTGACGGATGCCGGCGAGATCGTCTCCACCGCCGGCGGCGAACTGATCGACGGCCGCATCGCCGACATCACCGACGGCGACAAGCCACACCGCCGCCACTAGAGGTCCAGCAAACCCTCCCCCTCGAGGGGAGGGTGGTCGCGAAGCGACCGGGTGGGGGGCTCTCCCCGCAACCCGGGTGTCGCGGCCAGACCCCCACCCCAACCCCTCCCCTCAGGGGGGAGGGGCTTTGTGCGCGATCCACGCCTCGCGCGTCAACAGCCAGGTGACCTTGGTTCCCGGTCCGGAAACGTAACCGCGCGGCGTACGCTCGATCACTGTCGCACCCTGCTTCTCTTTCACCCGGTGCGAGGCGATGTTGGCCTCGGCGTTGCTGAGCCACAGATGCGGCCAGCCGAGTTCGACCAGCGCGAAGTCGGTGACCCGGTTCGCGGCTTCGGTCATCAGGCCGCGCCCCCAGAACGCGGGGTCGAGCCAGAAGCCGCGCTGGTCGCGGCGCACGCCGTCGTCGGCCCAAAGGTCGATCCGCCCGATCAGCTCGTCGTCGCCGCCCTTGAGGGTGATGGCCCAGTAGCACTGCTGGCGCTTGGCCATCTTCTCGGCGCACTGCGCCATGTTCACGGCCGCGCCGTCGTCGGGGTACGGCCACGGCACTTCGTTGTGGAGGTACTGCACGATCTCCCACTGCGGGAAGCGGCGCTGGATCACGGGCGCATCGCTCTCGCGCAGCGGCCGCAGGATCAGCCGCTCGGTCTCGAGCACGGGCGTCGCCGGCATGCGCAGACGCTCGGGGAAGGGTTTTTCGTCGGGGGTGGTCATGGGTCTCGTCTCTGGGATGAGCCGGACGGACGGGACCTGAGGAAGACGCCAGAGCCCCGACCATCTCGGCGGGGCTCGGGGGAAAATCGCTGCTAGATCGGCTGACCGCGCACGACTTCTCCCCGCCCCGTGAGACGGGCGTTCGAGTTCGTCGGGCAACCTTGGCCGAGCAACAGCATGGCGCGCCCATAGCCGGGCTCGCGGCCGAAGTAAACCTTGGTGCGCTTGCGCCCGGCGGCGGCAGGCGTAGGCTGGCGGCTTCGCTCGGAGAGGACCTCGGTGTCTTAGCAGGCTCGCCCTGAACCTGGTTCAGACCGCCCCTCGCGGCGCGTTGCGCCGCGGCTTGCTCCTCCTTTCCGATCGGATCTTCCATGCCCTCCATCACCTCCCGCGACTACGCTGGGCCGAACGACCTGCGCGCCATGCAGGCGCTGGTCCAGGCGACCTGGACCCGCAACAGCCACCTGCACATCGGCGATCTTGTCTGGCAGCGCTATCCGCGCGAGCCGCAGCCGAACTGGCCCACCCGACTCTGGTTCGCCGACGACGGGATCGTCGCCTGGAGCTGGGTCTGGACCGACGCCGACGCGGCGGCCGACGAGGACGAGTTCTACTTCCTGGTCCGGCCCGATCACGGTGGGCTCTGCGACGAGGTCATCGACTGGGCCGAGGCGACGAACCCCAGCCCCCGGCTCGCCTCCCCGGCGCACGAGGCCGACGCGTTGCTGGTCGGCGCCCTGACGCGGCGGGGCTACCGGCCGCGCGACCACGGACCGTTCGGCATTCACACCTTCCGTACACTGAGCGACATCCCGGAACCGGTGTTGCCGGCGGGTTTCAAGGCGGTCTCGATGGTCGAGATCGGCGATGTCGAGCGCAAGGTCGCCGGACACCGCGCGAGCTGGTCGCGCTTCGCGGTCTATCAGAAGTCCGACCCCCCGCTGGTCTCGGGCATGACGGTTCGACGCTATCGCGACATGATGCGGACCTGGCCCTATCGGCCGGAGCTCGACTTCGGCATCGAAGGGCCGGACGGGCGCATCGTCGCGTCCTGCACGGCCTGGCTGGACGAGGCGAACCGGGTCGGCCTGTTCGAGCCGGTCGGCGTCGACCCCGAGTTCCGCCGCATGGGCCTCTCACGGGCGATGTGCTTGGCGACACTGCACGCGTTGAAGGCGGCGGGCGCGACGCTCGCCACCGTCAAGCCGCGCGGCGACGACGACTACCCCGTGCCGCGCCACGCCTATGCGTCCATGGGCTTCGTGGCCGATGGCAGGCACCACATCTACCAGCGCGGGTGAGGTCGGACGCGGGGCGACACCTCCGGTCGAAGTCGTTGTCGCCGCAGGGAAAACCCCAGTGGCGGAATCGTCACGTCCGTAAGAAACACTACCATAAAGCGGGAACCGCCCGCCAAATCGCGGATTGAGTGTTAAACGGGAGGCGGAGCCCGGCAGAACGCCGGGCCCAAGACCTCGCCCTATCGAAAACCGGGATGGTTGGTCATGTCCGCAAGTCACCTCGTCGTCTTCCCATCGCCAGGCGAGCCGGAGTCGCCGGCCGACCGCATCCGACGTCTGCAGCACGAGGCCAAGAGCCTGGCGCGCGAGCACATCGAGATGCTCGCGACCGCGCTCAACGAGGTCTCGCGGCTCTCCAGCGAGATCGCCGAGGGCGGCGAGCTCTATGCGGTCGGCGCGCGGGAGATCGCTCGGCGGCTCACGGATGAGGCAGGCAAGCACGCGCTGACACTGACCGCGATCATCGACCGCAACTAGGCCGCCGGTTCTGCCTCGCCCGTTTGGCGTTCGAGCCCAAAGGCGCTAAGCTCCGCGCCGGGGGATCGAATTGGAGCGCCATGCGCGGGATCGCCCTCTTCAGCCTTTTGGTGTTTGCGGGCAG
>JARLIH010000134.1 GCA_031291845.1 Isosphaeraceae bacterium | reverse complement strand
GTGGTGTTGGTGGGTGGCGGCGTGATCGGGGGCGCAGTGGCGTGGTCGCTCGCCCGGCGCGGGGTGTCCGTCACGCTGGTCGAGGCGGGTCAGGTCGGCCGAGGTGCGAGCTGGGCCGCCGCCGGCGTGCTCGCGCCCGGCTTCAGCAACGAGGAGCCCGCCCCGCTTACCGCCCTGGCCGAGGATAGCCTCGCCTCCTGGGAAGACTGGCTCGGCGAGCTCGAAGACCAGGCCGGCGTCCGCCTCAACTTCCGGCGCGACGGGCGGCTCAGCGTCTGGCTCGATCCCGACGCGTCCCATTTACCCCCGGACCTGGCCGTAGAGCCCCCGCCGCTCGGCGACGGCGACCGGCTGACCGCGGCCGAGGTGCGGAAGCTCGAGCCGCTTCTCACCGGTCCGGTCGCTGGAGGCGTGCTCGACCGCGACGACGCCCAGGTCGACAACACGCGCCTGGCCCCCGCCCTGATTCGCGCGGCGTGCGGCCTGGGAGCGCGGCTTTTGACCGACACAGCCGTGTCCGCCCTGCTCGGCACGTCGGGACGTTGCCGGGGGGTGCGGACGGCCGATGGGCGCGAGCTATCGGCCGGCGCGGTTGTGATCGCGGCCGGCGCGTGGTCGGGTCCGCTGGCGTCGAGCTCGGGCCTGGCGCTGCCGGTCGAGCCGTGGCGCGGGCAGATGCTCACGTTCGACGCGCTGGCGAGGCCCTTGCGTCATATCGTCTTCTGCGGCGAGCTCGTCTTGATCGCACGGCCGCACGGTCCGTTGATCGTGGGGACCACGCTCGAGCGCGTCGGGTTCGACTCCCGGGTGACGCTCGCGGGTCTGCACCACATCGTGGCGCGGGCCGACCGCGTTGCGCCGGGGCTGGGCGACCTCCCGCTCGCGCGCACCTGGGCCGGGCTGCGCCCCGGCACGCCCGACGGCTTGCCCTACCTCGGCCCCGTCCCGGGCTGGGAGGGCCTGTACGCCGCGACCGGCCACGGCCGCAAGGGGATTATCCTCGCACCGATCACGGGCGAGCTGCTCGCGCGGGGGGTGATCGACGGCGACCTCGACCCGCGCCTTCTTCCCTTCCTCCCCGCCCGGGTCAAGGTCTGATCGAAGACGGTCGCCCCGATTCGGCGCGCGTGGCGGATCCGCAACAGCGCGGTGACACCACACCGCACCCGGAGCGTCCTTGGCCGCGCCGCGTTGACGCCTGAAATCGATGATCTATACAGTCGCTTTTGTGTAGTCAGGCACTTGGGTTTTGAATCTAGAACGACGAGGGCGACATGGGCAACCGGCGCACACGGTGGACTTGGGCGGCGTGGGCCGTCGTGGGGTTGTGGAGTACGTTTGGAATCGACAGCGCCAGGGCGGACTACCAGTCCCCGCACGGCGGCTCGCAAGACTCCCATTCGTCGAGCAATCAAGGTTCGAGCTCATCCACTGATTGGGGCGGCTGGTCGAACTCGACGCTTCCCCAGTGCGACACGGGGGGCACGAGCCTCTCTTCGTGCAACTCGGCCGGGCAGAACTGTCCAACCACTCCGACGTGTCCCACGTCGCCGGTCTGTTCGCCCCCTTCGCACCAGCCTCCGTCGTGCACGCCCCCGCCGTGCACGCCTCCGTCCTGCCCGCCCGTCCCTGAGCCGGCGTCGTTCTGGCTCCTCTCGGGCGGCGTGGTTTTATGGGGCCTCCGCGCGCGTCGCCGGTCGCTACGTGCGGCCTCGGCGACAGCGTAAATGGAGCGTCTCCCTTGCGGGTCCTTTTTGGGCCCGAGGGGCCGGCGCCCCGACGACGTGGCGCTGGTTCCTTTCGTTCGCTCCTCTCAGCGTCGTCCGCGGCCAGTTTCCGTAGCTCGGAATGAACCTCTCGCGCGTTTTCAAGGCCTCTCCGGGACGTCTCCCTCCGGATGGGCTGGAACACGCAAAGAGCGGGGCGAGGGGGAACCATCGGCTTCCGCCGCTGTTGGTTCGCTCCTCGCCCTTTTTCCGTACGCGACGTGCGAGACCCGAGCGCCGTTCGCCTCGATCTCCCACGCAAAGCAGTCAAAGCCCGCGCCGACCGCACCCGAGAAGCCGTTCCTTTCCGGGCGCGTGTCTACTTGGCGTCGAGCCGGAACGGTTCGAGCTGCGTTG
This sequence comes from Isosphaeraceae bacterium, assembly GCA_031291845.1. Classification (GTDB taxonomy): domain Bacteria; phylum Planctomycetota; class Planctomycetia; order Isosphaerales; family Isosphaeraceae; genus DAIDJG01. Next base: position 6,465 of record JARLIH010000134.1, on the reverse strand, counting down.
GCTCCGCTTTGACCGTGGCCGTCAGCCCGGTCTCCCCGTCCTCCGCCACGTATTTCTCGGCAAACGGCAACGCCCGCGCCTTCTTTCCCTTCCCGGCCCTCATCCCGATGCCGGGCTCGATTCGCACCTTGTATTCGCCGGCCGCAGCGCCTTCGCGTTGGTCGAGCGAGACCAGGGTGAAGGTGCCGTCGGCACCGATCCGGCCCGACGCCAGCAACCCCCCCGGCCGCGGGATGAACTGCACCGCGCCTTCGGTCAGCGGTTTGCCGTTGGAGAGCAGGACTTGGCCTTTCACGGGATACACGGGACTCTTCGCGCCGCACCCCGCGAGACCGCAGGCGCACACCAGCAGGAGGAAGACCCCCCCTGTATTTTCAGATGATCTATGAATATGTACATACAATAATCCTAAAATTTGTTATGATTTGCCGATGTGCAACCTTACAACCTGGCGTACCCAGCGCGAATGCCGCTTCTCGGCCGGGATCACGATGCGAAGCGGACCCTCGTTGGCGTTGAGCGGCTTACCGTCCCGGCGCTCGGCCAGCAAGATCACTTCGTCCGTGAATGCGGGATCCAGCTCCGGCAGCGCGAAGACCGCGCGGTACTTGTCGGCCGCCTCGACAACGAGGAAGTTTGCTAGCGCGGGGCCTCTCAGGTCCTCGCCGAACTTCACACCGGCTTGCTTGAGGACGTCGACGAGCAGGACGCCCTCATATTCGGACTCGCTGCCCGACTGTTCCTTGATGCGCACGGTGCGCCGCGGTAGCTGCGCGATCTGGGCCGCCGTCAGCTTGGCCGGCTGCGGTACCGCACCTGTGATCTCCAGCAGCGTGTCCGACGCGGCCTGCCCCTGGGCGTCGCTGTTGATGATCGGCGCGACGACAAGCAGACTGGCCAAAAGACGGAGGAGGCTTCGCATCGTGGCTCCTGTTCTCGCGCGACGCCAAGGGGTCACTCAAGGTGGCGTGTCCCGGCTGCTCTCCGAGGAAGCGAGAGCGCGGCCTGGTAACCGGAATACGGAGTCTACGGGTTGATGCGATCGCGGGCAAGCGCGCGGCCGGCACGCGGGCTCTGGGCGGGAGCGTCGCGGCATGTGCGGCCCGCCTCGCTCGTGCCGGGCAAGCGCGGCCGGGAGCGGAATCCTCTTGTATGGCGTCGACGGCTCGATTTCAATGCCTCTGAGAATCAACTCCACGAGGCGATCCAGCACGACGACTCATCCGCGATTCGCCGGCTCGAGCGTGCAAGAGACGCAAAAATCGAAACGTGAGAAGTCATGAACACGATGAACCGGCGAGAGATATTGCGCGGGGGAATGCTGGGGTTCGGCGTCTTGGGGGCCGCCACGGTGAAATTGCCGTGCGCAGGGGCGGAGCCGCGCGCGGACGAGGGAGTGAGCCGGACGCTGGCCGAGGTGCGGGACAAGCACCGGCTGCCGGGCCTGGTCGGGGCCGTGATCCGGGGCGGAACGATCGCGTCCATTGGCGCGGTGGGTGTGCGCAAAGTTGGCGACCCCCGGCCGATCCAGCCGGGCGACCAGGTCCACCTCGGCTCGGACACCAAGGCGATGACGGCCACGATGGTGGGCACGCTCGTGGACGAGGGGAAGCTCGGCTGGGCGACCACGGTCCGCGAGGTCTTTGCCGCCCGCGCGGCGGACTTGCACCGCGATTTCCAGGGCGTGACCCTCTGGGAGCTATTGACCCACCGCGCGGGTCTTCCCGCCAACGGCCCTTGGCGAGGGCTGAAAGGGAAAACCACGACCGAGCAGCGCCGGGACCTCCTGGCCCGGATGATGTCGGTCGCCCCCGTGTCGCCGCCCGGGACGAAGTTCGCGTATTCCAACGTCGGCTACGCGCTGGCCGGGCTGATGGCCGAGGAGGTCACCGGCCGGTCGTGGGAGACCCTGATGCGCGAGCGATTGTTCACGCCCCTCCAAATGGCCTCGGCGGGGTTTGGACCGCCGGGAACGGTTGGGGAGGTCGACCAGCCCTGGGGGCACCGGCCGATCGGGAAGATTTTTTTGCCGGCCCAGGCCGACAACGCCCCGGCACTTGGGCCGGCCGGCACAGTGCATTGCACGATGGGCGATTGGGCCAGGTTCGCGGGTCAGCACATGCGGGAGGCCAAGGGAGGACCGCGATTGCTCAAGCCGGACACGCTCAGGAAGCTGCACACGCCCCCCAAGGGGGAGACGTACGCCGGGGGCTGGATCGTCGTCGAGCGCCCCTGGGCGGGCGGCCCCGCGCTGACGCATGCGGGGAGCAACACCATGTGGTTCGCCACCATCTGGGTCGCCCCCGTCCGCAATTTCGCCATCGCCGTTGCGACGAATGCCGGAGGCGAAGGCGCGCAAACCGCGTGTGATGAGGCGGTGGGAGCGCTCATCAAACATCACCTCACGTGAATGTGCGAAGGACGGGACAGGGCCTTCCGACAGGCCTAACTCATGCGAGGGGCACGAGCGCCGACGTGAAGCGCGCGAGCAGTCCTGGCGAAGATGTCGTGAAGGTGATCGCGTGCGGGTTTGCCGGAGCACAAACGGCCTCGCAGTACTGCCGGAGCGGCTCTTGGCGGCGGGGATTGGCCTTCGGTAGCATGGCAATCCCTCAAACCACGCCGGAGCACGCAACGCATGTTCGCACGAACGATCGCCACGGTCAGCCTTCTCGGGTTTCTCGCCACAGCCGGTCCCACGCGGGCGGAAGGACCGCCTCGGCGGGTGGAAGACGTGATTGTCGTAACCGTCGACGGCTTCCGGCACCAGGAGTTCTTCGGGGGGGCGGATGAAACGTTGATGGACGCCAAGGCCGGCGGCGTCCCCGATATCGCCGGCTTGAAGCGCCAGTACTGGCGCGAGACCGCCGAGGCGCGCAGGGAGACCTTGTTGCCGTTCGTCTGGGGCACGATCGCAAAGCAGGGGCAGGTGTTCGGCGACCGGACGCGCAACGCGCCGGCGAAGCTGACGAACGGGAAGAAGTTTTCGTACCCGGGCTACAATGAGATGTTCTGTGGCTTTGGCGACGACCGCATCATTTCCAACGCCAAGGTGTCGAACCCGAACCGCTCGGTGCTGGAGTTCCTCAACGAACGGCCATCCCTCAAGGGGCGCGTGGCGGCGTATTGTACGTGGGACGTGTTCCCGTTCATCTTTCGCTCGGCGCAGAACGGCCTGCACGTCCATGCGGGCTGGGTGCCGATTCGCGACGAACCGCTCAGCGAGCGTCAGCGGCTGGCCAACCTGCTGGTCGAGCGGCTGCCGCGCTACTGGCCGGACAATACCTTCGACGCCGTCACGATGGAGGCCGCGCGCGAGTACGTGCTCAAGCACAAGCCGCGCGTCCTGTTCATCGGACTGGGCGAGACCGACGAGTGGGCCCACGGCCGGCGCTACGATCTGTACCTCCGGGCAGCGCACGAGTCCGACCGCTTCCTCGACGAACTCTGGCACATGCTCCAACAGATGCCCGAGTACGCCGGCAAGACGGCCCTGCTGTTGACGACCGATCACGGACGAGGCGGTACGCAGGCCGACTGGACCAGTCACGGTCCCGGGGTCGAGGGGGCCGAGAACCTGTGGATCGCCGTGATCGGGCCCGACACGCCCGCGTTGGGCGTACGCTCAGGCGTTGAGACGACGCAATCCCAGGTGGCCGCGACGATCGCCGGCCTGCTCGGCGAGGACTTCGCCGCCGCGAGTCCACGGTCAGCGCCGGCGTTGCCCGACGTCTGCCAGGCCGCGAAGAAGTAACGGGCTGGCGCGGATTTCCGCGCCACTCTGCGGCCCGATTCCCTGTGGGTGGGCGGGGCGCAGAGCGTGGGAACGAGGGAATTCGGTTCGACGAATAGTAAGTGGTATGTAGACTGAAAGTGTCGGTTTGTACATTCTGGTCCGGCCCCGTCACACTGCCTGGAGGACCGCGTCAAACAGGTCGGAGAGTTCGTGCGCGTAGTTTTTCCAGCGCCCGACCGAGCTCTGGTAGAGCGGTTGCCGAACCTGGGTAATGCTGCCGGACCGGACAACGCGGCGCGTGTGATGGAACTTCAGGCAGGCGGGGTGCCAGTCGAGGCCGAGGACCGACAGGAGCCGCTGGGCGACCGGTTCGAGGTCGGACACGGTCTCCTCGTAATCGACGGTGTGGATCGTCGTGGGAAGCACGGACTGCCAGTGGTCCATGAGCCGCCGGTAGGCACCGAAGGTGGAGGCGATTTGCGCGGGATCGTTGGCCCAGGAGATATGGAGGAAGTCGGCCATCCAGCAGGAGAGCGCGACGTCGCGGAAGTCGCGGCGGCAATGGATGATGGTCGCGCGGGGAAAGAGCGCGACGAGCAGTCCGAGATGTTTGAAGTTCTCGGGCATCTTGTCCACGACTCTCGCGGCGCCCGCGCCGACCAGTTCCTGAAGGCGATCGAGGTACGCTCGGGCCAGCTGGCTGATCATGGCCGGCTGAAGCTGGGCGACGCAGTCGAGTGGCGGGGCCGCACAATTCACGAGCGAGGGGAGCGACTGGTAGGCCCACTGGCCGAGGTCCAGCTCGCCCGCGCCAGCGACCTGGGGGTGGCTCGCCAGGACCTGCTCGATGAGCGTGGTTCCCGAGCGGGGCAAGCCGACGATGAAGACCGGCCGAAGTGTATCGAGCCCGGCGCCTGCCGCACGGCCGAAGAAGTCGGGGCCGAACGCGCGGATTGATTGCGAGACGAACCGTTCGACGGTGTCGGCCGCCAGGCGGCGGTCGATCGGGAGCTGGGCCAGGCTCAGGGCGTTGGCCTGGCGCAGGTGGCGGGCGGCCGGGCTGTACTCCTGGCGCGCGTCGAGGACATGCCCCAGGGCGAATAGCAACCGGGCGCGTGGCTCGTCGGCCGTATTCGGGTCGTCGAGGCGCGCGGTGAGGGCGGCGAGGTCGGCCGCCGGCAGCCGGGCGCCGAGGAGTGTTGCGAGCCGGACGTGGGCGAGCGCGAGGGTCGGCTCGATCCGGATCGCGTTGCGAAACGCCGCCTCTGCCGCGACGAAGTCGCCCCGTTCCTGGTGGAGCCGGCCCAGATTGAGCTGGGCCGCCGCCGAGCCGGGATTGATGGCGGCGGCGCGCTGGAAATGCACTTCCGCGTCGGCCGGCCGATGCCGTTCGTGCAACGCCCGGCCCAGTGCCAGGTGCGGGCGTGACGACGTATCGGGGGTCAGCGCGAGCACTCGCTCCCAGCAAGGGATCGCCTCGTCGAACCGCTCCCGCCATTGATAGAACTCGGCCAGACGCTCCCAGTAAAACGGCTGGTTCGGCTCCAGCTCCGTGGCCCGGACGAGCGCCTGGCGGGCGTTCTCGAACTGGCCTTCGAAGAGAAAGATCAGACCGAGGTTGCAGTGCACGACCGCCAGGTCGGGGGCAAGCCGGCGCGCTTCGAGGTAGGCGGTCCGCGCCTCGGCGAGCCGGCCGAGCGACCGCAGGGCGTTGCCCAGGCTGTTATGGGCCGCTGCGAAACTCGGATCGAGGTCGACGGCCTGGCGCAACATGGCAACGGCCTCATCGAAACCTCGCAGCGCGTGGAGCGCCAGCCCGAGCACGTACAGGGTCTTGGGGTCGTCGGGACCCAGCCAAAGAGCCTGTCTTGCCTGCTCGGCGGCCCGCTCGTGGCGGCCGAGGGCCAGGCACACTTCGGCCAGGCTGGAGGGAATGGCCGCGTCGTCGGGCCGTAGGCTCGCCGCCAGCTCCAGCAACGCGATGGCCCGCTCGTGGTCGCCGCGCCGGTGGTACACGACGCCGAGCAGGTGCAGCGCAAGGCCGTTCGCCTCGTCCCGCGCGAGGATTGCTTCGTACAGCGCCGCGGCCTCGTCCCAGCGCCCGGCGCGGTGCTCCCGCATCGCGGCCTTGAGCGAGGAATCCTCGGAGACCAGGCATTCATCAGACGTCCCGACGTCCTGATCGTGCATCGCGGTCGCCCCACCGGAAGTCCGAGGGCAGGGTACGGACGATCTGAGAGGGCGTCCTGCCTGCGGAAGTGGCCGGGCACGGCCCGGCGCGAACGTGGGGGGGATCACGGGAGCGCTACGCCGGAGCCGGCGCGCGCTCGCATGAGCTCTAGTGTTGGTAGAGCGATAAAAACGTTTCGACTGGCCCTGCATTCCAGGTCACTTGCGTTCCCTTTTACGGGGTCCGGGGCTCGTGTGTAATGAACGGTCGCCGCGCGCTCATTTCCGCATGTCGCTGGAGCGGTCCGCTATGCACCCTGCAAAGAGGAACCGACGTAAGGAGACCCGCTCTCGAGCAAAGCCCCCCTTCTGGTGTGCCCCTCGCCCCGAACGAGGAAAAAGGGGGGGCCGAGGACTCAGGGTGCACGTCAGCTTCTGATTTTCTGACGTGAGGGTTTACGAGATTTGGGTCGACGAGTGAAGGGGCTGCCAGGGCGGGTTCGGAGATGGCGGGATAGACGCTCGTCGTCGCTCAGGGCGGCGGCCCGAACTTGGAGGAT
>JARLIH010000133.1 GCA_031291845.1 Isosphaeraceae bacterium | reverse complement strand
TTCATCAGCTCGGACGCGGGGCGCTGTCCCTTGCCGTGCGGCCCCGTCACCGGGCGCGCGCCCGACCCCGGGCGGGTCTGGCTGCCGCGCGACGACTTCCTCTGCGACGGCGGCGACCGCCGCGAGCCGGCCCAGTTCGACGGCTCCGGCGGCCTGCGCGGGATCGACCCGCGCGATGCAGTGCTCCAGTTCGACGACGGCCGCCGCCCGCGCGTGCTGCCGACCAACACCGTGTGCGTCTACGCCCCACGGTTCGCCGAGGTCCGGATGAGCGTCGGCCTGAACGAGGCCCTCAAGGTCGAGGGACCGCTCCGCACGCAGCTCAACGAACGTCCGGCCGATATGGATATCCGTCAACGCGCCGGGCGCCTCGTGCAAAAGCAAGGGGCCGAGGCCAACCGCGTCCGGCTGCGTGCGTCGTCGATGGCGGCACGCGTCCACGTCGGCGAGGCCGAGGAGCTGCGCGTGCTCAGCGGCTACGACAACGCAGCGCACATCGCGGGCAACATCCTGACGCAAGGGGCCCAGAACGTCCGCCTGCGCCAGAAAGCCGGCGCGTTGCGCGAGCAAGACCGCGCTCAGGGGATCAAAGTCACGCAGAAGGTCGTGCTCACCGGCGTCATCGAAGGGGCCGGCCAGCAGGTCATGAGCTGGCGCCCCGACGAGGTGGTCGGCGTCGAGACGCCGCCGAATCGACCGGGTCTCGCCGTGATCAAGCGGGTCAGCGCGGCGGAGGCCGAGCCGGGCGACACGCTGACGTTCGTCATTCAGTACCGCAACATGGGGAACGTGCCGATCCGCTCCGTCACGGTGACCGACAGCCTGCTGCCGCGGCTCGGCTACGTCGTGGGGAGCGCCCAGGGGCCGAAGGGGGCCGTCTTCACCTCCGGCGAGAACCGCGCGGGGGGAACCGAGCTCCGCTGGGAGCTGCCGGGCGCCATCCCGCCGGGAGGCGAGGGGTTCGTCTCGTTCCGGGCACTCGTGCGGTGACCCAGGATCGATCGCGCGGAAACGCCAGCCATTTTGACTTTGGAGTGCCGCGGCTCTTTTCTGGTGTGGCAAAAGCGGCAGCGGACTCCTTCGCTCCAAGTTTTAGGGAACCGACCGAAGGCGCGGGCTGACACGATCGCGTGGGTCCTTCGTGGGAAACCAACGGCCCGGGCTCACCCGTTCCTGATTGACGCGCCTTTGAATTTTTTGCTTTACGTTTGACGTTTTGACGAGCATCTTAGGATCTCGCTCGCACTACCCGCGGCGAGCTCGAGAACAACTTCTGCCCTCCCCAGGAGAACTCCGATGGTTTACGGCGACGCCCCCCAGGACAATCCCTACGCGGCGCCCCAGGAAGACATTGCGCCCCTGTCGGACGTGGGGCCGACCAAGGCGTACGGTTACGCCGGCTTTTGGATTCGCGTCGTGGCTCACATCATTGACAATATTCTAATGTTTGTCGTTGTGGGCATACCGATGAATATCCTCCAGTTCGTCGTCATCGGTTTGCCTCCGGTCGCTGCTCCAGGTGAGCCGGCACCCCCGCCGAATCCAGCGGCGCTGGGCGTCTTGCTGTTTTCGGTCGTGGTCTCCATCTTGGCCTCGGTCGGCTATTACGCGGGAATGGAAAGTTCAAAGTACCAGGCGACGCTCGGCAAGATGGCCCTCGGGCTGAAGGTGGTTGATCTGAACGGCCGGCGTATCTCCTTTGCGCGGGCAACGGGGCGGCTCTTCAGCAAGTTCCTTTCGGCCTTGATCTGCTACATTGGCTTTATCATGGTCGCTTTCACGGAGAAGAAGCAGGGGCTCCACGACATGATCGCCGGCACCCTCGTCATCAAAACCCGCCCCTGATCCCGCGTGGCGGAAGGATTGTTGTTGAACACTCCTTAAATTTGCGATAGGGTGAGGGAGATAACTGAATGCGTGCGGCGGGCGCAGCGGGCCCGCCGCGGCAACTCCAGGTTCTCAGCCGGGCGGGGGTGAGCCTTTGATCCGTGTTCTGGGCGGACCGAAACGGCTGTGCGACGGCCTGACGCGTCGCGACCTGTTGCACGTCGGCTCCCTCGGCCTGCTCGGGCTGGGGCTCTCCGACTGGTCCACCTCGCTCGCCTCGGCCGAGCCGGCCAGGCCGCTCGTTCAGGGCGGGTTCGGGCGGGCGAAGGCGTGCATCCTGCTCTTCCTCTACGGCTCGCCCAGTCAGTTGGAGACGTTCGACCCCAAGCCCGATGCGCCCGAAGAGGTGCGCGGGGAGCTGAAGTCGATTTCCTCCAGCGTGCCCGGGCTCGACGTCTGCGAGCTGCTCCCCCACATGGCGCAGGTCATGGACAAGGTCACGGTGCTGCGGTCGGTCTCGCACCCGTACCCGGTCCATGGGGTCGCGTATGCGACGACGGGCATCCCGCGCATCGAGGTCCCGATGGAGCTGAATCCACGCGACCCCGCGCACTGGCCGTTCATCGGCTCGGTCGTCGACTACGTCGAGCGCGCCCAGGGGGGCCTTGCCGCGGAGCGGCCGGAAGTGCCGCGGAACATGGTCCTTCCCTGGGCCTTCAGCAGCCAGCGCGTCGGCGAGGTCCCCCGCGCCGGCCCGTACGGCGGGTTCCTCGGCCAGGCGTACGACCCGATCTTCACCGAGTTCGTCGGCCGGGCAACCTTGAAGGCCAAGAAGACGCTGGCCGACAAGGTGTGGGACGACCTCGAGCCGTACCGGGGCGTGACCCCCGAGAGCCGGTTCCAGCTCGGCGGCGTCTCCAGCCTCGCGCCCGGCCTGACGTTCGACCGGCTCGACCGCCGGCGCACCCTGCTGGAGCAGTTCGAAGAGACGCGCCGGCAGGAGGATGCCCAGTCGGGCCACTCGGGCATCGACCGCCACCGCGCGATGGCCTATTCGCTGCTCGGATCGGACAAGCTGCGCAAGGCGTTCGACCTCGACGACGAAGCGCCCGAGACGCGATCGCTCTACGGCATGACGCTGTTCGGCCAGGCCTCCCTCACCGCGCGGCGGCTGGTCGAGGCGGGCGGGCGGTTCCTCACCGTCTTCTGGGACGAGTACGGCCTGGCGGGCACCGGCTGGGACACGCACTGGGAACACTTCCCCCGGATGAAAGACGAGCTGCTGCCGGGTCTCGACCGCACGCTATCCGGGCTCTTGATCGACCTGGACCGCCGGGGCATGCTCGACGAGACGCTCGTCGTCTGCCTGAGCGAGCACGGCCGCACGCCCAAGCTGAGCGCGGGCCGCGGCGGTGGCCGCGACCACTGGTCGCGCTGCTATTCGGTGCTCCTGGCCGGAGGCGGCATTGCGCGCGGACGCGTTGTGGGCCGCTCGGACAAGATCGCCAGCGACCCGGTCGAGCACAGGGTCTCCCCCAAGGACGTGCTGGCCACCATCTACCACCTCCTCGGCATCGACCTGAACACGATGCTCACCGACCGCCAGGGGCGGCCGCTCTCGCTCGTGCCCGACGGTGAAGTCATCGCCGAGGCGATCGGGTGAAAGACAATCCGCAGATTGAAAAAAGAGCGACGATCCGCAGATGGACGCAAATTAGATTCAGAATTCTTGAAGTCGTTCTCTCATTTTAATCTGCGACATCTGCGGATCACTTCTCTTCTCCGCGGATTCTTCTCCAGAGGACCAAGCGTGGCACTCGAACCCTACATCGACGCCCATTCGCACATCTGGACGCCCGACGTCGCACGGTATCCGCTGGCGAAAGGGTTCGCCGTCGCCGACATGAAGCCAGCGTCGTTCACCGCCGAGGAGTTGCTCGCGCATTGCCGGCCGGCGGGGGTCGGACGGGTCAACCTGATTCAGATGAGTTTTTACGAGTTTGATAACTCGTACATGCTCGACATGATCAAGCAGTACCCGGAACGCTTCGTGGGGACGGCCATCGTCGACCCGCTCGGCCCCAACCCGGGCGCAGCGATGCAGGATCTCCTCCCAAAGGGCGTGCGTGCATTTCGGATCGCGCCCAACTACAGCAAGCTGCCGCCGGCCCGCTGGCTCCAGCCCGAAGGCTACGCCGCGATGTTCGCGACCGCGGCCAAGACCGGGCAGGTGCTGAGTTGCTTGATCAACCCGGACGCCTTCCCTGAAGTCGATCGGATGTGCAAGCGCTTCCCTGACACAGCCGTGATCATCGACCACTTGGGCCGGATCGGCGTGAGCGGCACGATCGACCAGCGCGATGTGGACGCGCTGTGCGCCCTGGCCAAGCATCCGCGCGTGCTCGTCAAGGTTGGCGCATTCTACGCACTCGGGGCCAAGAAGCCGCCCTACCTGGACCTGGCTCCGCTGATCCACAGCGTCGTCCACGCGTTCGGCGTGAAGCGCTGCATGTGGGAGAGCGACTGCCCGTTCCAGGTCGACCGGGACCGCTACGTTGACAGCGTTGCCTTGATCCGCGACCGGCTCGACTTCCTGAGCCGTGACGATCGCGAGTGGCTCCTCACCCGCACGGCCGAGCAAACGCTCTTCAAGCCGCTGGGCTAGGCTCGGCCGCCACCGGAACGGGTTTGACCTTGAGCCGGCCCTCGATCCGGCCGATGCGCCCCAGCCAGCTCGCCTGGAGGGCCAACACGCTCAGCAGGAACGTGTTGATCAGCACCGTGAGCGCGAAGCGAAACGCGTAATAGGTCGGAATTTCCGTGTTGCTCGCCCAGAACTGGAGCTCGAAGTGCGTCGACCGTGTGAGCGACGGAGGAATCGCGCCGACGAGTGTGTAGCCGTGGCTCAGCCTGTTCAAGTACAAGCCGAGGAACGAAATGTCGGCCGGCTCGCCGAAACGGTAGATCCAATCAGGAGGCACGCGCAGGCGGCTGAGGAGGCCGGGCGGGACCGGGACAAGGTCGAGCATCAAGCCGCCGAAGATCCCCAGGAAAAAGGTCGTGAAGACGAGCGTGCACTCGAGCACCACCAAGAGCAGCGGCAGGATCGCCAGGGACAGCAGCACCGAACGCGAGCGCCAGCGCAGGACCGCGGGCACGACGCGCGGCCCGGCCGGGTCAAAGGCCGCCAGCATCGCCAGGGGCAGGAACACCATCACCGCGGTCACAATCGCCGGCACGAGAAAGCCCGCCAGTCGCGCAGTGTGACCGGCACCCCCGCGCGCCAGGAGGAACGGAGCGCAGAGGCCGACCCCAAACAGCGCCGACGCGGCCCCCCGCGCGAGCCAGTGGAGTAGGCTGGTCCCGTCGGGAGCCTCCGTGCTGCTGTCTCCCTCGGGGTCTTCCGCCCGGCGGATCAGTACGCCGTAGCCGATGATCACGAGAACCATCCCGGCGATCCCCAGTGGCACGCCCAGCGTCGGGATGGCGAGCATGCTCGTCAGGACGGCCGCCACCCCGATCAGCATCGGGAACAGGTTCGTCTCGAAGACGTCGTCCCAACCCTTGCGCAACGCTCGGAGCACTTCGCTGGCTGAGCGCGGGAACGGGACGAGCACTTTGCAGTGGCAGTCCCAGCACTCGATCTCGCTGCCTGCGAGTTCAATTCTCGCGCGTAGGGTACGGCCGCAGGGACATTGGACCGTCAGGTTGTGGCGCGAGCACGCTTGGTCCGGTTTGACGATGGAGATCATACGGGCCGGCCCTCCGGGCAGTCCGATCGCCGCTGGACACAGTGACTTGCAACGCCTCTTGGGACGATGCAAGCCGTGTTGTGGCCATCGTTCGCGATAAGTTGCGGACGCCTTGAGCACCCCGCCGAGAAGTGGTCGAGAGATTACGGTCACCTTAGCGAGGCCCGCACCCTCCCGCAAATGTTTTTCTCAGGTCCTCGTCGATTTGCGGTCATGCTCCGGTAACCGCGGCGTTGAGTCGCCCGTACACCCGCAGCGCCGCTCAGACGAAGGGACGGGCGTGATTGCCGAACTCGAGTGGGCGGGGGAGGTCGGAGTGCCCCATGAGGTACGCATCGATCGCGTGCGCGGCGTGCCGGCCCTCGGCGATCGCCCACACGATCAGGCTCTGTCCGCGCGTCATGTCGCCGGCGGTGAAGACCTTCTCGACGCTCGTGCGCTTGTCGGCGTCGGCCTTCACGTTCCCCATCGGGTCGAGCGCGACGCCGAGCTGCTCGAGCAGCCCCTTGCGCTCGGGGCCGACGAAGCCCATCGCCAGGAGGACAAGGTCGGCCTTGTAGACCTTCTCGGTCCCCGGGACCTCGACGAACTGCGGCCGGCCGTTCTCGCCGGTCTTCAGCTCGACGTGCACGGTTTCGAGCGCGGTCACGCGGCCGTCCTCGCCGAGGAACCGCTTGGTGTTGATCTGGTACTCGCGAACTCCCCCCTCCTCGTGCGCCGACGAGACGCGGAAGATGTTCGACCACTGCGGCCAGGGGTTCACCGGCCCCCGGCTGTCGGGGGGACGAGGGACAATCTCGAATTGATGGACGCTACGGCATTTCTGCCGGTGGGCCGTGCCCAGGCAGTCAGCGCCGGTGTCGCCGCCGCCGATGATGACCACGTCCTTCCCCTCCGCGCTGATGAAGACCGCGTCAGGCACGTCGTCTCCCGCCACGCGCTGATTCTGGAGCGGCAGGTATTCCATCGCGAAGTGAATGCCCTTCAGCTCGCGCCCGGGGATCGGCAAGTCGCGGGCCTGCGTCGAGCCTCCGCAGAGGCAGACCGCGTCGAACCGAGACAGGAGGTCCTCAGCCGCGATATCCACGCCGACGTTGACACCGGGTCGAAACGCGACCCCCTCGGCTTCCATCTGTTCGACCCGGCGGTCGAGCCGCCACTTCTCCATCTTGAAGTCGGGGATGCCGTAGCGCAACAAACCGCCGATCCGGTCGGCCCGCTCGAACACCGTGACGGCGTGACCGGCCCGCGCCAGTTGCTGTGCGGCGGCGAGGCCCGCGGGGCCGGAGCCGACGACGGCGACGGTCTTGCCGGTCTTGACCTTCGGCGGCTGCGGTACGACCCAGCCTTCGTCCCAGGCACGGTCGATGATCGAGAGCTCCACCTGCTTGATCGTCACGGGGTCGTTATTGATTCCCAGCACACACGACGCCTCGCACGGGGCCGGGCAGAGGGTCCCGGTGAACTCGGGGAAGTTGTTCGTCGCGTGCAGCCGGTCGATCGCCGCGCGCCACTGGTTGCGGTAGACCAGGTCGTTCCAGTCGGGAATCAAGTTCCCGAGCGGGCACCCCTGGTGGCAGAACGGAATACCGCAGTCCATGCACCGCGCCCCCTGCGCGCGGAGTTTCTCTTCGGGGAACGGGTTATAGACCTCCAGCCAGTCGTTGACCCGCTCCGGGATCGGCCGCCGGGTTGGCGTCTCGCGGGGAATCTCCATGAATCCGGTCGGCTTACCCACCACTCACCTCCAACGACGAAGTCATCCACAGATGACGGGAGCATCCATAGATGAAGAGAGAAGAGTTTTAACCACAGATGGACACAGATGAGCACAGATTAAAGAACGAGTCTCTGGTACTCGAGGCGCGAGGTACCGAAGTTAAGCAGTAGGGCAAGGGAGAGCCGAGTGGCCTTCAGGTAATTAATCACCTGGGCGGTTTCTCGAGCAGTCAATTCTTTCAAAGCCTTCAGCTCGACGATCACGGTTCCGTAGCAGACGAAGTCGGCCCGGTACGTGCAGGCCAATACTTGGCCTTTGTAAAATACCGGCAGTTCCAACTCGCGCCGGAACGGCACGGCACGAGCAGTGAACTCCAGCGAGAGCGCCTCTTGGTAGACGTTTTCTAAGAAACCTTGCCCCATTTGTCGATGGACTTCCATCGCGGCCCCGATAATCGCGAAGGTCCGCGAATCCTTCTGCCCTTTTTCGTCATCTGTGCTCATCTGTGTCCATCTGTGGTTAAAACTCTCCCTTCTCCCTATCTGTGGATGATTTCTTCCTCGGCCAGCTTCTTCGCCTCGGCCGCCTTTTGTTCTTCGAGCACGCGCCGGTAGTCGATCGGCATGACCTTGACGAACTTCTCGACGGCCCAGTCCCAATCGCTCAGCAGCCGCGCCGCGACGGTGCTGCCGGTGTAGCCGGCGTGCTGGATCAAGAGGTCGCGCACCGTGTCGAGGTCTTCGGGCTCGCGCAGCGGTTCGAGGTCGACCATCTCCAGGTTGCAGCGTTGGGGGAAGTCGCCCGACTCGTCGAAGACGAACGCGCTGCCGCCGCTCATGCCCGCGGCGAAGTTGCGGCCGGTCGGGCCGATGACGACGGCGACGCCGCCGGTCATGTACTCGCAGGCGTGGTCCCCGGTCCCCTCGACGACGGCCAGGGCGCCGCTGTTGCGGACGCAGAACCGTTCCCCGGCCCGGCCGCGGAAGAAGGCCCGGCCTCCGGTCGCGCCGTAGAGGGCGACGTTGCCGATCAGCACGTTCTCCTCGGGCACGAACGTCGCGACCTTGGGCGGGAAGACGATGATCTTGCCGCCGGAGAGCCCTTTACCCACGTAGTCGTTGGCGTCCCCTTCGAGGGTCAGCGTGATCCCCCGGGGCACGAACGCGCCGAAGCTCTGGCCGGCGGAGCCGTGGAACCGGAGCCGGATCGTGTCGTCGGGCAGCCCCCCCCCGCCGTACTGGCGCGTCAGCTCGCTGCCGAGGATCGTGCCGACCGTGCGGTTCACGTTGCGGATCGGGAACTCGAGCTCCAGCGATTCGCCTCGCTTCAGCGCGGGTTCGCAGGCGGGGACGAGCGTCGTGACGTCGAGCGACTTGTCGATGCCGTGGTCCTGGTCGACGACTTTGCGCACGGCGACTTCCGGGCCGACCTGCGGCCGGTAGAAGATCTTGCTGAAGTCCAGCCCCTGCGCTTTGTAGTGGCCGATCGCCCGCTTCATGTCGAGCAGGTCGCTCCGGCCGATCATCTCGTCGATCGTGCGGAAGCCGAGCTGGGCCATCAGCTCGCGCACTTCCTGAGCGATGAACGTGAAGAAGTTGACGACGTGCTCGGCCTTCCCCGCGAACTTCTCGCGGAGCTTGGGGTTCTGGGTCGCGATGCCGACGGGGCACGTGTCGAGGTGGCAGACCCGCATCATGACGCAGCCCATCACGACGAGCGGGGCGGTGGCAAAACCGTACTCCTCCGCGCCCAGGAGGGCGGCGATCACGACGTCGCGGCCGGTCTTCATCTGGCCGTCGGCCTGGACGACGATGCGGTCGCGCAGGCGGTTCAGGACGAGCGTCTGCTGGGTCTCGGCCAGGCCGAGCTCCCAGGGGATGCCGGCGTGTTTGAGCGAGGTGAGCGGGCTTGCGCCCGTGCCGCCGTCGAAGCCGGAGA
This sequence comes from Isosphaeraceae bacterium, assembly GCA_031291845.1. Classification (GTDB taxonomy): domain Bacteria; phylum Planctomycetota; class Planctomycetia; order Isosphaerales; family Isosphaeraceae; genus DAIDJG01. The sequence goes on along the minus strand of JARLIH010000133.1, from coordinate 41,885 downwards.
TCAGGACGACGTCGCTGTGCGCCTTCGCCACGCCGGCGGCGACGGTGCCGACGCCGACCTCGGCCACGAGCTTCACGCTGATGCGCGCCCGGGGGTTCGCGTTCTTCAGGTCGTGGATGAGCTGGGCGAGGTCTTCGATCGAGTAGATATCGTGGTGGGGAGGGGGGCTGATCAGGCCGACGCCCGGGGTCGAGTGGCGGACCTTTGCGATCCAGGGCCACACCTTGTGCCCGGGGAGCTGCCCCCCTTCGCCGGGCTTCGCCCCCTGGGCCATCTTGATCTGCAGCTCGTCGGAGTTCACCAGGTACTCGCTCGTCACGCCGAAGCGGCCCGAGGCCACCTGCTTGATCGAGCTGCGCTTGCTGTCGCCGTTGGGCAAGGGCTTGAAGCGAGTCGGGTCCTCGCCCCCTTCGCCCGTGTTGCTGCGGCCCCCCAGGCGGTTCATCGCGATGGCGAGCGTTTCATGAGCCTCGCCGCTGATCGAGCCGTACGACATGGCGCCGGTGGCGAACCGCTTGACGATCGACGCGACCGGCTCGACCTCCTCGATCGGGATCGCCCGTGCCGGGTCGAGCTTGAACGCGAACAGCCCGCGCAGGGTGCAGAGCCGTTCGTTCTGGTCGTCGACGAGCCGGGTGTACTGCTTGAAGATCTCGTAGCGGCCGGCCTGCGTGGCGTGCTGGAGCTTGAAGACGGTCTCGGGGTTGAACAGGTGAAACTCGCCGTCCCTGCGCCACTGGTACTGGCCCCCTTCTTCGAGCATCTCCGGTCCGGCCTCGCGCTCGGCGTAGGCGCGGCGGTGGTGGAAGAGAGTTTCCCGGGCGATCTCCTCGAGCCCGACGCCGCCGATGCGCGACGCGGTCTTGTCGAAGTACTTGTCGATGAACTCCTGGTTGAGCCCGATCGCCTCGAAGATCTGGGCGCCCCGGTAGCTCTGGATCGTGCTGATGCCCATCTTGGACATCACCTTGACGACCCCCTTCTTGATCGCCTTGCGGTACCGGTAGACCGCCTCGGCGTGGTTGATCTCGGGCTTGATCATCCCCTGCTGGATCATGTCGTCGAGCGTCTCGAACGCCACGTACGGGTTGATGGTCCCCGCGCCGTAGCCGAGCAAGAGCGCGAAGTGGTGGACCTCGCGGGCGTCGCCGCACTCGATCACGAGCCCCGCGCGGGTACGGAGGCCCTGGCGGACCAGGTGGTGGTGCAGGCCCGCGCACGCCAGGAGCGACGGGATCGGCGCGTGCTGCGCGTCGACGCCCCGGTCGGACAGGATCAACAGGTTCGCCCCCTGGTCGATCGCCTCGCTGGCCTTCTGGAAGAGGTCTTCCAGGGCCCGCTCCATCCCCTTGGCCCCTTGGGCCGCAGGGAAGAGCGTCGGCAGCAGGGCCGACTTGAACCCGCGCCAGCCGTCAAGCTGCTTGAGCCGGGCGAGCTCGTCGTTATCGATCACGGGCAGGTCGAGCGCGATCTGCCGGCACGCGTCCGGGCCTGGCTCCAGCAGGTTCCCCTCGCCGCCGGCGCCCGTCATGACCGACGTGACGAGTTCTTCTCGGATCGCGTCGAGCGGCGGGTTCGTGACCTGCGCGAAGAGCTGTTTGAAGTAGCTGAACAACGGCTGAGCGCGGTCGGAGAGGACGGCCAGCGGGGTGTCGGTCCCCATCGAGCCGAGCGCCTCTTCACCGTTGTTGCTCATCGGGCCGAGGATGAACTTCAGGTCCTCGAGCGTGTAGCCGAACGCCTGCTGGCGATGCAGCAGCGTCTCGTGGTCGGGGCCGGGGACGTGGGGTGCCTCGGGGACCTCGGCCAGGGGAACCATGTACTCGCGGAGCCACTTGCCGTACGGCTTGGCCGTCGCGAGCGAGTGCTTCAGCTCCTCGTCGTCGACGATCCGGCCTTCCTCCAGGTTGACGAGGAACATCTTGCCCGGCTCGAGGCGTCCTTTCAGCACGATGTCCTCGGGCGCGATGTCGAGCGCCCCGACCTCGGAGGCCATGATCACCAGTCCGTCCTTCGTGACGACGTAGCGGCTCGGGCGCAGGCCGTTGCGGTCGAGCACAGCGCCGATGTTCTTGCCGTCGGTGAAGCCGATCGACGCCGGGCCGTCCCACGCCTCCATCAGGCACGAGTGATAGGCGTAAAAATCCTTCTTTGCCTGCGACATCGTCTCGTGGTTATCCCACGCCTCCGGGATCAGCATCATCATCGCGTGGGGGAGCGAGTACCCCGACTTGACGAGCAGCTCGACCGCGTTGTCGAGACAGGCGGTGTCGCTCAGCCCTTCGCGGATGATCGGCTTGAGCTTCTCGACGTCCCCCGGCTCGTAGAGCGACGACGCGAACAGGGCCTCGCGTGCCCGCATCCAGTTGATGTTCCCGCGCAGGGTGTTGATCTCGCCGTTGTGCGAGATCATCCGGTACGGGTGCGCCAGCTCCCAGCTCGGGAACGTGTTGGTCGAGAACCGCGAGTGAAACAGGCAGATCGCGCTCGTGAGCGTTTCGTCGCCGAGGTCGTCGGCGAAGTACTCGGGGAGCTGGTCGGGCGTAAGCATCCCCTTGTACACGAGCGTGCGGCACGAAAGGCTGGAGAAGTAAAAGAACTTGTGGTCGTCGAGACCCGAGATCTCGATCGAGCGCTCGAACCGCTTGCGGATGACAAACAGCTTGCGCTCGAACCGGTCGGGGTCGTCGTAGGGCGACTCGACGAACGCGTGGAACATGTGCGGCTCGACCCGCTTGGCGCTCTCGCCGAGCGACGCGTTGTCGGTGCGCAACCGGCGCCAGCCCAGGAAGTTCAGCCCTTCTTCCTGAACGATCGACTCGAACATCCGCTTGCCGAATTCTTGCTGGGCGAAGATCGGCGACGTGAAGAAGGCCCCCACGCCGTAGCGCCCCTGCGCGGGGAGCGTGAATCCGAGTTCGTCGCAGCGCGCGGCGAGGAAGTCGTGCGGGATCTGGATGAGACATCCCGCGCCGTCACCCGTGTTGTCCTCGCAGCCGCACGCGCCCCGGTGGTTCAGGTTCTTGAGCGCCGTCAGGCCGTCACGGACGAGGCGGTGCGATTTCCGCCCCTTGAGGTCGACGACGAAGCCGACGCCACAGCTATCGTGCTCGTGCCGCGGGTCGTAGAGGCCCTGTTGCTTCGGTAACCCTGAACTCATCATGGCACACCCTTCACGGCGCTTTCCGTGGGCTCGGACTGTTCGCTGCGGGACTTTGTTCGTTCGCGCGGCCGGTGACGTTCGTTCGTCGCCACCGGCCGATCCGTGGTCGTGGTACGGGGAGGGGGTAGCAGCCCCCTCCCTTGCACTGCGTCGGCTTTCGATCATCAGACCCTGTGAGGGAGGGAGCCGTTCGCGGTCGCCGACCCTTTTGCGGCGGCGGACCCAGCCGGGAGCGCCGGGTCGTCGGCCGTGAGCAGTTTCAAGAACCGCGAGGCCGTCAGGCCGAGCTCCCTGTGCCGCCGGTGAATGATGGCCAGCGGCCGCGTTAAGCGGTGGAGGGGATCCTGCCCGTCGATCGGAAGGGCGACGAGCGTTCCCGCCTCGACCTCGCGCGTCACGGTCGGCTCGGGCAGGAGCGCGGCTCCCCCCGGAATCTCGACCGCGCGCTTGATGTTCTCAATGTTGTCGAACTCCATGACCACCTCCACCTGCACCTCGTGATGCCGGAGGAACCGGTCGATCGCTCGGCGAATGGGAAGGTCGGTATCGAAGCTGACGAACTTCTCGCGGGCGAGCCGGCCGACCGGCACGCACGACAGGCTCGCGAGCGGGTGCGACGGATGGACCGCCAGGACCATCTCCTCCGTGCGCCAGGGGATGACGGCCAGGTCGGGCCATTTGCGGGGGAACGAGACGATCCCGAGCTCGGCCCCACCCTTACTCACACTCTCGGCGACGCGCGTCGGGTGCAGGAACTCCAGCCGGACGTTCGCCCCCGGGTAGTGCTCGCCGAACGTGCGCACATAGCGGCTCATGTGATGCAGGCCGACCGAATAGATCGACGCGACGTGGACCGTCCCGACGACGTTGTGCTCGTCTTCCAGCGCCTTGACCCGGTTCTCGATCTCGAGGTAACGGCCGACCAGCTCCTTGCATCCGTCGTAGAAGACCTTCCCGTGCGGCGTCAGCACCAAGGGCCGCTTCTTGCGGTCGATCAGCTTCACCCCCAGGCGGTGCTCGAGCGCATGGACCGCCTGGCTCGCCGAGGACTGGGAGACCTGGTTCTCCGCCGCCCCTCGCGAAAAGCTGGCCCACCGCACGACGTCGCAGAAGATCTTCAATGCCTCAAGCTGCATGCGACCTTGCCTGATTGGTTATCAGCAAAACCTTGATACTGCGCCCGGGATGGTATTGGAATTCGTAATAGTAAACGCGCGGTGACGATGGCGCGTCAAGGCCAAACGGTGAAAAATGGGAAGGTCAGAGGCATACGGCGACTCATCGGCGAGCGAAACGCGCTCAGGCTGGACCGGGTCGATTCATACCGAGAAACAAGCCGAACATCGTTTCGGCCTGACGAATCCTGATGCGTCGGGGGTGGTTCAAGTCGAGAGCGCTGATCGTTGCTCGCGCCGGCGCCGTTTTGCCGGTGAGCTGGAGGCCTTCCCATTGAAAATGGTCGGGCCAGGAGTCGCGCCGTGGGTGGAAGAGGGGCACAATCGCTCCCCCATCGGGATCGGGTGCGTCAATCCGATTCGACTTGTGCAGATTGCAGCTCGGGCAGCACCAGGCGAGGATCTCGAGCTCGGATGCTGCGCCTCGCGCACTCGGTAGGATATGTTCGACGTGAAAGGTAGCCCCTTGCAGGGCCTGGTGCATCTGGCAGTATTTCGCAACGCCCGTCCGCCCGATCCTCAACCAGCCGGGCAACCTGATTCCACGGCAGGCCGGTCATCCGGCCGCGCGTCCCAAGAGGTGGAGGGCCTGCGCACGCACGAGCGACCACGACTCGCTCAGCTCGACCAGGGCCTCGAGATCTTCTTTCTCCTCGCTCGATAGCAGGCCATCGTAGTTTCGATCCATGAGCTGCTGCAGACGCCGGTCCGTTCGCTCGGGGAATCGTAGCGAAGCGATCGCCTCGACCAACTCCAAGGGTGCTTCGACAACGGGGGGCATGAACGGCTCCCTTCGTTGCGCCTGCCGCGACGCCATTTTTCCCTATCGTAGACGTTCCGGATTCTCGGCGACAAGGTGGCCGGCCTGCCGTATTCCTGCACCCTACGCATGGAGGCCTTCCGCCGGACGAGCCCGCAGCGCCGGTTTGTCGCGCAGAGGTCAAGACGCAAAACGGCCGCCGCCTTCGGGTCATGGCCCGAAGGCGGCGGCCAGTTCGTTTCCCGATCTGGCAACGCTCTCACTTGATGAACAGCATTTCCTGATACGTCGGCAGCGGCCACAGGTCGTCCGCCACGAGCCCTTCGAGCTTGTCGCCCGCGGCGCGAACGGCGAGCATGGCGGGGACGATCTTCTCGTGCGAGTACTTGGCGTGGGCGAAGGTGTCGCCTTCGGCATGCTCGTCGACGGCCTCGGTGAGCGCGTCCGTGGCGGTCTCGAGCTCTTCGATCGTCTCGACCAGCTCGCTCAGCAGGGCCGTCTGGGTCTTGGGCGCGGTCGCGCCCGTGGCCTTCAGGTTGGCGATCGCCTGAGCGACCTCGGCCTGATAACGCAGGGCGGCCGGCAGGATCATCCGCTTCGCAATCTGGATGGTCAACTGCGACTCGATGTTGATCGTCTTCTTGTAGTTCTCCAAGAAGATCTCGTAACGCGAGTGGATCTCGCGCGCCGAGAGGACGCCGTACTTGCCGAAGAGGGCAATGCTCTTGGGCGAGACGAAGTCGGGCAAGCTGTCGATCGTGCTGCGGCGGTTAGGCAAGCCGCGCTTCTCGGCCTCGGCATGCCAGGCCTCGGAGTAGTTGTCGCCGTTGAAGATGACGTGCTTGCTTTCGGCGATCAGCTTGGGCAAGAGGGCCTGGATTTCGGAGTTCAGGTCCTTACCGGCCGCGATCCCCTTCTCCAGCGCGGTCGCGATTTCGTCGAGGCTCTCGGCGACGATCGTGTTGAGGACGATCTGCGGGCCGGAGATCGACTGGCTCGAGCCCACAGCGCGAAACTCGAACTTGTTGCCGGTGAACGCGAACGGACTCGTGCGGTTGCGGTCGCCCGGGTCGCGCGGCAACGTCGGCAGGACGGAGACGCCCACCGTCATCGTGCCGCCGGCCTTGGTGCTCTTGGCGCCCCCCTTCTCGATCTGGTCGACGATGTCCTGGAGCATGTCCCCCAGGAAGATCGAGATGATGGCCGGCGGGGCCTCGTTGGCCCCCAGGCGGTGGTCATTGCCCGCGTACGCGATCGACACGCGAAGCAGGTCGCCGTGCTTGGCAACCGCGCGAATCACGGCGGCGAGGAAGATGAGAAACTGGGCGTTGTCGTGCGGCGTGTCGCCCGGCTTCAGCAGGTTGTTGCCGAGGTCGTCGCCCATCGACCAGTTCAGGTGCTTGCCCGAGCCGTTGACGCCCGCGAAGGGCTTCTCGTGCAGGAGGAGCTGAAGGCCATAGCGGTCGGCCACGCGCTTCATCGTCTCCATCACAAGCATGTTGTGGTCGGTCGCGACGTTGGCGCTCTCGAAGATTGGCGCGAGCTCGTACTGCGCGGGGGCCACCTCATTGTGGCGGGTCTTGACCGGCACGCCGAGCTTGTACAGCTCGATTTCGGTCTCGAGCATGCAGGCCAGGACGCGCTCGGGGATGGAGCCGAAGTAGTGGTCTTCCATCTCCTGCCCCTTGGGGGGCTTGGCGCCGAAGAGGGTGCGGCCGGCGTTGATGAGGTCGGGCCGGGCGAAATAGAAGTTCTTGTCGATCAGGAAGTATTCCTGCTCGGGGCCGGCCGTGGTGCTGACGTGCGTGGCCTCGGAACCGAACAGCTTCAAGACGCGCACCGCCTGCTTGCTCAGGGCGTCCATCGAGCGGAGCAGGGGGGTCTTCTTGTCGAGGGCCTCGCCGGTCCACGAACAGAAGGCGGTCGGGATGCAGAGGGTCGTGCCGTTCGGGTTCTCAAGGATGAAGGCGGGGCTGGTCGGGTCCCACGCGGTGTAACCGCGGGCCTCGAACGTCGCGCGGATGCCGCCGGAGGGGAAGCTCGAAGCGTCGGGCTCGCCGCGCACCAGCTCCTTGCCGCTGAACTCGGTGATCGCGCTGCCGGCTTCCGAAGGAGCCAGGAACGAGTCGTGCTTCTCGGCCGTCAGGCCGGTCATCGGCTGGAACCAGTGGGTGTAGTGCGTCGCGCCGCGCTCCATGGCCCACTCGCGCATGGCGGTCGCCACGATGTCGGCCACGGACGGGTCGAGCGGCGCGCCTTTCTTGATCGTCTTGCTCAGGGCCTTGTAGATGTGCTCGGGGAGACGGTTGCGCATGACCTCGTCGGAGAACACGTTGACGCCGAACAGCTCGCGGAGGGGCTTACGCGTCTCCTTGAGGCTGGGGTGGTGGCCATCCATGGACCAAGAGGTGACCGCGTTAATGGCGTTTTGGCGCGCAGTGGATTGTCCCATGCGGAGAACTCCAATCAAGGACAAAATGACAGGGAGCGTGTCTCGCTCGACCCCTTCCCGGACGGCCGTACGCGGGCCGCGCCGGTTGAACCGGCACTCGCGCCGGCGGCCTTCCGGGCTGACGACGCCACGGAACTGAAGCCGCGCCGAGCGCGAAGAACGCGGAGCCTGGGAGCACCGTGTCCACGGGGAAAGCTGCGCCGCCCACCATTCACGTCGGTCCATGTCCGACCCGAGCCGACCCGCCGTGGCGAGGCCGGTCCAGGCGGAAGCCGGTGACGGAAGGATGGGGAGAGCAGCCTGCGAGCTGGTCCGCGCCTCGCGGCCTGCGCCACGACGGTCGGACCATGTCGCCTCAGCGGGAGAGACGCCGGTCCTGCAATTCGGTCGGAGCCCGCCTCAGAAACAGCGAAGCGAGCCCCCATTCCCATTCTCGCTGGGGCCAGATTATAGCCGGGCATACCTCGGTCCGCCAGACCCTATGCGCAAAGATTAGGCGGAGGCGCCGTCATGTGATTGCTTTTGCGGCCATGGTGCACCTTGCCGGTGCGGTGATCGGTTCCACAAGCCGCAGAAAGCGCGAGATCATGGCCGACAACGTCGGAAAAAACAGCACGGTCAACGGACGGCGGTTCCGGCGTGCAGCGCCCAACTCAGTTCTTCAGCTTCGCCAGGACGGCCTTGGCATCGGCGTCCAGCTCCTTCTTGCAGCCCTTGCAGCAGAGAAAGAAGGTCTTCCCCTCGGCGGTTACCTTGATGGGGGTGTCCATCGCGCCGAGGTGTTCGTCGCTCACGGGACAGATGAGCTGCTTCAGGGCGAGGGGCTGCTCGTCGGCCGGCAGTTTCTTGATGGCCGCAAGCTCTTCGTCGTTGAGCTTGACGCTTTCGGCCTTCTTGTCGGCGTCCGGTTTCGGCGCGTCGATCTTGGGCGCGTCGACCTTGGGCGCATCGACCTTCGGAGCGGAGGCCGGCGGGCTTTCCGGCTTCTCCATCTCCTTCTGGTCAGCCTCCTTGGCCGGCTCCGGCGTATCGGTCTTCGCGGCGGGCCCGGGCGGGGTCGTCGGTGCGGGGCCGGGCGTGGCGGCCGGGGTGCTCGGGGTCGTCTGTGTCTCCTCGGCGCAGCCAACGAACGCCGCCAGGGTCAGGCCGGCCCACCAGAACTTGCGGATCGAGGTCATCGGTGTAGTCTCGCTCGTAGGGTGATGGCTCACTCTCCCCGGCCGCCCGCGACGGGCGACCGGGACGGCCCGCATTATAAGAGGAGCACAAGCGGGCCGCCAAGGTGGCGACGGCACGGTCCGTGCGATTACGTTTCGCCCGATCAGTCGTCGCACTCGCCGCCGAGGTCCGGGACCGGAACGCCCTTGTAGAGCCGCCGGTTGTCGAGCGCGTAGACCTTGTTCGTGAAGTCGCCTTCCGTGTTCGAGAAGAGCCGCTCGCGGGCCGCGATGTTCATCTTCGCGTCGAGGTCGTCCACATACGAAACCAACAGCGCCTCGAGCGTCTGGGGCACCACCGGCGCCCCGAAGTCGCGCTTGCCATGATGGGCCAGGATCGCGTGCTCGAGCAGCAGCAGCGTCTCCTCGGGGAAGCCGTCGATCTTGCGCGCCGCCTCCCGCGCCAGGTCCCGGCCGATCAGGACATGGCCGATCAGGCAGCCCTCCTTGGTGTACTTGGTCTCGATCGGGTGATAGTCCAGCTCGCGCAGCTTGCCGATGTCGTGGAGGATCGTCGCCGCGATGATCACGCCCTTGTTGAGCGGCGGGTTCAGGTCGTGGTAGTACTGCGCGTAGTGGTCGGCGAGGAACCCGGCGACCCGGGTCATGCTCCAGACGTGCTCGATCAACCCGGCCGTGTAGCCGTGGTGGAAATTCTGCGCGGCGGGCATCTTCTTGAAGAGCTCGGCGTGCTCGTGCAGGAGCGACTCCACGAGCTGCCGCAACGGCGCGTCCTCGATCCAGCGCTGGATGAAGTCGTGGAGCTTGCGGAAGAGCTCGTCAGGGTCGTAGTCGCTGCTTTCGAACAGGTCGCGGAAGTCGTACCCCTCGGCCCGGTCCTCGTCGACGGCGGGGCGAATCTCGAGGATCTCGAGCTGGAGGCCGTACTTGACCTTCCAGTCCCCCTTGGTGCGCAGGCGGTAGGCCGTTCCTTCGTGCCAGCTATCGGCCTCGGCCAGAAGGGCGTTGCCCCACCAGAGGGGAGCCACGACGCTCGTCCGCTTGTCGCGGAAATGACACTTGATGAACGGCTTGCCGTGCTTGTCGGTGCCCGTTTCCTTCCGGACCAGCGCGGCGAAGCAGACGGCTTCCTGGCCGTGAGCCAACTCCGAAAGCCTGACCACCGCCGTGTCCGTGCCCGCCATCGGTCGAAAGCCCCTTTCCGCGAACCCGGGCGCCACGCACGCGCTGCGCAACGCCCCATCGCGTCACTTCGGCTCGGCGTGGGGCCACCCTTGAGCTTAGTAGTCATCTGATGACTACGGTTCAAGGAAATACCATGGCCGTCTGTTCCGTACAAGGCTGATCAGAGATGCACCTATGGAGCCAAACCGAAGCGCGCTCGATGATGAATCATACCATGGGTCGCGCGCTCGGGCGTGCCGCCCGTTTCCCGCCGGGCCCGATTTGCGGTGAACTGCCAGGAGAATCATCGATGCCGACTCCACAACCGGCCCGCACGGCGGACGCGCTGGGTCTGCTGGGGCTCCCCGCTCCGGTCGCCGAGCTCGCGGCCCAGCGTTGGGACGCGATCGTCGTCGGCGCGGGGCACAACGGTCTGACGTGCGCAGCGTACCTGGCGCGGGCGGGACGGCAGGTCCTCGTGCTCGAGGCCCGGCCGCGGGTCGGCGGGGCCTGCACGATCGAAGAGGTCTGGCCCGGAGTCCGCGTCTCTCCCTGCGCCTACCTGGTCGGGTTGCTCCATCCTCGCGTGATCGCCGACCTGGACCTGGCCGGCCTCGGCTTCGCCTGGGTCCCGGCCAGCGCGGGGATGTTCGTGCCGTTCGAGGACGGGTCGAGCGTGCAGCTCTGGGACGACGACGCCCGCTGCGAGGACGAGATCCACCGCTTTGCGCCGGGCAGCCTCGATGGCTGGCGCGCCTTCGGCGCATTGAAGGCGAGGCTGCGCGAGGCCCTTCGGCCCGACGGCGACGGTGACCTCTGGCTGGGCCCCGCCCCCTCGCGCGACCAGATTGAAGCGCGGCTCGGGGGCGACGGCGACGCGCGCGGCCTGCTTTTCGAGTGGTCGATGGCCGATTTCGCCGCGCGCTACCTGGCCGACGAACGGCTTCAGCTGGCCTACCTCGGCCAGGGGGTGATCGGCACGAAGGCGAGCCCCTTCGACCCGGGCACCGCCTCGATCCACTTCCACCACCAGTCCGGCCGTTTGGGGGGCGTGCCCGGGACCTGGGGCTACGTGAAAGGGGGGATGGGAATGGTCTCGTTCCTCCTTTGCGATGCCGCCCGAAAGGCCGGCGCGGTGGTCGCGACCGGCGTTCCGGTCGCCCGGATCATCCCCGGTCGAGGCGTCGAGCTCGAGGGGGGCGAGCGGATCGAGGCCCGCGCTGTGGTCTCGAACGCCGACCCGCGCGTGACGCTCGGCCTGCTGGGCGACGCGGCCGACCACGGCTGGCGCACGCGCGTCGAGGCGATTCCGATGACCGGCTGCACGGTCAAGCTGAACGTCACGTTGCGCGCGCTGCCCGACTTCCTCGCGCGCCCCGGGACGCGCCAGCCCCACCACTTCGGCCAGATCAACACGCCGCTGACCAAGGACCAGTGGCGCGCCGGTTACGCAGCCGCGCAGGCGGGGTACTTGCCGGAGCGGCTCTGGACCGAGCTCTATTTTCAGAGCGTCCACGACGCGAGCGTCGCGCCCGAAGGCGTGCACACGATGAGCGTCTTCGCCCAGTACGTGCCGCATACCCTGGAGTCGGGCGACTGGGACTCGCGCAGGGAGGAGGTCAAGCAACTCGCCCTCGGCTCGATCGGGCGTTTCTGCTCGAACATCCCCGACGCCGTGATCGACGCCCAGGTGCTCGGCCCGCCCGACATCGAGCGCGCCGTCGGCCTGACAGGCGGACATATCTTCCAGGGGGAATGCCTGCCCCAGTTCATGTGGGACCAGCGCCTGGACTACCGCACGCCGATGCCGGGCGTCTTCCTCTGTGGCGCGGGCACGCACCCCGGCGGGAGCGTCATCGCTATCAACGGACGCAACGCCGCGCTCGCGGTCCTCGGATCGGCATAGAACGGCTCGACCCCGGTGCCCATGCCGCAAGCTCCGCCCGTCTACACTAACCCGAAGCGCAAGCGAGGTCTTACGTAACACCGCGCTTGCGCTTCCGGTTGTTATATTGGCGAAATTTTGTAGGGTGCATGAAATGCACCGTCGTCTCGCCCCGTAAGGGGACGGTGCGTTTCATGCGCCCTCCAGAAAACCACGGAAAAACGAGCCGCTTTTGCGGTGGTGCCGCGCGCCGGCTGTCGCTTCAGAGTGGCGAATCAACGGCGGCCGTCCGCTCCCTTTCAAGAAAGTTGACCATCCCGACGATCTTAATCTTGATTTCGTTGGTCGGGAAATGTAATATGCCACAAGTTCAGTTTCCAACAGGCCCGTGAAACGCGCCTAAGGTGAGGACGGGAGGATGTTTAAAGTGAACGACAGGAACCTGCTCACATTCTTCTGCGGTGCGTTCCTCGTGTCCTTGAGCGGTTGTGGCGCGGACGACGGTGGCGTCAAGAAAGTAACGGTCTACCCGGTGAAAGGCTCGGTCGTGCTCGCGGACGGGAAGCCGCTATCCGGAGGCAAGGTGTACTTCGTCCCGAAGGACGGCGCCCTCACTTCCGAAGGCAAGATCGGGTCCGATGGGACGTTCGCGCTGGTGACCGGAGGCTCCGGTGAAGGAGCCCCTCCCGGCGACTACAAGGTACGCGTGGCGCCGGAGGACACCTCGCTTCTTGCGGGCAAGAAAGCGGCCAAGGGGAAGGCGCTACCGTTTCCCTCGAAGTATCTCGACGAAGACAGTTCGGGTTTGACGGCCACCGTGAAGGCCGATCCCAACCAATTGGAACCGTTCCGGTTGAAGTGACCGGGCGAGCATTGTCGACACCGCGGCGTTGCGGAATTCCGAGGTCGTTCTTTTCAGAAGGAAGACGAGGATGAGAGCTCAAAGGAAATCGCGGTCGTACCGAACCGGCTTCACGTTGATCGAACTACTCGTGGTCATCGCGATCATCGCGGTGTTGATCGCCCTGCTGTTGCCGGCAGTGCAGGCGGCCCGCGAGGCGGCCCGTCGTGCGCAGTGCGTCAACAACCTCAAGCAATTGGGGCTGGCGCTGCACAACTACGAGAGCGGCAATAGTTGCTTCCCCCCGGCCGGCAAGGCGATTAACCTGGCGACCTCGCCCCCGTCGGTCATGTTCCCCGACACGGGCTTCAGCACGCAGGCCCGGTTGTTGAGCTACCTGGAAGGGGGCTCGCAGTACAACGCGCTCAATTTCAGCTACGAGTACAACGACGCCAGCGGCGGTAACTGGACCGGGGCCTCCGCGGTCATCAACATCTTCATCTGCCCCTCGTCGGCCCGCAGCGCGGGCGCCGGAAACCGCGACACCGCGGCCAGCGACCCGAACGCCTCGGCCTTCGAGAAGAGCATCGGCATCGGCTACGGCTATTCCGACTACGCCCCCTCGGTTTACACCGACATCAGTCCCACCCTGACCCCGGGTGCCGGCGCGACGCCGATCGTCCCCTACCGTGACAAGAACTCGGCGGTGAAGGGGCTCTTGAAGGACGGTCAGACGCGCATCAGCGAGATTGTCGACGGCACGAGCAACACGATTGCGATCATCGAGTGCGCGGGGCGCGACGAGCGGTTCGTGAGCCAGTACAACGAGAGCCTGTACCTCATCGGCCAGCGGGGAGCGGGACCTGCCCCCGGCGGGCTCCCGTCGGTCCCGCACCGTTACTGGCGGTGGGCCGACCCGGGCAACGCGTTCGGCACGTCCGGTCAGCCCAACAACAAGGGCATCCCCACGAACGAGGGGACTCCCTGGCCAACCACGGCCGCCACGGCCGGCAACCAGGCCGGCCCGAACGAGGAGCCGTTCTCCTTCCACAAGGGGGGTGTGAACGCTCTCTTTGGCGACGGGTCGGTCAAGTTCGTGAAGGACAGCATCGGCCTCGTGGCGTTCCGCGGCATCCTGTCGCTCGCCGGTGGCGAGGTCGTCTCGGCCGACTCGTTCTGAACGGCGTCCGTCGAACGACGCGATTCGCTCGAAACGCCCTAGGGTCTCACCCCGGGGCGTTTTTCGTTGGATCGCCGCCCGAGGAGGGGTACAGGTTCAACGTCTTGCGTCGCGAAGCCGGCGGATTACCCGTGGTCGAGCGATGCCGCGCAGGGGCTGGGCCGACCCGATCCCCTGCGGAGCGAATTTCCGGAGTGGGAAGCGCTGGGTGACAGCGTCACGGAGCGGCCGTACCGGTGGCGTCGCCGCATCGCCGGCCGAAGTTGCGAAGTTGATTGATCGGCCTTCCATGAGTCGAACCGATCGGGCCGTCCGTATGGCTCGAAGGAGCGGGTCGAGCCGCTCGCCCGCAGCCTGAAGTGTTACCCGAGCCGCCCCGCCCTCGCGGGCGACGTCGGAAGGCCACCGTCGATGAAAATAAGAATTGACATTATTTTTCTCCTTTCTTAACGAAAGCGCGTCGAGGTCCGATTCGTGGATGCGATCAAGAAGCCTGCCCGGGCGAAACCCGTGTGATCTCGCCGGGCGTCGCTGACTCGTGGGAGATCAGCCGCGCCAGGGTTGACACAGAGACAGGGGGAGGACCAGGACGAAAAGGTGCCAGGCAACTTTGATCAAAGGTTCCTGACACCTTTTCTGCGCACCGATTCCCTCAGGACAGGGGTCGATATCCCGGACGAATCCCCTCGGCGCGCTGCGCTCGCGGCGCGTGCGGCAGTTCACCGCGTGAGGCGGAACACCGATTGGTCGGACGAGGACGGACGCCAACGATGGTGATCGGGTGTGGGGCCGGTGCTCAGGGCTCGAATATCAGCGTTTTCAGCGGCGGGTCCGTACCGTCGTTCGCCTTCTTCGTCTCGCTATAGAGCTCCGTGATCGTTTTTCCGATCAACTGTGCGACCACGGAAATCGCCTCGATGCTCTGTTTGCTCGGACCGGGGCCTTGCGACCAGCGTCCCCGGAGGAAGAGCCTGATGTCGGGCTGGTCCCAGACCTCGCGCCCGGCGCGCATCATGGCGAGCATGAGCCGGACGAACGCCTTGGGCTCGGCTTCGGGACAGCGCCAATCGAACCACGAGCGGAGCCGCTCGTCGTTGTTCTCGTCGATATAGTCGATCAGCCGGATCCCCGGTCGGTGATGAAACGTCGTGAAGAACTCCGCGATCTCGAGTCCAAACGCTTCGCCCTCGTACGCACCCGCCGCTACGAGCGGGATCTCGTCACTTCCCGAAAAACCGGCGACCGCGACCGGGTTGCTGTCCCGGTCCATCCGCGGATCGACCGGGGCCTCGGCAGCGCTTTCTGGCCGCTTCCAAAACCTGCGCAACAAGCCCGACATCGCCGTCCTCCCTTTGCTGGCCGTTCACGCCGGCCGAAGCCCGCCGGCTAGCCGACCATTATTGCCGGGAGCAACGGCGTTGTCACGGTGCCGGAGGGGCCGGAGCGTGCCCCGGCTCAAAGGGGGCTGTCGAAGTTGCAAGTGAATCCCGTCCGCTCACTCGAACAGGGGGCTGAACTCATGTTGACGCGTCGCGGCTGGCTCGGGATCGCCGCTCTCGGATCGCTGGGAGTCCGTCCGCGGTTTACCGAGGGGTCGGAGCCCGCCGGTTCTCCGCTCACGATCACCGGCCTCACGGTGACGCCGATTGCGCTGCCCGATCCGCCGCTGTTGAACGCAGGCGGCTGCCACGGGCCGTATTTCTTGCGGAACGTCGTCGAGCTAAAGACCGACGCCGGGATCGTCGGTATCGGTGAGACGGCGGGCGGGGAGGGGACGACCCTGGCCCTGGAGAAGGCGCGAGGCGTTCTCGTAGGCCAGAATGCGTTCGGGTACCGCCGGTTCGCGCGCGAGCTGTTCGCGGCCAGCCCGGCGGGTTACGCCGGGATCGAGCTGGCGTGTCTCGACGCCTGCGGGCGCGCGACGGGCCGTAGGCTTTGCGAGCTGCTCGGCGGGCCGGCGCGCGACCCCGTCGAGTTCTCGGCCTACCTGTTCTACCGCTACGCGGCCGACCACCCGGCCGTGCTGGCCGACGAGCGCATCAAGGATGGGCGCGGGCGGGGGGCGAAGGCCCTGGACGATTGGGGCGAGGTCCGCTCCCCCGAGACGATGGCCGCGATGGCCGAGCGGTTCCGCAAGCAGTGGGGGTTCCGGGTCTTCAAGCTCAAAGGGGGCGTGCTCGCACCCGGGCAGGAACTGGAAACGCTCAAGGCGATGGCCGCCGTCCTGGGCCGCGACTGCCCGTTACGGATCGACCCGAACGGGCGCTGGAAGGTCGAGACAGCGCTGCGGATCGGGCAGGGCCTCAAGGGCTTGCCTCTGGAGTACTACGAGGACCCGGTGCGCGGGCAAGAGGGGATGGCCGCAGTGCGGCAGGGGACGGGCCTGGCGATGAGCACGAACATGTGCGTGACGCGGTTCGCCGACCTGGCCGGGGCCTTCCGGCTGCACCCGATCGACGTGCTGCTCGGCGACCTGCACTACTTCGGCGGCTTCGCCGGGAACCTCGCGCTGGGGCCGGTCTGCGACGCGGCGGGCTGGACGATGAGCCAGCACAGCAATAACCACGCGGGCGTGACGATGGCCGCCATGATCCACCTGGGTGCGGTCGTGCCGCAATTGACGATGGCCGGCGACACGCACTACCCGTGGCTCGTCGAGGGGACCGACATCATCGAGGGTCCGAAGCTCGCGATCGAAGGGGGCCGGATGGCGGTCCCGAAGGGGCCTGGCGTCGGCGTCACGCTCGACCGCGATCGGGTCGCCCGCGCACACGAGACCTACGTCCAGTGCGGCATGCGCCGGCGGGACGACGGTCCCTTGATGCGCAAGCTCGAGCCGGGTTGGACCGGCGGGTTGATCCAATGTAGCTCATGATTCCATGTTTGTTGTGTACATGAAATGCGCCATCCCATCCGTATCCATAAAATGGTGCATTTCACGCACCCTACGAATGGCGTGCGAACGTTGCTCCGGTCGGACCCCGGCGTTTTTCCGTACCGGGCGCGGTGCGGAAGCGGAAGCAAGCTCCCGCGCTCAAAAGGTTGCGTTCGCGGAACACGACCGTTGCCTCGCGTTCCCATACTGCGGCAGTACGCACCACATCGCGTTGACAATTCGGAACACGGCGTGCGCGTGCGCGGCTGCACCCCGGGTTGTGACCTAGCCTTCCCTCGGACGCGTCTGCCCAGGTTCCGCGAGGGCGTAAGCTATGCCCGTGCTTCGCAGTCGGCCCGAGACGTCGGTCGTTCATTCGTCGACCGACGGTGTGGTCCGATCGGTGTGGTTTCCGAGGGTCTACCGTCAGTGGTCCGAGCCGGCGACTTGCGTCGCGCGGCGGTCCGTCGTCTCGGACGTGCCATCGTCGTGGGTCGAGGGGTCGAGCCCTCGGGTGTTGCGCCGGCTCGAGCCAGGGCAACTCCTGGGGCGTTACCGGCTCCTCGAGCGAATCGGCGAAGGGGGGCAGGGGGAAGTCTGGCGGGCCGTGCCGGTCGACGCGGTGCGCAGGGAGGTCGCGCTCAAGGTCCTTCCCGCGACGATGGCGAGCGACCCCAGGCGGCGGGCCCAGTTCCGCCGAGAGGCCGAACGCGGGACCAGGCTCGCAGGGCCGGCGCTCTTGCCAACCTACGAGTTCGGCGAGGTGGACGGCGCGGCCTTCATGGCCATGCCGTTCGTCGACTGCTGCACACTGGCGGCCGTGCTGCGCCAGCGCCGGGCTCGCTTGACGGGCGACGAGGAGAGCTGGTCGCATACCTTGGTGTCCGCGTCCGACTCCGACTACCGGCGCGCCGTGGTCTCTCAACTGGCCCAGGTGGCGCGCGGGCTCGCTTCGGCCCACTGTTCGCAAGTCGCGCACTGCGACGTCAAGCCGGCCAACATCCTGCTCGACCGCGGCTCGGACCGCGTGTTCCTGTGCGACTTCGGGCTCGGGCGCGACCTCGACGTCGTGACGACGGCCCAGTTGCGGGACGGCGCCGGGACCCTCTTGTACATGGCCCCCGAGCGCCTGCTCAGGCGGAACACCGACGAGGTGCGCTGCGATATTTATTCGCTTGGCGTGACCCTGTTCGAGGCCCTTACGCTCATGCGCCCGTTGGAAGTGCCATCGATGCTATCGTCGCCGTCCTGGGCCTGTTACCTGGCCGCGGCGGAGCCCCCTCGGCCGCGGCAGGTGCGTTACGACCTCCCCGCTGCACTCGAGGCGGTGATCCTGCGCGCCATGGAGCGCGATCCCAACCATCGGTACCCGACCGCCGCGGCCCTGGCCGATGACCTCGACCTGTACCTGCGCGAGACGGCCCGCCCCGCCGGACGGCCCCGGACCGGGCCATACCATCCGCACACGCAGCGCAGCGTCAGACGCTGAGCCAACTCCTTATCATTGTCGACGACCCGCCAACGGGCTCAAGCACTCGCTGGCGCGTCGTGGTCGTCAAGGCGTCCGTCACGAGCACGGTCCGGTCTTGTGGGCGGTTCGCGCCAGCGCTGCTGCCGGCGCTCGATCAGGCGAGCGATGAACTCCTCGTAATCCGCCTCGGAACGGCGGCGTTTGGGGTCCCAGCGTCTCCCTTTCTCCCAGTTGCAACGGCCGTGGACCACGCCCAGGTTGGGCAGCTCATTGGTCCCGCCGCGCCGTCGTGCGCGGATGTGCTCCAGGGTCGCCCCCTCGCCGGTGGTTGCGTCGAACGCGATCGGTCCGTTGCAGATCAGGCACTTGCCGAGCCAATCCGCCCCTTTGCGAGTGAAGGTCGAATCGGTCTCGGCCACGCGCCCGAGCAGCTCGGCGGTCGTCATCGACGAGACGTCTCGGCCACTTGCTGCATTGCGGATTTGTCGGCGACTCCCGCCAGCGCCGTGCGCACCATGAGGAACTCGCCGACGTTCTCGAGCGTCAGCAGGCCGACGGTCCGGCCATGCTCGACGACCTGGAGGCAAGGCGACCCGGCTTGACGCAACAGCGCGACCGCCGGGACGAGCGGCGAGTCGGCCTCGACCGGGTTGACGGACGCCGAGACGAAGTCTCCGACGCGCGCGTCGCGCCCGCCGCGCGACAGGCCAGTCATCAGGTCGGACCGCGTCAGCAGGCCCGCGATGTGGCCGTCGTCTCGCACGGGGAAGTCGTGCTGCGTACCCGCCACGAGCAACTCCGCCGCATGTCCGAGCGTGTCGTGCGGCGAAAGCGTGTGGAACTCGGTCAGCATAGCGTCGCGCACCGACACGTTCTTGAGCGCGAGCCGCTCCTCGACCTGCGCTGCCTCCCCCTCGGCCCCGATCCAGACGAACAGCGCGATCAGGAGCAGCATCGGCGCGCCCCCCATCATCCCGAGCAGCCCGAACCCGATCGCCATGAGCTGGCCGATCGACGCCGCGAGCCGCGTGGCGCGCGCATACGGGATCCACATCGCCAGGAGCGCCCGCAGGATGCGCCCGCCGTCCATCGGGAACGCCGGCAGGAGGTTGAACAGGAACAGAAAGAGGTTGACCTCCATCAGTTTCGGCAGAAACCCCGCGCTGATCAGGTGGTTGGGGTCGGCCAGATTCACCACCGGTCGCACCCCCAGTACGAACAGGAGGACGACGATCGCGACATTGACGAGCGGTCCCGCGATCGCGACGACCAGTTCCTCAGCCGGCTTCTCCGGGATCCGCTGGAGCCGCGCCACGCCACCGATCGGCAGTAGCGTGATGTCGGCCGTCGGCACCCCGTACCGCCTGGCCGCCAGCGCGTGTCCCAGCTCGTGCAGGACCACGCAGCCGAAGATGGAGAGGACGAACCCGACCCCCTCGATCGTCGTGGCCACCGTATGCCCCTGCAGGGCATGCCCCATCACGACCCAGGCGATGAGGATCAGAAACGTCCAGTGAACATAGATCGGAATTCCCGCGATCCGTCCGAGCTTCCACGACCAGGACATGCGACGACCTCGAAGTACCGGGGCCAGGCCGCGCCCGGTAGGACGAAGACCGCCTGTTCCCCGGACGACATTGTACAGGCACAGTCCGCCGGCGTGCGAGGGTCCCAGGGCCGGCTGAGGACGCTACGGGTTCGGGGGTCGCGGTTTTTGTTCGCCGCGAAGGTTCCCTCAGGCTATGATCGGGCGAGGTCCGGGAGCGAACCGGACGGGGTGAACGAGTTCCGACGATCGAGGATGCCGCCGTGCCGCAGACAACGAACGCACCTCTGCCCCCGCTGGCCTTGGGCGTGTGCAGTTGGAGCCTTCAAGTGGGGAGCGTGGCCGAGCTGAAACGGCTGCTCGGCGACCTGGGTGTGAACGTGGCCCAGATCGCCTGCGGCGACCCGCACCACGCAAGCTGGGAAGAAGGGGACGCGCTGCCGGAGGTGGCCCTCGCCTCGGGCATCATCTTCACCGGGGCGATGCTCGGCTTCCCGGGTGAGGACTACACGACGCCCCAGACGATCAAGGCGACCGGTGGGTTCGGCAACCCGGCCGACCGTCCCGAGCGCCTGGACCGGCTCCGCTGGGCGCTCGACCGCACGGTCGCACTCGGCCTCTCGGACCTGATGCTCCACGCCGGCTTCCTGCCCGCCGTGGACGACCCCGGCCGGTCGGCCCTGCTCGACACGCTGGCGCAGGCCGGCGAGCTCGCGCGCGAGAAGGGGATCACGCTCGCCTTCGAGACCGGCCAGGAGACGGCCGACCTCCTGCGCAGGACGCTCGATGACCTGAAGGCGCCGAACCTCAAGGTGAACTTCGACCCGGCCAACATGCTGCTCTACGACATGGGGGACCCGATCCGCGCGGTGGAGATCCTGGGGCCGGACATCCGGAGCGTCCACGTCAAGGACGCCAAGCGGCCGACGACGCCCGGGACGTGGGGTGAGGAAGTGCCGCTCGGTCAGGGAGAGGTAAACATCCGCAAGTTCGTGCAGACCTTGAAGGCCGTCGGTTACACCGGCCCGCTCGTCGTCGAGCGCGAGGTGGGCGACCAGGCCGGGCGGATCCGCGACGTGGCGCACGGGTTGGCTTACCTGCGCGAGTGCCTGGCCGAGTAGACGCTAGGATGGTGCGGCCGGGTGGGGTTCCCGTAGGGTGCGTCGAACGCACCAGTGCATTTCATGCACCCTACGGAATACGCTCGCGTCGTTCCGACAGCGAACTCCGAAGTCCCGATGGCGCGTAGCGCCGTGGAACCAGGCCCTTACGCGGAGACCAGGCGAGGGACGATCTCACCCGCCTTGCCGTAAAGCCCGATGTCGACCACGCCGCTGACCGGCGTCGGCTCCAGGTTGATCTCGATCACGGCCGCACGGCCACCCCTGGCCGTCCCGACGAGCCCGGCCGCGGGATAAACCACGGCGCTCGTGCCGACGACGAGGAACACCTCGGCCGACTGCACGGCGGCTTCCGCGGCCTCGAAAATGCCCGGTGGGAGCGACTCGCCGAACCAGACGACACCGGGGCGAACCAGGGCGCCGCACGAATCGCAGTGCGGGAGGGACGGGAGCTCCTCGTTTGCGCGGTCACTGGTGACGCCGCAGCGCGTGCAGCGGACCTCGTCGAGGTTGCCGTGCAGCTCGAGCACGTCGCGGCTGCCGGCGCGCTGGTGGAGGCGGTCGACGTTCTGGGTGATCAATGTGAGATGAGGGACGCGCTGGGCGAGCTCGGCCAGGGCCCTGTGAGCGGGGTTCGGCGCGGCTTCGCGGACGATCCGCCGGCGCCAGTTGTAGAAGTCCCAGACGAGGGCCGGGTCGGCGGCGAAGGCTTCGGGCGTGGCGAGGCTCAGCGGATCGCGGCCGCGCCAGAGGCCGCCCATGCCGCGGAAGGTGGGGATACCGCTCTCGGCCGAGACCCCGGCGCCGGTCAGCACGGCGACGCGGCGCGCCTGGGCAATCAACCGGGCGGCCCGCTGCTCGAGGTCATCCATGCGGCGGCCCCGTTACAGCTCGGGCAACGTGCCCCGCTTGGCGGCCCGCACGACCATGAACGAGCCCACGCCCAGCAGCGAGAAGGGCATCGCCATCATGAACAGCACGCTGTAGTTGTAGCCGTTCTTCATCTGGGCCACCTCTTCCGGCTGGGCCGCGACCGCTTCCTTGCAGTTGGGGCAGGCCGAAACGGGGCCCGCCAGCCCGAGCGACAGGACAGAGGCCAGCAGGAGTTGCGTGCGGAAACGCATGGTCGAAACAGACTCCGGAATAACGGCGGTGAGCTTCCTTTAGGCTACGCGCTCGCAAGCCCGACGTCAATCGCTCAGGGCGTGCCATAGCCGTGCGGGTGCGACTTGTGCCACTTCCAGGCCGACGCCACGATTTCCTCGATCGCGTTGTAGCGGGGCGACCACTCCAGGTCGCGTCGAATCGCCTGCGAGGAAGCGACCAGCGACGGCGGGTCGCCGGCGCGACGGGGATGGGCGACGACCGGGATCGGGTGGCCGGTGACGCGGCGCGCAGCGTCGACCACTTCACGCACGCTCGCGCCGACGCCGGTCCCCACGTTGTAGGTCAGGCCGCGCCCGGGCTCGATGCGGTCGAGGACCCGGATGTGGGCGTCGGCCAGGTCCTCGACGTGAATGTAGTCGCGGATGCACGTGCCGTCAGGGGTCGGATAGTCCGTGCCGAAGACCGACAGGCTCTCGCGCTGGCCCAGCGCGACCTGGAGGATGATGGGGATCAAATGCGTTTCGGGCGTATGGTCCTCGCCGATCGTGGCGTCGCTTGAGGCCCCGCACGCGTTGAAGTAGCGCAGGACCGCGTAACCCAGGCCGTACGCCCGCGCATAGTCGGCCAGGGCGTGCTCCATCGCCAGCTTCGTGAAACCATACGGGTTGATCGGCTGTTTCGGCGCGTCCTCGGGGATCGGGACGACCTCCGGCACGCCGTAGACCGCGGCGGTGCTCGAGAAAACGATGCGGCCGACGCCCGTGGCACGCATGGCGTCGAGCAGGTTCAGCGTGCCGACGAGGTTGTTCTGATAGTACTTTGCCGGGTCCGCCACGCTCTCGGGGACGGAGGCGAACGCGGCGAAGTGCATCACCGCGTCGACCTTGTGGTCCCGCAGCGCTGTTTCGAGAGCGCCGCGGTCGGCGAGTTCCCCCCGCACGAGCCGCCCGGCCGGGACCGACGCGGCGTGCCCCTGGCTCAGGTTGTCGAGGACCCAGACGTCGTGACCGGCCTGGACCAGGCCCCGGACCGCATGACTGCCGATATAGCCGGCACCGCCGACGACGAGAACGATCATGAACACCTCTCTGTCCTGGGCCAGGGAACGTCAGGGCCTGATTTGTCGCCGTACTTCGGGTCGCCGTTCAGCCTCGCGCCGGCGCATCGACCTCATCCACAATCGGGCTGCCGCTGGCTCCGGGCGGCAGCCCACCGAAGTAGTGGAGGGTCGGGGGGGCGGTGATGCCGCCGGAGAGGATGGCTTGCAGCGTCTGGTTGACCGACCAGTCGATGTCGGTCACGAGCTCTTCGGGGACGAACAGCGTGAAGCCCGTTGGGGGCACGACGCCCGTGAGCACGCAGACGCACAAGATCGTTTTGCCCGTCGTCGAGTCCTGAAGTGTGTTGGTCACGAAGGCCAGCGCGCGTGAGCCGGAGTGGGGGAACTCGACCAGGACGACGCGCTTGAACTGGTTGCCCCGCACCTGGTCGTCGAGCGACTTGAAAACGTTGCGCAGGGCTTTGTAAATCGTGGTGACCACGGGCACGTGCATGAGCACCCAGTCGACGATCCGGTGCAGGCGTGACCGCACGAAGAGGCCGAGGAAGTAGAGGATGGTCACGACCAGGATGATCGCGATCAAGGGGGAGAACACATGTTCCCACCAGAAGCCGGCCGGGACGCCGGCGGTCTCGCGCTTGATGGCGAAGCGCACGGCCCAGACGATCGGGTCGAGCACGACCTGCTTGAGCGTCGAATAGAGCCAGTAAATGATCCAGAACGTGAGCGCGATGGGGAGGGCCAGGAGCAGACCGCCGATGACCCGCGTCCGGATCGCATCGATCGTGGCGCGTAACACTCCCGTCTCTTGAGCGGGCGGGACCGGATCGACGAGGGGACTGGGAGACGCCATGCGTCTTGGCTCCCTTTGGGGGCTCGGGGCTGTCGCGTTGCGGCCGCCGCCCACTGTAATCGAATTCGGCGCGGCGCCTATGCGGCTTCGGGCGGCTGGTGCGGGCCTTTTCCGACAGCCCGGTCCAGCAGTCGCTGCGCGTTTTCGTAGACCAACGCCGCGGCCGTCGTCTCGTCGAAGGTGGCCGCGACCCACTGCATGACCTCCTCGACGTTGCCCAGCCCCGGCAGGGTCTGATCAACGCCGAGGAAGTCGGTGCCGATCGCGATGCCCTGGAAACCGGCGTGTCCCGCAAAAGGAAGGGCCGCCGCGTCTTCGATGGCGGACTTGAGCTGCTCGGCGATGCTGAAGAACGGAGGGCCGACGCTGAGCCCGATCACGCCGCCCAGCGCACGGAGCCGCCGCAGGTTCTCGCGCGTGATCGCGCGCGGCTTCAAAAAGCCATCGTGCGCCAGGGTTCCGTGGCTATAGACCGGCAAAACCCGGCGCGGCCGTTCGGCGTCGGCCTCGAACCAGGCCAGGGCGTCCGCCGCCGAGAAGGGGTTCAAGTGGGCGAGGTCGAACAAGGGCCGGCCGCCATCCCGCGACAGGTCGAACAGGGCCTGGAGGAACGACCGGCCCAGGTCGGTCAGGCCGCGGTCGTCGCCGTTGGCGGCCGAGCCCCCCAGAGCGTTGGCGGCCGTGTACACCGGCTGGAATAGACGCACCCCGCGCTCGAAGAGGGGGGGAAAGCGCTCGAGGTCGACCGGCGACCGGACGAGCGCATCGAACCCCTCGATCCCGATGACTCCCCAGCACAGTCCCTTGGCGTCGTCGCGCCAGCGCGCGAGATCGTCCGGACCCTGCAAGAGCCGGCCGGGGAACTCGGCCTCGATGCGCGTGATCAGCTCGCCGAGCGCGGCCCAGGGGTCGGACTGGCAGCGCGCCCAGTCGTCGGCGTGCCGGTAGCACGAGAGCACCGCGGCGGACGTGTCTTGCAGGTAACCCCGAACCTGTTCCAGTCGCTGCGGCACCCGTGCGTAGCACGCGGGGTCATATACGGTCGTCTCGCCCGCATATTGGAGGAGCCAGTCCACGTGGAGATCAATCAGGCGCATCGCGTCTCGTCTCGGTCAATGGTCGGGCGGCGGGTCGAGCGGCAGACGATCGAGGAAACGCCGGACGAGCCCGCGCAGGCCGGCCCACCGGATCGCGTCGCGCGTCTGCCGGCCCTCGTTGCGGCCCCACCAGAGGACCGGGGGCACGTCCGCCAGAGCGAGCGTCGTGCCCGAGAGCCCACGCACCCGGCCCGGCCAAAGGATGCCGGCGCGGGGTGGCGCGGGCCCTCCCCAGGCAGCGCTCACGAGGCGGCCGGCGGAGCGCTCGGGGTGGTCGTAGGTGTCGAGGCCCCGCGCCAGCGCGGTCTCGCCCCAGCCCAGCACGACCGTCGCCCCGCGCTGAGCCACGCCGACGGGCCGGCCGCTGATCCGTCCCAACGACCGGCCTGCCGAGGCGGGTTTCGCATTCTCGTCAGGCTGAGTCCGAGACGCCAGCAGGCGCGGGAGGGTCGTTTCGGCAAGCCGCGCCGCCGCGGCGTCGTCCGCGGTGTGGAGCGCAACGAGTGCGCCGGTGATCTCGCCTTGGTCTGCGAGGGCACAGACTGTGACGCCTCGAATCAAGGGCCAGAGGTCGACCTCGGGACGGACCTTCGCGGCGACGGCCAGGAGGTTCAGCCGGGTGCGTAACGGAGCGACCCCCGCGCGGGCGGGATCCGCGCGTTCGACGCGGTCGGCCAGGGCGAACGCGCGGTCCCAGGCCTCCGGTCGCGAGTCGACCGTGCAGGCGATCGCCGCCAGAGCCGAGTCGGCGGGGGCCCAGTCGAGCCAGCGCGGGTCGATCGCGGCGGTGTCCGCCGGGTCGTCCACGCGGGCGGTGACCTCGACGGCGAAGGCGTCGTCTTCCACCACGGCCCGCGCGAGTGCGTCACGGCACCCGAGCGCCCGGAGCGCTTCGGCGGTTCGCCGCAGCGCGACCGGGCCGGCCGTCCCCAGGCCGCCCGGTTCGAGGCGTAGGAACAGGCCGGGCGTCGGGTTCGGTGTCCCGTTCCAGGGAGGCAGTTTCAGGGCGGCTTGCAGGTCGTCCCGGCCGCCGGCCAGAATCAAGCGTTCCCCCTGGCGGGCCATCAGCGGTGCGCCGAGGGGACCGAGGCGGTCGACCGGGACTGCGCCGACAGGTGTGTCGGCCGCCCCGTCGGTCAGCGCCAGGGCCGTGGCCAGGGCGGCGAAGGTGCCGTCGTCGCGGGGCACGGTTGCGCTCCAGCGGACATGGCCGTCGGCCGGATCGAGACGGAGCACAAGCGTCGCGCCGTCCATCGTTTTCAGCTCGGGGATCATCGCCGGATTGAAGACGGCGACCAGGGCCTCGGTCCCCTTATTGAGGTTCCGCCCCGTCGCCCGCCGCCAGGCCGCGAGCGCTGCGGCGGGGTGAGGCGAGCGGGCGCCGCGGAACAGGTCGAGGATCCGCGCGCACTGCTCGTCGGGCCGCAGGAGCCGCGCGGTCAATACCGCGGGCGGCTCGGCGCTCCAGGCGGCCGCGCTCCCCATCACCAGAAATCCGCAGGCGATCCATAGTCGAGACATGGCTCCCTCCTGGCGGGCTATTGTGGATCGGGGGCCGGAAATCGATCAAGGGGGGAGCCGGGGGAGACTCACGACAAACACACCAAGGATACCAAGAGCGCACAAAGGAAGAAGCGTTCGATGGTCGATGCCAGAGGCTTTCTCGACCCTCTCTTCGTTTGCCCTTTGTGTCCTTCATGTCTTTGTGGTGAACCGCGATTGCCGCCTCTCGGCTTCGAGAGCATTGGACTTGAGTAAAAAATCGGTCTCTGCTAACTTTCCTCGCGCGCAGAGTGGGTGCGCCCCGAACGACCGTCGCCAGACCGGCAAGGAGGCCCCTGGCATGAACCGCCGCACAGCTTTGTTCTTCACGATGCTCCTGGGCGGACTCATGCCCCGGGGCCTGCTCGCGCAGACCGCCGGCAAGCGTGGCAGCCGTTCGCTCGAGCCGGCCAAGTCCCGCCGGGAGTCGCGCGTCGCGTTGGAGGATACGCCCGACGAGCCGGCCGGCGATCCCGCGCCCGACGAGCCGGCCGACGAGGGGCCGGCCGCCGTCTCCGGCCTACGCTGGAAGCGCTGGGACATCTCGCGCTATACCGCAATCCCCGCGTCCTCGGCGACCAACCCGCAGACGGCCATCATCGACTGGATCTTCCGCCGCACCAGCGTGGCCACCTGGCACGGCGACAAGCCCGCCGTCCTCAGCGCCAGCCGCGCAGAGCTGCGGGCGTACCACGATGCCGAGACCCTCAAAAAGGTCGACGACGTCGTTGAGCGATTCATCAAGGCGTACGAGAACGTCCTCTCCATTCGCGTCCGCGTGGTCGCGGCCGTCGACACGCGCTGGCGCTACACCGTCTACTCGCAGTTGACCCCGGTCAACAGCGGCCCCCAGGGGCAGCAGATCTGGACCCTGAAACGCGA
This sequence comes from Isosphaeraceae bacterium, assembly GCA_031291845.1. GTDB lineage: Bacteria > Planctomycetota > Planctomycetia > Isosphaerales > Isosphaeraceae > DAIDJG01. The sequence goes on along the minus strand of JARLIH010000133.1, from coordinate 14,533 downwards.
GGACGCGGCGATCGTCCTCGCTCAGATGCAGATCAACCAGGGGTTCCGCCTGCTGGTCAACCGGACCGAATCGATGGTCAACGGCCAGACCCTCAAGATCGAAACCACCCTCTCGCGCGGCTACAACGCCGGCATGCAGCGCGAGAGCAGTGCGGGGGCCGGCGTGCAGCCGAAGGTCGAGCAATTGGAAGAGGGCGTCTGGCTGCGCCTTAGCCCCCTCCTGAGCTTCGAGGGCGACACCCTCGACGCCGCGATCGAGCTGACGGCCAACACTGTGAAACACCTACACCGCACCCGCGTGATCGCCCCCCGTCAGATCGGCCCGAACGAAATGACCGTCGACGTGCCCGAGTGCGTCGAGACCCGCCTGAACCAGACCGTGCTCGGCTGGCCGCTGGGCCAGACCCTCCTGATCTCGGCCGGGATTCACCCGGGGATCCTCGAGAACAAGAACGGCTTCTTGAACATGCGGATCCCGGGCACGTATCCCACGAGCACCGAGCTGCTCGTCTTCCTCGAAGCCGAGACCGCCCAGCGCGCGAAGAAGCCCAAGGAGTGAGGTCGGGTATCACTTCATAGGCCGCCTGGTCCGCAATACGGTAGGGGCGGGTCTGAAACCCGCCCTGCAATGCTTTGCCAAAATTCGAGACCTCTCACTGATCTCGAGCCCGACTGGCGGTTTCGGCTTCAACCGCCGAGTATGAATGGTGTCGGGTGCCATGCCCACGTCTTCGTGGGCTTGCGAGCACCCGCCGGCTCGGCCCGCGGCGCAAGCCCACGAAGACGTGGGCATGGCACCCAGACCCCCGACTTCGCGTGGGGCATAACCGGTGGAGATCAGCAAGAGGAGTGTCTGAAGTTCTTTGAGAAGACCAGGTTTGAAATCCGCCCCTACACGGCGCAGCGTGCGTCCGATGCACCGATCCAAACCCGTGCATTTCATGCACCCTACGAAAGATCGCTCAGGTCGAGGCGCCCTTCTTCGTGGAGGGACGCGAAGCGGCGGAACGTCTCCAGAATTCCGTCCTGGAGCGACGTCCGGGGCAGGGGGCCGAGCCGGGCGTCGAGGCGCGTGTCGTCCAGGTCCGGGGCGATCGGCAACTGGCGGTCGCCGTGGGTCACGAGCTCGGCCGAGCGGGGGGCGACCTCGCGGAGCGTCGCGACAAACGTCTCGATCGGCACGACGGCCCCACGGACGTTGAACGCGTCGGCCCCCTCGAAGGGGGCGGTCAATGCGCGGAGGAACGTGGCGGCGACGTCGCCGACGTACTGGAGGTCCTGGAGCCCGCCGTAGCTGATCCGGTACGGCCGGCCGGCCGCGACGGCCTTGATCGCCTTGGTGGGCTCGCTCGTCATGCCGAAATCGCGGCCGACGCCGTAAACCGTCCAGGGGCGCAGACCGACGCTCGTGACTCCCTGGTCGAGCCAGTAGACCTTGGCGTTCAGCTCGTTGCAGACCTTGAACGCGCCATAGTGGGTCAAGGGGGCGAGGCGCACCTCATCGGCGACCGGGCCGGTCGCGTCTGCTTCGGGGGGCCCGTGGACGGCCGCGCTGCTGGCGTAGACGACTCGCTCGACCTGCCCCTTGAGGGCGACCGCGGCCTCGAAGACGGCCAGGGTCCCGATCACGTTCACCTTGGCCCCGAGGATCGGGTTCGCCCGGCACGTGGGCGTTTGCAGGCCCGCCAGGTGAAGCAGGTGGGTCGCCCCCACCCGCTCGACAGCGCCTCGGACCACGTCGGGATCGGAGACGTCTCCGGGCACGAAGTGGACGCGCTCCTTCTGGTCGGCGTCGAGCAGCAGGTCGAGCCGGTGTGTGTCTTCCTTGAGGTCGAGGATCCAGACGTCCTGGCTATGATCAATGAGCTGTTTGGCGACCCACGAGCCGATACAGCCGTAACCACCGGTCATCAAGACGCGCACGAGCAGACTCCGAACGACGAGGTTGTCGGACTTGCCCCGCGGGGGGGCTCGATGCGCTCTATTCTCTCACCACCCGGTGGGCAAGTTCCAGATACCGGGGGTGACCAGCTCGACCAAATTGCCGGCGGGGTCGCGGAAGTAGAGCGAGTGACCCCCCGCCGGCCAGGATTCCTCGTGTTCGACGGGAACGCCGAAGTTGCTGAGCCGGGTGCGCCAGGAGTCGAGCGACTCGGCCGGAATGCCGAGCGCGAAATGCCCGGGTCCCCGCGCTCCGTGCGGGGGGAGGTGATCTCCTTTGAGAGTCGACTCAGGCAGGAACAGAAGGAGCACCGCGCGGTCGCCGACCTGGAAAAAGACTTGCCGGCCGGCCTCCTTGCCCAGCAGGGGGAGGCCGAGCACGTCGCGGTAGAAATGTTCGGCCCGGTCCAGGTCGTCGACGTAGGCCGCGGCTTCGACCAGGTTCTGGATCCGGTTCATGGCGTGGGCCCCCGCGCTGGGGCGGGTCGTTTTCTGGTCCCCTCTCCCCGTGTACGGGGAGAGGGTGAGAGGGAACGGTCTTCGTCGCCTTAGTGTGCGCTCACGGCTTCGCCGCCGCGCCCTTCGGGGTCGCCGCACCCTTGGCCGGCTCGGTCGCCGCGGGGGCGGTCGGGAAGAGGTTCGCGGGCAGCGGCTTGATGTCCACCTTCGCCTTTGCCAGCTCGGTCTCGACCAGGCTCTTCTGGAGCTCCATCGAGTACATGTCGTAAACGAACTTCTTCTTGGCCTCGAAGTCGAAAGGCGTTCCGTCGGTGCGGTCGGTGACGAGAATCAGGTGGTAGCCGAGCAGCGTCTCGACCGGGTTGGAGACCGCCCCCTTCTTCAGCTTGAACGCGGCGTCGGCGAACTCCTCGACGATGCCGGACCGGCGCTCGAAGTAGCCGATGTCGCCGCCGTCCCCCTTGGCCTTGCGGTCGTCTTCCGAGAACTTGTTCGCGGCCTCGGCGAAGGTGATCTTGCCGGCCTCGATGTCGCGCTTGATCTGGAGCAACCGCTGGCGGACCTGCTCTTTCTCGGCGGCCGACGCGTTCTCCTTCACGGCGAGCAGGATGTGGCTGGCCTTGACCTTGGCGCCGTTGAAGATGTCCTTGTTGTTGTCGACGTATTTCTTGAGCTCGGCGTCGGTTCCCTTGAGCCGGACGTACTCGATCCAGCGCTGGCGGTTGGCCAGCTCCTTGCGGAGGTCGTCCATCGACTTGCCGTTCCGCAAGAGCGCGGTGGCCAGGTCCTCGCCGTCTTTCTTCAGCTCGTTCTTGAGATTCTCGATGTCCGCGTCGACCCGTTCATCCGAGACCGGGAGCCGTTGGCGGGCGATGAACTGGCTGACGAGCTTCATGTTGACGAGCGTGTCGATGCACGTCCTGTAGATTCCCTCGTGTTGCTCGGGGTCGCCGACGGGGACCTGGTAGCGGACCACGAAGTCCATCACGTCCCCCTTCGTGATGGGCTCGCCGTTGACCGTGGCGAGAACCTGCTTCAGGTCGGCCGGAACGGCCGGAGCTGTGCCTGCCGCGGGGGCTGCGCCCTTCGTCGCGGGAGGGGTTTGGGCCGGGGCAACGGCCACGAGCAATCCCAACGCCACCAAGGCCAACAGGCCGTTACGGACGAACGCGTGCATCGAACACGTCTCCCTGACTTGATGACCGAGGAAGTCCTCATCGGCCCGGCCGCCTGCGCCGCCGAGCCGTCGCTCTGTTCCGATTATACGGATTTTGCTCATCCCCGGAGCGCGAGAATCCGGGGGGGCTTCTTGGTCGTTCCCCATGCTGAGCGCAGCCGAGGGGCCACGCATCATCGCCCTCCCAAATTGACGATACGCACGGCGTTGCCCGTGATCAAAGGCCAACCGCCTCAGCGCCGCAACGATGCCGGCACGTGCAGCGCCCCGATTTTGGCAGGCAAATGAAACGGCAGGCTCGGCTCCGGCGGCGGCGGGCCGAGCGTCCAGAGGTCCCCCTCGGGCCACAGCTCGAGGATCCGCCACGTCAGGTAGCTCAAGAGCAGGTACACCGCCACCGTGGACCACGGCGAAGGGGCCCAGAACTTGATCGCGGTGCCGAAGGCCTTGTTCACCCGCGCGCCGCTCAGGTCGACGCTGCAAATTTCGTCCAGCAGCAAGTGTGACAGGAACCCCAGCATCACGGCCACCGCCATCACCAGGCGAAGAGAATGTGTGCCGGTGGGGTAATATAGGTAGACCAGTGAGCCCCAGACGGCGCACGTAGGGATGCTGTGGCTGATCCCTCGGTGGACGGTCAGGCGCGAGGCGACGCGACGGATCCCGTGCCGCACGGCGACGTACGAGCTGACCGTCGCCCAGAGATGGAGCTCGAATGCGGGGGGCGGGTGGACCTTCCCGAGGCCCTCCCAGACCGCGACCGCGACCAGCACGCCGAGCATGCCGGTAAACCCCTTCATCTCGACGCCGGAGTCCGAGTCAAGGTCGGGGAGCAGGCCGCTGATCGTCGCGAGGAGCGCGGCGACGGACCCGTAGAGCCAGTGAATGCCCGTCAGCAGGAACGTGCCCACGGCATAGCCGACGCCGAGGACGCCCGCGAAACCGAGATGCTGGCGGTAGTTGCCCAACGAAGTTCCACCTCGCGGGGCGGGCGCGTCCCGAAGGGGAACGCGCCCGGCATGTTGCGCCTCACGCCGCCGTCAGCCAGTGGCGGATGCGGGACAGCTCGCCGGTCCACTCCGGACCCGTCCTGCGCCGTCCGTAGGCATCGTACAGCAGATCAAGTGTTTCGACCAGATCGCGCAGACCTTCCACACGCGCCTCATGCAGCTCCGAGCCCGAAGCCCCCTCGATCTTGGGGAGGTTTGCGCCCGAAACGGCCAGGGTTTCGGCCTGGAGCGTCAGCTCGTACTGGACGCCGTGCCGGACGATGATCAGGCCCGCCTTGCGGGGGAGCTTGCCGGCCTGGAGGGCCCTGAACGCTTCGGGCAAGCGGGTCGGGCCCTCGTTGGTGAGGCAGTCGCGGCCGGTCTCGCCGCGCGGGCAGTCGAGCGTGAGGGTCTTGGCGACCATCACGGTGGCGTCCGAGCCGTCGGGCAGGGGGATCGTGTCACCGTGCTCCTGGAGCGTATGCCAGAGCCAGATCAGGAACTCGTTGCCCCAGAAATCGCGGCTGGAGGCGTCCGAGTCGGCCCAGGCGACCGAGGCGTGCGAGCCTTCGCCCAGGAACGGCACGGGGCCGAAGTCCTCGACGAGCCGCTCATGCCCCCGCGCTTCGGCCAGCGAGTAGGCGAGGCTGCCGGCCGTGATCGGCTCGACGATGCGGTCGAACGTCTCGCGGAAGAGGGTCTGGAGCCGGTCGAGCACGCTCGCGCTGGTGGCGCCGGCGTAGAGGACGTTGGAGCGGCCGTCCCAGAGGACCGGGTAATGAGCGACGCGCCGAAAACGGCCGTCGGCCGCCTCGGTCTCAGCGCGGATGCGGGCGGCCTCCTTCGCCTCCTGCCGCTCGGCCTTCGAGGCCTTGCCGGTCGGATTGAGCGCTGCACGGGCGTCGGTCTCGATCTTCGTGTAGGCCTTCAGGATGGCGCCCGGGACCTTGTCGGTGTCGATCCGGATCGCCAGGTGGAGCGCGTCGTTGATGACGTTCTTGCCCAGGTCGAAGCTGAGGTCGAGGACGTGGTCCCCCCCCGCCCAGCCCACGGCCACGCCGTCGACCGGGTCCGGCCCGCCGTGCCGGCCGAGCGCATGCTGCTGGACCTGCTCCAGCAGCTCCTCTCCAAACGGCAAGGGGCTGTCCCCGCTGACCCGATAGCGCACGTACGTGATGCGTCCGTTCAAGAAACCCATGGCGGACCGACCCTCCCTGTTGTTCTTGTTTTGCAGGCGCTCGGCAGTGGGTGCGCCAAACCGGGCGTGTTTGCGTCCGCTGGGCGGCACGCCCGGAGTCTTCGGCGGGCGTCGTCGAGCCGCCAGACGGGTGCTCCACGCCCATCGAAGACTCCGGGCGTGCCACCCAGCTCATCCCCGCGCGACATCGGCGCACCAGTCTGCGAGCGCTTACCTTTTTCTTGCGGAATCACGCGCACGCCGGCGGCTCACCCAAGCGGCGTGCGAGACGCTCATTTCATCGGTCCGCCAGCGGGTGGCGTTCACGGGTTCAGGAGGCCCGCGCAGGTTCTCGGCCGAGTCGTGGCGCTCAGGTGAAGTTGACGAACTGAAGCGGATACTCCGGTCCGTTCTCCTTCAAGTACGCGATGACCGACTGGAGCTCGTCGATCTTCTTGCCCGTGACCCGGACCTTGTTGTCCATGATCTGCGACTGGACCTTCACGCCGAGCTGCTTGATCTGCTTGACGATCTTGCGCGCGTCTTCCGACTCGATGCCGATGTGCAGCGAGAGCACTTCGCGCACGCTGTCGTGCGAGGCCTCCTCGATCTTGCCGCGCTTGATCGCGTTCACCGGCACGCCGCGCTTGGCCATCTTCTCCTTGAGGATCTGGATCACCGTGTCGAGCTGCGCCTTGTGGTCGGCCAGGAGCGTGAGGTTGTTGTCCTTCTTGTTGTACTCGATCGACGCCTTCGTTCCCTTGAAGTCATAGCGCACTGCAAGCTCGTGCTGCGCCTGGACGACAGCGTTGTGCATCTCGGCGGTATTGATTTCGCTGACAATATCGAACGCGTGGTTATCGGCCATGGCGTGATCCTCGGGTTCGTCGTTCGCAATCGCGCCAGTATAACCGACGCCCGAAAAGGGGCGACTCGGCTCGGCCCGATCGTCGGACGTCGTTCCGCTTAAAGCGCTTCCTGGAGGGCCCAGACGAATCGCTTACCGAGGGCCCGGGCGTACGTCTCCAACAGACCCAAGGACGGGTTTGGGATTCTACCGCTCTCAAGCCGGGTGATGGTCGCCGCATCGATTCCGGTCCGCTGCTGGACCTCCGCCATGGACAGCCCGAGGCGCGTCCGCTCGTCACGAAGGCGAGCCAACACGTCCGCCAATTCGGGTTGTTCCGCCGGCGCTGGCTTCGGAGGGAACTCCGCTCGGATCGCTTCGATGTCGCGACGAAGGGCTTCCTGGTATTCGGTGGCTTGCCGCTCCACCCGCCGTCGTTCGTATGACTCGCGCAGCTCGGCCGGTACGTTCCCGGGCGTGAGCCGCCGTCGCTCGCGATCGGTCCGGTCGGTTGTTTCGCCCATGTCATCGCTCCTCAACTTCGTAGGCCGTCACGGGACGCACAATCGTGTGGCCGGCTTCGCGGTGTCGCTCGTAAACGACCACGATCGTCTTGCCCGTTGTTGTCTCACCGATCGCGATCGGACGTCCACTGGTCCGGCTAACCGTCGGGACTGTACAGCACATCCTCGACTTCATCGACTGTGATCCCATTGTCGGCGATGTGCCCGATATTTGCGTCGTCCCATTCGACGAAATCGAAGTCGAGCATGCGTTCGACCACCTTCGGTAATACCAGACTGGATTATACCGATAGCGCCCGAAACAAGGGCTCCAAATCGACATTCCCGCCGCTGAGGATGATGCCCACGCGACGTCCCTGCACGGGAAGCTTCGCATTCAGGACGGCGGCTACCGGCACCGCGCTCGACGGCTCGACGACGATCTTCAGCCGCTCCCACAAGAACCGCATGGCCCCGACGATCTCGGTCTCGGAGACTGTGACGATGTCGTCCACGTGCTCGCGAATGACCGCGAACGTCTTCGGTCCGAGCGAGGTACGCAATCCGTCGGCGATCGTCTGGGCGTTGTTCGTCGGTTCGATCCGGCCGCTCCGGAACGAGCGAGCGGCGTCATCGACCATCTCGGGCTCAGCGCCGATGACGCGTGTCGCGAGGGACCGTCCTTTGACGGCGATCGCGGTGCCAGAGAGCAGGCCGCCGCCGCCGACGGGGGTAAGGACCACGTCGAGCGGCGCGGCCTGGTCGAGCAGCTCCCAGGCGGCGGTCCCCTGGCCGGCGATGATGCGCCAGTCGTCGAACGGGTGGATCAAGGTGTAGCCGTGCTCCCCGATGAGACGTTCGACCGTGGCCTCACGGTCGGCCTGCGTCGGCTCGCACGGCACGACCGTTGCGCCGTAGCCCTCGGTGGCCGCGCGCTTGATCGCCGGCGCCGTGCGCGGCATCACCACACAGACCGGGATTTCCAGGAGCTTCCCGGCCAATGCCAAGGCCTGCGCGTGGTTGCCCGACGAGTGGGTGACGACCCCCCTGGCTTTTTCCTCGTCGGTCAGTTGCAACAGCGCGTTCATCGCTCCGCGGAACTTGAACGCGCCGACGCGCTGGAAGTTCTCGCATTTCAGGAACACGGAGGCACCGCAGCGCTCATTGAGAGTCTGCGACGTCAAGACGGGCGTGAGGTGCGCCCAGGGCTTGAGCCGCTCGGCCGCATGGCCCACTTCGTCTAAGCTGATGTCAGCCATACGCTGAGTTCCTGCCCTCAAAGGCCGCGAGGCAGCCGCCGAGCTGCGTGCACCACGGCGACGATGTCGACCTGCTGCGGCAGAACGCGGTAAATGATCCGATACGGGTCCTCGAACAATTCCCTCAGATTCTCATCCTCGTTTCCCGATACTGCGGGGCCGAGGCGAGGCTGCGTCGCGAGCTGACCGCTGCGCGTAAAGATCCGTTCAATCATTGCGCGTGCATATTGCTGGGAGTGACGCCCGATATACGCTTCAACCGCCTGTAGGTCGGCCAAAGCCGATTCGGTCCAATGGACGTTCATTCCGAGGTCAGCCCGAAGCGCCGTCGCGCCTCGTTGAGCGAGACGGTCCGTCCCTCCTGCGAATCATTCAGTCCAGCTTCGATAGCTTGCCGGACGTAAACCTCATACTGCACGTCTTCCCAGGTTGCGTCCTCCGGCAGGCGTTCGGCGAGCCGGCGGGCTTCTTCTTTCACGCTCGACTTGGGCATGGTCATCTCCTGGTGAGAGCCTCGTTAGAGCCCTATGATATCCCGCGCTCACATCAAACGGAACGGCGGAGACTATCTCGTCGTCGCGCGGCCGAACCGCAATCATTGGCAGTCCGTGCGGCTTGACACCAGAGCCGGAAGTAACGACGTAGGGTGCATGGAATGTACCGGTGCGTTCCATGCGCCTTACTAGTAAGTATGCTGTTCCATGTGGTGGTCGCCGGTCTCGGGGGGCGGGGGGGGCGGCGCGCTCTGACGGATCGCCCTCGACTCGGATTCGGCCTTCAGTTGCGCGACCGCCTGGGCCAGCGGCATGGCGCCGCGGTCGCCGTCGATGCGGTCGCGGTACGAGACGGCCTCCGTCTCGGCTTCCTTCGCGCCGACGACGAGCATCACCGGGATCTTTTCAAGCTGGGCGTCGCGGATCTTGGCGCCGATCTTCTCGGACCGGTGGTCGATCGTCGCGCGCAGGCCGGCGGCTCGCAGGTCGCTCAGGACGCGGTCGGCGTACTCGGCGACCTTGTCGGAGATGGGGAGCACGCGCACCTGCTCGGGGGCGAGCCACAGCGGGAAGGCGCCGGCGAAGTGCTCGATCAGGATGCCCATGAAGCGCTCCATCGAGCCGAACGGAGCGCGGTGGATCATGACGGGGCGGTGCGGCTGGTTGTCGGCACCGGTGTACTCGAGCTGGAACCGCTCGGGGAGGACGTAGTCGAGCTGCACGGTGCCGAGCTGCCACTGGCGGCCGATGCAGTCGCGGACGATGAAGTCGGCCTTGGGTCCGTAGAACGCCGCCTCGCCGGGGGCCTCTTCGTAGGGGAGTGCCATCTCGTCGAGGACGGAGCGGATGTCGTCCTCGGCCCTGCGCCAGGTGTCGCCGGCGGCCCCTTTGTACTTAGGGTCGTTCGGGTCGTGCTTCGAGAGCCGGAGCTTGTAGTCGGTCAGTCCCAGGCTGCCGAGCACGAACTGCGTGAGCTCCATCGTCGCCCGGAACTCGCCGCGGACCTGTTCGCCCGTGCAGAACAGGTGGGCGTCGTCCTGGGTGAACCCCCGCACGCGGGTCAACCCGGAGAGCTCGCCCGACTGCTCGTAGCGGTACACGGTGCCGAATTCGGCCAGGCGCACCGGCAGGTCGCGGTAACTGCGCGGCTGGGCGGCGTAGATCTGGATGTGGTGGGGGCAGTTCATCGGCTTGAGGAGGTACTCCTCACTCACGCCGTACTGCTGGGCGTACTTGATGCGCCCGGCCTTGTCGAGGGTCCAGTAGTCCTCGACCCGCACGGGCTGGAGCTCGCCGGCGACGTCCTTGACGACGTGCGGCATCCGCTCGGGGATGCCCGCCTTGGCCAGCAGGATCTTCTGGGTCGGGTCGTCGAGCTCGTCGCTCTCGAGGCCGCCGACGAGCGCCATCGCCGCGTCGCTCAAGAGCCGGATCGGGGGAAACTGCGAGTCTTTGTAGTACGGGTAGTGGCCGCTGATCTGGTAGAGCTCGATCTTGCCGATGTTGGGCGTGTAGACCGGCTGGTAGCCGCGCTTGAGGAGCTCGTCCTTCAGGAAGGTTTCGAGCACGCCGCGGACGATCGCCCCCTTGGGCATCCAGAGGATGAGGCCCGAGCCCACGAGCGGCGAGATCGTGAAGAGGTTGAGCTCCTTGCCGAGCTTCCGGTGGTCGCGCTTCTTGGCCTCTTCGAGCTGCGCGAGCGCGGCGTCGAGCTCCTTCTTGTCGAAGAAGGCGGTCCCATACACGCGCTGGAGCACCTGGCCGTCGGTGCGGCCTTTCCAGTAGGCCCCCGCGATCGAGAGGAGTTTGAACGCGCCGACCTTGCCGGCGTGGGGAATGTGGGGGCCTCGGCAGAGGTCGACGAACTCCCCCTGGCGGTAGAAGCTGAGGACGCCGTACTTGTGCAGCTCGTCGTCGATGTGCTCGACCTTGAGCGGCTGGCCGAGGTCCTCGCAGAACTGGCGCGCGTCCTCCGCGGGCATGCTGAACCGCTCGAAGGGCTCGGCGTCCTTCACGATCTTGGCCATCTCGGCCTCGATCGCGGGGAAGTCGTCCTCGGAGATCGACTTGGTGCCGGCGAGGTCGACGTCGTAATAGAACCCGTTGGCCGTCGTCGGGCCGAACGCCAGCCGAGCGCCGGGGAAGAGCCGCATGATGGCGCGGGCCATGACGTGCGCCGTGGAGTGGCGGAGGACGTCGAGTGCCTCGCGGTCACGGGGGGTCAGCAGGCGGAGCTCGACCGGCGCGTCGCGGCCGGCACCCTCGTCGAGCGGCCGGTCCAGGTCGACGATCCGCCCATCGGCGACGGCCGCCACGGCCGCCTCGGCCAGCCGCTTACCGATCCCCTCGGCGATCTCCCGCGGGCGGACCCCCTCGGGATACTCCTTGACCGTTCCATCCGGCAGCTTGATCTGGACCATCGTCCCCGCCCGGCCCTCCGTGCGGATCGAGGCCGGCCTTTCCGTGGAAGGTGTTGAGAGGTTTACCGATCGGCGGCGTATGACAACCGGCCGGCCGGCGCCCTCACAGGGTAATCCAATCGGGCGCCGGCTGCCAAGACGGGCGACGGGCAAGGGCTCGGTGAGGGCCCGTCAGTTTGTTATCATTGCGGGAGTGCCCCGTAGCGGCGCTCCCGGTTCGACGCCGGTCGAGAATCTGGCGATTGCGCCATGACCGCACCGATCAAAACACTGGATCAGATCCGTAGGGATGGAATGGAAGCCCTTGCCCAGGCGTTGGGCCCGGTCGGGTTCATTCGCTTCTTCCAGCAGTATGAAACAGGCTCGGGGGATTACTCCGCGGATCGCCATTCGTGGCTCGTGGGGGATGTCGAAGCCGTGGCGGCGGCGATTCGTCAACGGCGTACTGTGCAAGGTTGAGCGCCATGAGCCATCGGCCGTTGCGCGACTCGCTCACCTCGGCCCCGGGCCGTGCTTCGTCTGGTTCTGCACGGTCTTCGCGTAGCGCACGATCTCCGTCGGCGAGAGCGTGCGGACCTTCGCCCCGAACTTGGTGTCGATCGCGTTCACGAAGGCGTCGGCGATGAGCCCCTGGCCAACGGTACCGACGTGCAGGCCGTCGGCGAGGAAGAAGTCGTGATAGTCGTTGCCGGGGGTCGTCAGGCTGATCGTCGCGCCTCCGAACGAGACCGAGCCTCCGCTGCCCGTCGCCGTCTGGCCGAGCTGGCTCGAGAGCCCGGCCAGGTCGACGAGGGCGATCCGGTTGTTGCCGGCCGCGACGCTCGTCACGTTCGCGTTGAACTGCTGGATCGCCTGGCTCGTCGCGGCGACGGCCGCCTTGAGCGCGGGGGTCGTCGCCCCTGCTTGCACGAGCGGCAGGAGGCTGACGTCCGGCAGCGTTGACACGGCGAGCTTGACGCGCGGATTGGCCGCGAGGAGGGTGTTCACCGCCGTGTTGAAGTTCGCCTGCGCCGTGGCCTCGGTCTGCGCCAACGCCTGCGGGAAGTCGGCCTCGCTGATCTGACCCGATTGGAGATTGCCCAGCAAATAAAGGAAGTCGTTATCCCCGACGAAGATCCAGGCGCACTGGACGACTCCCGCGGCGACCTGCTTGGTCAGGCCCGGGAGCTGGTTGTTGACCATATCGGTGGAGGTGGCGCCGTCTTGGGCCCAGTTGTAGGCGAACCCCTGGTTGCGGGGCGCTCCCCGGCTCGCGTTCGAGTACGAGCCGAAGCTGACGTTCCGGGTATTCGCCAGGATCTCGACCCAGTTCCGCGCGTGGCTCTGGTTCGGCGGATAGAACTTGTACTCGTCGGTATAGCTATCGCCGAGCGTGCCGACCGTCGCCGCAGGGGCGGCGGCCTTGTTCGGCTGGACGGCCGACGCGATCGCGCCGATGAGCCCGAACGGGTTCAGGAAAGGGCTGATTCCCTTGCTCAGGACGACCCGTTCCTCCAGGGCGTCCCACGCGGCGGGGCGGAAACTCCTGCGCGCACGCATGCGGCTCTCCTTCGCTTCCTGGGGTCGCAACGACCCCGCGAGGCATCCTACGATCTTACTTCGGCAACGGCGAGAGCGGAGTTCCGTCATACTCCGCCGACCCGATCGGTGCGGTCCTCACGTCCCGCACGACCACGACGAATCGAACGTTGGGACAGGTCGCGCGTTCGCGCCTCTTGCCAAAACGCGTGCATGACCGTTACCCTGTGTCGGTTCGGCCTGGCCGAATACGATCAGCTTCGTAAGGGGAAAGGAGGCCCTGCGATGTCCGTCGGCGATTCGGTCCGAGAACGGAGTCAAAGCGAGGCGAGCGATCTTCCCCGGTTCCTCGCGCGGATCCAGGCCGGGGATGAGGCCGCCGCCAGGGAACTTCTGGCGCGTTACGAGTCGGAAGTCCGCCTCGTCGTCCGGCGCCAGTTGCCGCGGCTCCTGCGGTCGCGGTTCGACTCCCTCGACTTCATGCAGAGCGTCTGGGGGAGCTTCTTCCGCCGCGTGCGCGGCACCGGTGGGCCGGCCGAGTTCGAGGACTCGCGTCACCTGGTCGCGTTCCTGGCCCGGGCGGCCAAGAACAAGGTGATCGACGAGTACCGTCGCGCGGCCAGCCAGAAACAGGACATGCACCGCGAGGAACCGCTCTGGGGCGAGGAGGGGCGGCCGAAAGACGTGCCAGGGCCGGTGGACACCCCGAGCCAGGTCGCGCAGGCCCACGAAGTCCTCGGCCGCCTCCGCGAGCTGATGCCCGAGGACCGCCGCCAGGTCCTCGAAATGAAGGCCGCCGGCCTCTCCAGTCGCGACATCGGCGAAAAGCTCGGGATCAGCGAGCGGACCGTTCAGCGCGTGCTGGAAGACCTGCGCCGGCGCGTGCAGGGAGAGCTCGAGCTGGAGGTCTGAGCACGGATGAGCCTCACGTTCTCCACCCCGGGCACGGCGGCCTCGGGCCGCACGTGGGACGAGGCGTCGTCCCCCGCCGCCGTACGCCTGGTCCGTGACTTCGAGTCGGCCTGGCGCGGCTCCGCGGGCCGCCGCCCTGAGCCCGACGATTTCCTCGACGATGCGTTCCCGGGCGCCCGCCTCGCACTCCTCCGCGCGGAGCTGACCCTCCGCTGGGAAACCGGCGACCACGCCGGCGCCGACTGGTACCGCCGCCGCTACCCCGACCTCGACGACGAAACGCTCGTTGCCCTTGTCTACGAAGAGTTTTGCCTCCGCGAGGAAGAGCAGGGGGAGCCCGACCCGGCCGAGTACCTCGCGCGTTATCCGTCACTCGCGCCTCGGTTGCGCAGGGTGTTCGATATCCACGGCCTGGTCGGCTCGTGTCCCACCACGCTCTCGTATCACGGCGCGAACGCGGTGGCGGTCCCGTTTCCGGAAGCCGGGCAGACGATCGCGGGCTTTCACCTCGTCGCCGAGCTCGGCCGCGGGGCGTTCGCGCGGGTCTTCCTGGCCCGCGAGCGGCAGCTCGCCGACCGCCCGGTCGCCCTGAAGGTCGCCCGCACCGGCACGCGCGAGCCCCAAACCCTGGCCCGGCTCCAGCACACGCACATCGTCCCCGTCTACTCGTACCGCACCGACCCGGCGACCGGCCTGCACCTCCTCTGCATGCCTTATTTCAGCCGCGTCACCCTGGCGCAGCTCCTGGCCGATCCGCAGGTACGCATCGCGCGCTCGGGGGCGGACCTCGTCTCGGCCCTCGACCGGCTCGGGCCCGACGACGGCCCCCCGCCGGGG
>JARLIH010000132.1 GCA_031291845.1 Isosphaeraceae bacterium | reverse complement strand
GACGGCGCACTCCTCACGCTCCACCACGATCGCAGGCAGTGGGTCGGGGTGGCCGGGGACACATTGACGCACAGCGTCGCGTGCCCCGGGGGCTCGCCAATGGGTCGCCCACGGAACTCGCCGTGAAACAAATGGGCCGGAAACCATGTGCGGCCTCTCGGGTTAGCGCGAACGCAATTCGCTTTTAACCGTGACGAATGAATCCGCGCAGCGGCCATGATCGCCACGCCGATCAAAGCGAGTTCAAGAACGCGACCAGGTCGTCGACCTCGGCAGCCGTCCAGTCGGCAGATCGCGGGTGACGGTGCCGAAGGAACAGGTCACCAAGCGTCGCGGCGCGACCGTCGTGCAGCAGCGACTCGCGCTGGCCGACACCGCGGAGCGACGGTGGGTTGAACCGCCGGTTGCCGACCTCATCGGCGATCCCGACGTCGTAATGGCCCCGTGCGGTGTACTCGGGTCCCGCGTGGCAACGGTCGCACCGACGGAGCTCGAACAGCTCTCTCCCACGAGCAACGGCCGCTTCATCCGCCCCGGCGATGACTCGCGCATGGGGCAGCGAACGCAGGTACGTCGTCAAATCCGCAAGCTGCTCGGTGGTCGGCGCACGGCCCTGCATCGTGACCGTGATCGACTTGCGCACCTGGTCCTCGAGCCGTTCCATCAAGCCGCTCCACGCCCAAGGGCCCGTCGCCCCGACGCCGAGCAACGATGGCACCCGCTTGGGTGCCCCGTAGGAGCCGTCGCCCAGGGTGTCGGCAAGCAGGCCGTTCGAGTGACCGTCGGTGTGGCAACTGTGGCAGCTCATCCAGCCGTCGTGCGACAGCTTGGCGTCGAAAAACAGGCGTTCGCCCCGTTCGACCGCGCCCGGCCGCGGACACGGTCCGAGCGCGATCGTGCCGACGCGTTTGCGGTTCGCGACATCGACCACCGAGATCGTGTCGTCGAACGTGTCCGCTACGTAAAGCACGCGACCGTCCGGGCTGATGGCCAACGCTGAAGGGCGCCGGCCGACCCCGATGCGCTTGACGTAGCCGGTCGGACTCTGGCTCAGAGCGACTTCGTCCACCCCCCCCACGGCGACCGCTACCCGTCCCGACCGGTCGCAGGCCAGGGCGGACGGGTCCCCCGCACCGCTGGTCGCGAAACCCAGGTCAATCGTGCACCCCCCGCGGAGCAAATCCTCGTCGGACCCTGCGCTCAGGAGGGCATCCAGGCGAAGCGATCGGACGTGGCTGGTGACAAGCCGGCCCCAGTGAACGTCCTCGAAGTCGGTCTTCGCCACCCGCCTGAGAACCTCGTGCGCCGCGACGACCGTGCGCCCGTCCGGACTCAGCGCGAGCCCGCGAATGTTGTGGGCCGGGATGCTCCGGACCGACTCCACGATACCGCCGCTCGGATCCACGACGGCGAGCTTGCCGCCGTAGGCGTCGGCGACCACCAGCCGCGAGCCGTCGGCCACGTGGATGAACTCGCGCGGACCGAACGGCAAGTCGATCGTTCGGACCGGCGTGAGTGTCTGCCGCGACGCGTCAATCGCGATGATCGACACGCGGCGCGCGGCAGTCGAGGTCACCGCACAGCCGGAACCGTCGGGCGAGACGAGGACTCGCACTGGGTCGGGAGCGACCTCCTGGCGCGCGACGACCTTGACGCCCCCGCTCGCTATCTCCAAAAGAACCAAGGCGTCCGCAGCCCGGTCGACAGCGAGCATGCGGTGGCCGTCCGGCAAGAGCGTCAGATCGGCCAGACCGCGCCCGACCCAACATTCCGCCACGACCCGCGCGTTGTTGGTGTCGATCACCGACACGGTGCCGCTCTTGAAGTTGGCCGTATAGAGCCGGCTCCCCTCCGGGCTGAGCCGAAGCGCGACCGGTTGTCGGAAGTGCGTGGGAAGTAGAACCGCCGCTTCGGGCGACTCTGCGCGGCCCCTGCCTGCGAACGCAAGGGCGAAAGCGATCGCCATCCCAATGCGCAACTTCAACGGCTGACAGGGATACCGCAAGGGCTGGGGATTGTGGAAATGCATGGGAACGGGCGCTCGCGAGGGCGGAAGGTTGGTGTGAGGGAGGTCGTCGGCTGGGACGATGGCTCGTGGGGGAGGTCCTTCGTTCGCGTTCGGCTTTCCTATCATATCATCCCCCAGTGACGTGCCAAGTAATGCCGTGGGCAGCCTGCGTTCAATGTGGCGGTCTTTCACTCAGCCTTCGATCCTCAGCGTGTGCCCTCCCGAATGAGTGACGACGGTGCCGGGAGATGCGCCGGTACCCGGGCCTTGAAGCGCCGCGGAGGTGCGCCACAAAGACCGGATGAGTGGTTGTATTCAACGTCGACGCCAACGTTTCGCCCGGTCAGTGCCGTGTTCTGGAAAAATCGACGCAAAGCTCTCAGGTAATGCAAAGCATCTGTTTTGCCGCGCTCCAGGTATCCCAGGGGGGTTTTTGGTGTTTTTGGTGTTTCTGGCGACCATCTTCCCACTCAGGTTGACGTTACGGCTCTCGATCGGCACCTAACGATCCAATCCCGCCGGCCGAACTCATTTGGCCTTGCCGGGATCGCCATGGCCGGGACCAGACCGAGCGCAGGCTTCCGGGCCGTTGAGCGTCTCTCGCATGACACGCGCTCCCTCGTCCGCTTGGACCGCCGTCCGCTGTGCGCAGAATGGCACCTCATCCCTCTGGTATACGCGTCTTCATGAAAACTGCATAAAGCTCGTGACAAGAAGATGGGCGATCGACGCCATGTGCCAAATCTGATTCGTTTGCACAGTCTGCGTTGTTTTTTGGCTGCTCTGCCGGGGCTTCTCGGACAACGGGGCAGCCAGAGCCAAGGTCCGCATTCAGCCAGGTTGAGTGCGCGCCTTTATCTCCGGTGCCGGGCGCGAACGGGGGGCGGGTCGGTTCGTTCCGGGGGAGACTCGGCCCACTGCCTCGACCGGTCGCGGGGCGTTCATGGTTGGCCGCTATAGAGGGCGTCGCGAACTTCGGTCGGAAACCGGCCGGACATTCCCTCGACGGCGGTGTTTGTGAGGATCACGACCGTGAGCCGACGGACCGGGTCGACGAACCAGTTGTGCCCGTACGCCCCGCCCCACTTGAAGGTGCCGACCGAATGCGGGGACCGGGCGGTCGCCGGGTCGGTCAGGACTGCCATCCCGAATCCGAACCCCCAGCCCGGGCCGTCCGCGACGCCGGTCAGCGTCCCGGTCTGGCTCGTCGTCATCGACCGGGTGGTGTCGGGCTTCAGCACCGCACCACCGCCTGTCCGGAGGGCTTCCAGAAACACGAGGAAATCGCTGGCCGTCCCGACCATCCCGGCCCCGCCGGAGGGGAACGACGCTGGGTCGAACACACGACCGGGGGAGTAACGGAAGCCCTCCCCCGAGCCGAACGGGACGAGTTGCGTCTCCCCCATCCGTACCGGCCCCGCAGCCCCGTCCGCGTACGGCACGGCCAACCGACTCGCGTCGCGGACCGTGAACGCGGTGTCATTCATTCCCAGCGGACCGGTGACGAGCGTCGCAACCACTTCCGGGAGGGGTTTCCCGCCGGCCCGGGCCACCACCTCGCCGAGCACGTCGGTTGCCACCGAGTACCGCCATGCCGACCCCGGCGGGTAGGCCAGCGAGACCGACGCGATCCGCCGCAGGTTGTCCGTCGCCGACCGGCCGGGCTGGTCGAGCCCGTCCGATACCCTGGCCCTGTGGTACGGTCCGTTCTGCGTCTCGAGGAAGCCGTAACTCAGGCCGGCCGTGTGGGTCAGCAGTTGCCGGACCGCGATCGTCGGCTCCCGCCCGTCGTCGAGCCGCGGGCGGAAGTCCGGCAGCCACCTGGTTACCGGGTCGTCGAGGCCCAACTTCCCTTGCTCCACGAGGACCAACGCCGCGGCGGAGACGATGGGCTTGGTCATCGACGCAAGGCGGAACACGGCGTCCTCGCGCATCGGCCGTGCGGTCTCGCGGTCGGCCAGTCCAGCCGCCCGGTGATACACCACCCGCCCGTCGCGGGCGACGAGGACGACCGCTCCGACGATCCGTTTCTCGGTCAGGGCGCGGTCGATCGCCGCGTCGACCCGAGACACGAGCGATTCCGTCGCCCGTGCGGGAGCCGGGGTCGGAGCCATCCCGCAGCGGCCGACGGCACACATGCAAACGACGAGCATGACGGCACGACGTCGCCTCGCGACACTCGCCCGACCGATTCCACTGTCGTCGCCGGTCGCCGCCACGGCGGCCCTTGGGAAGTTGCTAATCATCTTACACTCCTGTATTCGATAGTGATCGATATATTAGTTCCCGACCGGGCGGCCGTCAAGGCTATTTGCAATGACCACACTCACAATCACTCTGGCGTCTCAGCCACGACCGCGAGGTCGGAAACGGCGGTTTGACGCGGCCGCAGCCTTGGAGCGGGCTGTCGCCCTGTTCTGGGAACGAGGGTGCGACGGGGTCTCGATCGCCGACCTGACGGCGGTGACGGGGATCGCAGCCCCGAGCTTGTATGCGGCGTTCGGGTCGAAGGAGAAGCTTTATCGAAGGGCGCTCGGGCAGTACCTCGTGAACCGGGGGGCGCGGACCACCCGCGCGCTCGGACAGGAACCGACCGCGCTCGCCGCCGCCACCCGCGTACTTCGTGAGCCGGCAAGGGAGTCCACCGATCGCCATCGTTCGTATCGAATCCGCGAAGATCGCATTCGCATCAAGTGACCTTGTGCCCTCAAGCGGTCTCCCGTATAAACCGGCGGCGTTGCTTCTCGCTCGGCGGCCATAGCACAGCTCCGCAGTCGGCGTCCGTACCAGCGATTCCCCTTCTCGGGACGGAGCGAAAGCCATGAGAAAATGGATTGCCCTCTTCATCCTGGGTGTGCCGTTGTGTGCCGGATGCGCTGAATTTCGAGAGCGGCAACGACTGAAAACCGAGATGATGCGCGAGGCGGTGGGAATGATGAGAGGACTGCACGGCGCGATGCCTGGCGGTACTCCACCCGGCGGCACGATTCAATCGGTAACGCCAGTGCCGGCTCCCGCCGAATCGCGCTAAACGATAAGAGAACGAAACGCCGTGTCTGGCGATCGATCCTCGGCGAGCGTCGGCTGACGATGCGCGCCGTGAAGCCGTTTCTCCCGGACGTACGGGGGAGAGACGGCACGCCCTGGCGGCTTTGCTGACGAACCCGCATCCGTCCCGTCTCAACGGGCCGGATGGCTCGCGAGGTTCGCCAGGTGGCGCACTCCCAAGCGGCTCGGCCGCGTTCCTCAAGCGCTGACGGCTTGTCGCGAAGAACCGGCCCGGCAGCCGGCCCTCACTGCTGCGTTCCCGCGAGATCGATGCCTTCCCCTCGCAAGAGAGGCGCCCCGTGTAATCGACCAGGAGCAGGTCGTTTCCGAGGGCGTATCCCTCGATCGTCGCGACAGCCTGGGGCAACGCCCCGGGAGCCCGATGACGAGAACGATGAACTTCAGCCCTGAAAGGGCGTCCCGTGCGGTGATGGGGCGTTGCCCCGATCAACGCGGCGCGCCCGCCTTCAGGACTGAAGAGCAAGCCGAAAAACGCCGGGCGGCGACCCCAGGGGCGTTGGCCCCGGCTGTCCCGTTGCCGTCGCATTCGGGGCTGTCAACGGCGCACCAGAAACCGCCTCCCCTGGCGGCGCGACGAGGCCATCGCAGGCCCAACTTTTCATCACACCAGGACGAGGCTGCCCCAGCGCCTAACCACCTCTTCGTCCGACCAGCATGCGCCGACGTCGGGATCGAGCCGCACGAGCGCATGCAAGTGCTTATCCAGGACCGTGAACCCGGCGACCGAGACGGCGAGGACTTATCCGAGTTCATTCGAGGCGGTTTTCGATCTACACCCTACGGTCGGAGTCTTCGGCACCGAGCAAGAAGGCGTGGCGCACGCAAACGTGTGGCGCAGTGATACCAGCGCGTGACTGTAAGATCACCGAGTCAGGCGAGTCATCGCCATGGGTCGCACGTCGGGCAGGCTTGGAAGATCTTATCGGGCTGGCGGCCCGATGTCCACTCCCAACGCGTCCCCTTCAGGAGGATTACAAGGTCGCTGACCGTCGCGGATTCTTTGGGCCCGTCTTTGGGACCATTCTGAGCCGCGAACGGGGCGGGCAGCCCTTAGCCAGGGGTGTCAACCCGCGGAGGAACTCCTCGCGTTCCCTTTTCTCATCCTCAACAAGTCCTATAAAGAAGCTATCGCGATTTGGCATTCCGTGTGCTATATCCACCAAGTCCTGCGTTGAGGGTCGGGATGCAGCGCTATTTGTGCCCTCATTCGTGCACGGCTGCATCTTTTTGAGGCTGCCTGGGGCTAACCAACATGAGTCGTCGGGGTTTCACGTTGATCGAGCTTTTGGTGGTCATCGCGATCATCGCGGTGCTCATTGCGCTGCTCTTGCCTGCTGTTCAGGCGGCGCGCGAGGCGGCGCGTCGATCGCAATGCATCAACAATTTGAAGCAGCTTGGCCTCGCTGTTCACAATTACAACGATCAGAACAACTGTTTCCCGCTGAAGGACATGTATCCGTCCGTCTCTGGCCCGAGCTGCGGCTGGACTCTCTCTTGGCCGCTGGCGATCTTGCCCGGCCTGGAGCAACAGTCGATGTTCAATGCGTTCAATTTCTCCTTCTCGACGGCAGGCGCCGACTTTGACACGGCCTGTTCCGGCGGCAACGGGTGGGCCAACTCGACCGTCGGCAAGTCGCAGATCAATACGCTCCTCTGCCCCTCGGAGAACCTCTCGCAACATCCCGACCAGGCCAACGGGGGCTTCGGGACCATGAACTACTACGGGAACCTCGGCGGCCCGGGTGTGATCGCCACGCATACCGGCCTGATCATTCCCAATAACGCGGGTGTCGTGCCCACGATCGGCTCAAGCTATGGCCTGGGCGGGCCGGTGACGTTCGCCAGTGTCATCGACGGCACGTCCAACACGGCGCTGTTCAGCGAGAAGCTTTTTGGCTACCCTGGCGTCGCGATCACCGTCAGTTCGACAAACGCGAAGCGGGGCCTCTTTCCACCGACGGCCGCCAGCGCTCACGACTCGGGTTCGCAGGCAAACGCCCTCGCCTTCGTCAACGCGTGCATGGCGATTCCTGGGACGACGGCATCGACCTCGAGTAATTCGGGATTGAGCTGGACCAAGGCGTACCCGCCTTACACCGTGATCAATGCCTATACGCATTTCGGTGCCCCGAACAGCCTGGCATGCTCGAATGACAACGCATCCTACGGCGGCCCTTCCGCTTCTCTCCCTCCCACCAGCAATCACTCCGGCGGCGTGAACGTCTGCTGCGGCGATGGTTCCGTGCGCTTCATCAAGAACTCCGTCGGCCTCCAGGCGTGGTGGGCCCTCGGCACCCGCGCGGGGGGTGAAGTCATCAGCTCCGACGCGCTCTGATCGTACGCGCGTCCGGCGTCGCTGGTTCCGAGCGGTTCCCGTCCTCGCCGATCACGCATCGGCAGGACGTCTTCTTTTCGTTCCCTCGCGAGGTAACACGAATGCGGCCCTCTTGGCGCCGGCACGGATCCGTCTTGCTACTGGTGGCCCTCGTGGCGGGCTGCGGTGACGAAGCGCCCGTTCCCTACAACCCCGCTCCTCCCGTCACCGCGGGCGATCCCGGGCCGGAAGACACGAAGGCAGGGGTCGCCAGCGACCCGGTGGGGGCCAGTTCTCCCATCATCTTCGGCCCGAACAATCGGCCGCTCTCTTCTCGGGTGATTGCCAAGGGTAAACGGCGAAACCCGGCTCAAGACCCGGTCGGGGCAAGCAGTCCCATCGTCCCTCCTCCGCGGTGAGGCAACGAGAATCGTTTCCTTTCATTGACGGCGTGGGGGGACATGGACGGACAAGACCGTGCGGACGACGCGGCGAAGCTGGAGGGCAACCTCCGGGCGCCGGTGGACCGCGCCAAGTGCGGCGCGTGCACATCGCCAAAGGGGGGCTCGAAGACCGAAACCCGGCTGCTCGGGATTGCCACCTTCGAGGACAAATTGCTCCGGCGCGCGGTCGTCGTGCCGCTGGTAGCGGTTTATGAGCATGACTTCAAGGATCGCTCGCGCCGGTTCCGCACCGGACGGTCGGCGCATGGGGGCTGGACAGACGATGGAGATCGAAGGAAGATGGATCGTAGACGTGTACGCTCGGAAGTTCTTCGATGCGATAGGCCGCCGCGACCTTGGCGACTTTTTCCAGTGTCGGGGGCTGCGATGACTGATCGGAAAGAGGCTCAACGCGGGCGCCCTTGAGGATACCCGCGTGACGCACCCAGAGAAGGGGTCGCCGCAGGGTGTGTGTGAAGGCGCCGATCTTTGGCCGGTTTCGGCCTGGAGTTCGCCTCCGCTTC
Organism: Isosphaeraceae bacterium; assembly: GCA_031291845.1. Lineage (GTDB taxonomy): Bacteria > Planctomycetota > Planctomycetia > Isosphaerales > Isosphaeraceae > DAIDJG01. The sequence continues at coordinate 2,400 of JARLIH010000132.1, read as the reverse complement.
GGCGATTGTGGAACCCACGCGAATCAACCGCAGGCGCCCCGTGGCGGTTCATCCCGCGGGTGCGGTGATTCGCCTAATTGCCGCGACCTGAAGCACCGGACCATTCGGAACCGCGGCAATGAAGCGGATCGAGGCACGGTGCTCGCCGCCTCGTTCCGAAATTCTCACGAAATCCTCGAGGCGCTTGCTCCCTTGAGCCGAAGCGGGGCCGGGTGCTTACTCGCGTATCCGTAGTTCCCTTCAGTTTCTCCACACGGCCTTCGGTGACTCAGTTTCCCTGGATTCCGCGATTACCCCAAAGACTTAACGTGGCTGTTGTCGATCTTCCTGATGATGCTCATTCCTTTGGAAGAGGCGCTTACCTCCGGGTCGGAATCATTGCGGCGGGGCCGGTGTCGTTAAGGGGTCACGATCGATGGGAAAGCTCGATGGTCGAGGCGAGCGTCCCGCACGCGAGCAGGAGCGTGCGCGCGGGGAGCAGGCCCCGCGCGGCGGTGGTCCCGCCGAGATGGGGAACGCGCTGGAAGTCTTGCGAGTGGCGACCACACTGTTGGTGGTTCTCTATCACGCCGCGCTTGCGTACGTGGCGATACCCCTGCGCCTGACCATGTGGGTCGTCTATGACAACCCTGGTCATACGGGTTTTGACGGCTTTATCTACTGGGTCAACGGGTTTGCGATGCCGGTTTTCTTCCTGGCTGCCGGCATCTCCGCCCCTGCGGCCTGCGAGTCTCGCGGCGTCCGCGTGTTCCTGACACACCGAGCCAACCGGCTGTTACGACCGCTCTTGTTCGGTTGCCTGACCGTCTTGCCGCTCTCCTACGTGCTCTGGGGATACGGCCTGATGGTCACCGGTCGGTGCACCATCGACAACATCCTGAGCTGGCGATTCGGCCCCTTGGTTCGCCACGATCTTTATGGGCTCGGGCACCTCTGGTTCCTCGAGTACCTGTTCCTGGTCTGCCTCGTCTGGGGTGGCGGCTGGTCGTTGCGGCGCGTCCTGTCGCGGAGCACCGACGCGCCCAGGGGCGTCGAGGACGGCTGGATTCCACGGATGATCGCCTCGCCGTGGAGGCCGCTGCTGTTCGCCGTGCCGACGTGCCTGATCTTCTTGCTCGATTCGGACACGATGCTCCGGGTCGACAACTGCATCGTCCCGAACCTCTTCCGCCTTCTTCACTACGCGTTGTTCTTCACCGTGGGCGGCTGGATCGCGAAGGTGAGCAGGCCCAAGGATTTGTTCATTCGTCACGGTACGCTTTACCTCGTGCTTTCCCTCGTCGTGTTCGCCGCGCTGGCGCCCTTGTTGCTGCGACACGCCGCGGCGCCGCTCCACGGATGGGCTCGGATCGCGTTCTGCGGGCTCGCCGCCTTGTTCCCGTGGCTGACCGTCTTTGGCTCGCTGGGCGTCTTGCTCAAGGTCGTGCAAGGCCGTGGTCCCGCCATGCGGTTTCTCACCGAGGGGTCGTTTTGGATTTACATCGTCCATCTCCCGATCGTTGCCCTCGCGCAGCTCATGCTCTTGCCGGTCGCTTTGCCGGGTGTTGTCAAGTTCTTGATCGTCTCGGGCGTCACGGTCGTCCTGAGCCTGTTGAGCTATGAGTTCATCGTTCGGCGCAGCCTGGTGGGTGAGATCGTCAACGGTGCGCGGAAACGAACCACGAAGCCCGGGTTCCTTGGTCCCGAGTTCGGCTGGATCGCGTCCCTCGGCGTGTTGGTCCTGGTGTTCGCCGGTATGGCCTTGCACTACCGCGTCTTCTTCTGGGGCGATAACTTCCACGAGGAAGTCCCCGGTCAGATCTACCGCAGCGCCCGCCTCACTTCGAAGAAGCTCGAGGAACTGGTCGATCGCAAGGGTCTGCGTACGCTCATCACGTTCACCAGCGGCGGCAATATGCACGCCTGGTTCGCATCCCAGCAGAAGGTCTGCGAGGCGCACCATGTCGAGCTCTATCCAATCAACTTGCGACCCGATCGTTTGCCTTCACCCCAGACGCTGCTCGATTTGATGGCCACGCTCGACCGCGCACCGCGTCCGATCCTCGTTCAGAGCTCGCGGGGGATCGACCAGAGCGGTTTCACCGTCGCGCTGGCCCAGCTTCTCGGCGGTGCGCCCGTGGGAACGGCACTTCAGGAGTTCGACGGGAAATTCGGCCAGATCGGCGGCCCGGCGCATTCGCCCCTGGCCCGGACGTTCCTCGCCTACCAGCGCAGCCTGATCGCCTCCCGCCGGCCTCACAGCGCTCAGCAATTCCGCATGTGGGTGCATAACGAATACCAGCCGGCCGTTATCTTGCCCAACACAGCCCCTCTCCCGTCCGACGTTCCCGGCGCCGACCGCGGCCAGATCGCACGTGGTGCCCGACGGCCTGTCATCGTCCGCTGACGCTGGTCGCCCAT
>JARLIH010000131.1 GCA_031291845.1 Isosphaeraceae bacterium | reverse complement strand
GACGAACCCGAGCCGTCGAAGGCCACCGTCAGGGGTGCCGTGCCGCTCGTGGGCGTGGCGGTGGCGACCGCGGTCGGCGGCGTCGGACCGGAGCTGGTCGTGCCGGCGTTCCAGAGCTGGCCGATCTGGCTCGCGCTCAGAGCGATCGAGTGGATCGACACCTCGTCGAGGATGCCTGCGAACGGGTCATACGGATGGGTCGAGAGTGGCTTGTTGCCGATCGCGAGCGGGTCGGTGGTCGTCGGGATGGCGCCGGTGGCGGCGCTCGTCGCGGCGAGGACGCCGTCGACGTACAGCCGGATCGCTGATCCATCGTACGTGCCCACGATGAAGTGACGGGTCCCTGTCGAGGGCGGCGCCACGCTCGCGGTGCCGACCCCCGTGATGTTGAAGACCAGCAGGCCGCTCTCGACGAGCAGGCGGTACTGGTTGTCGCTGCTGCCCTTCTGGAGGATCCGGGGGTTTCGCGTCCACGAACCGGCGGCGGCGTTGATCCAGGCGGCGACCGAGATCGCACTCGTCGGGTTGAGCGAGGCCGCATTCGGCACGGTGACCTGGTCGTCGGTCCCCTCGAACTGGACGGCGGTGTTGGAGTCGCCGGTCAGGAGGCCGGGCACGCCGAGTGTCGGCGCCCCCGCGTACGTCCCGGTGTTAGTGCCGGCAGAATCGGCCGCCGTCGTGCCACTCGCCTCGCCGAAGCGCCAGTAGGCGACCGGTGAGAGCCCGGCGATCGCGGTCGCGTAGGCCGAGCCCGTGGTGGACGTGACGGTGATCGTGACGGTCGCGGTGTTGGAGGTGAGCCCGAGACTGTCGGTGACCCGCAGGGACGCCGTATACGTCCCGGCCGCGCTATAGGTGAAGGACGGCTTGATCGCGGTCGAATCGCCGAACACGCCGTCGCCGTTGAGATCCCAGCTATACGAGAGGGTGGCGCCCGCGTTTGGGTCCGACGAACCCGAGCCGTCGAAGGCCACCGTCAGGGGTGCCGTGCCGCTCGTGGGCGTGGCGGTGGCGACCGCGGTCGGCGGCGTCGGACCGGAGCTGGTCGTGTACGCATAGAGGTTACCCAACGTGTCGCCTTCGAACAGGGTCCCATAGGCAATCGACGGCGCGCCGTAGAAGGTTGCAGGGCTCGAGCTCCCGATACTCGCCACCGGGACCCGCAGGACGACATTGCCGGTGCTCGCGGAGAGCACTTCTGTGAATGAGCCCTCTCCGACTGCGACGAGACCGGGTGTCCCGGCGACCGCACCGAGCACAGCTCCGTCGGGCATCCCGACTTCCCAGAGCGGGGCGGCGAGGGAGTTGGGGTTCCAGGCCCTCACGCTACCCGGGTAGGTGGTTCCCTTGATCGACGTGCTGCCGCCGGCGACGTACAGGGTGCTGCCATCCCAAGCGCTTGGCGAGATGGAGCCGTCGCCGCATTCCGGACAGCTGCCGGACGCGCCAGTCCCGAGCCGCGCGACCGGCCCGCTACCAACGGCCGTCCGATCAAAGACATAGTAGGTCCCGTTCTTGTTGGGAACGCCGACGAGCGATCGTGGAGATCCACTCGAGCTGACGGTTCCATTGAACAAGGTTGCCGCCGCCCCGAAATCGCCGTCCGTTACCTGCTCGCTGGTGGGGATCTGCCAGGCGCTGAGCAAGCTGAGATCGGCTGCGCGCAGCTTGATCAACGCGACGGCGTACGGCTCCCCGGTTGAGCAGGATCCCGGGTTACCGGTCGTGACATATAGGGAGCCGTCTGACTGATCGACGGTCGGCGAGCCCCAGACCCCGCCGCCCGTGCAGCCGTTGGGAACAACGGTGAACGTATTCTGGATCTGGCCGCTTCCGGCGTCGAGCTCGACGACCTGCCCCTGGACGAGCGGGCAGTCCCCGAACGAAGCGACGCCTACATAAACGCTCGTCACTGGCGTCCCAGAACTGTTCGTGTACGAGTAGACGGCGGGTGAGCTCCACATGAAGTGACTCGGTGAAACGCCAAGCGCCGTATGCCAGAGAACATCGCCGGTCAATGCGTCGAGCGCGTACAGCTGCGCGTATCCGCCCCCGGCAGAGTTGTTGCCCCCGCCACCGACGAAGAGAACCGACCGCGGGCTCGTTTGCCCTGACAGTGTCACCGAGGAAATCGCGCCCGTGCTGGCGACGCCGGCTGTCGACGGGTCGCAGCCAGACGCCGATGTCTGACCAAGATTGGTCGCCCATCCGCTGCTGCTGCTGCCCGGCAACGGCGTCGCATGCTCCAGTCCGTCCCACGAACCCCAATAGACGAGGTTGTTGGCCACGACCGGCTGAGTCGAGATCGTGCCGTTCCCCTGCACAGGCCACCCAGCCGCAAGTTTGAGCGACGACACATTCGCCGGTGTGATCAGGTTCTCACTCGTAAACCCGCTCGATCCAAGGTTGCCGAGATACTTCGGCCAATCGCTCCCAGAAGTGGCGCCCGTATTGGGTGCGAGCACCGATGCAGCGGTGACCGCACCGCCGGTCTGGTCGAAGAAGCGATGGCCCGCCGATGGCGGGGGAGGGACTCCGGCTGCGACAGGGCTCGCCAGCATGGTCGCGAAGAGGGCAACGGCAGTCGAGGCTGCCGCTCCGCGCCGCAACCGGCAACCGGAGGCGCGAATCCAGAGACGCGGGATCACGTCGGCCCCCTCAAGATTGCGTGTCTGCTGATTCAACGGCGCTGATGTCGCAGAAGAACAGGTGCATAATGGTTCGTCAAGCCTTCCATGTGAAGGAGTTCTACCTCTCGTTTCACAGGCTGGTGCGCTGGATCCTGAGCGTCTCCCAAGCTCGACCTCTTCCCCTCACGCTCGAGACCGGAGTACTGCTCGGTGAACCAGGTGTACCCGAAGCCGTCGGGGCAGCGTTCCCGGTACTCGCTCCAGAGCAAGGCCAAGGTGACGCCCTCGCGCCGGAGCTCGCGGTGGACCGCTGGCCAGTCGGGGACCAGGCGCGTGAGGACCGCTGGCGCCGGTGCGGCCCACCCGTACAGGCGCTTCGTGGTCGTCAAGCTCGGGCGGCAGGAGCCAGGACAGGCCGGCCTCGAGCGCCCGGAGGACGTACCGGCGGACGGTGGAGCGGGGCAAGCCTGTCGCGATGCCTACGGGGTCGGGCTCAGGCCCTCGGCGAG
>JARLIH010000130.1 GCA_031291845.1 Isosphaeraceae bacterium | reverse complement strand
GTGGAGGGCCGGGGCGTGAGTCGCCGTGGTTGATGGAGGGCCGGCCATTGCCGGCCCGATCCCTTTATGAGCAGCCCATGCTGTTGCCGCAGTTGAAGCAGCGGTAGCAGGTACCGCAACGGACGGTCAGGGCCCCGCAGTTGTCGCACGCCGGGGCGTCGCTCTGGAAGTGGGCGAACTGCTGTTCCTGGGCTTCGAGCGTGTCTTCGACCGGCGAGGAAGCCGGGCGCACCTCGGGGTCGTCATGGTCGGCGGGGCTCGAGCCCATGACGGCCTCGGCGTGCTCGAGGTCGGCGATGGTCGCGGTCCGATGTCCGTTCACCTTCACGACCGGCGGGTTGTGGGCGGGCTCCTCGTCCACGGGCCGTTGCGGGGCGTTGGCCTCGCGGTAGCCCGGGATGAACTCCATGCCCAGCCAGCGGAAGATGTAGTCCGTGATGCTCTTGGCGATCGGGATGTCGGGGTTGCGGGTGAAGCCCGCCGGCTCGAACCGGCTGTGCGCGAACTTGTTCACGAAGACTTCGAGCGGCACTCCGTACTGAAGGCCGATCGAGATCGACGTGCCGATCACGTCCATCAGGCCGCCGATCGTCGAGCCATCCTTGGCCATTGTGATGAACATCTCGCCGACGCGGCCGTCGGGGTAGAAGCCCACCGTGACGTAGCCCTCGTGCCCCTGGATGTCGAACTTGTGCGTCAGGCTGCGCCGGGTGTGGGGGAGACGTTCCCGGCGAGGCTGGCCCGAGCCTGAGGCCGGCACGGCCGCCACCGGCACGGGCACGGGCGCGGGGACCGGAGCAATTTGAGGCGTGACGTCGGGCGCCAGAGAGTTGTCCTGCTCGGCCTTCGTGCTCACGGGCTGGCTTCCCTTCGAGCCATCGCGATAAATCGCCAGCGCCTTCAGGCCGAGCCGCCAACCTTCGAGGTAGGCACCCTCAATGTCGGCGATCGTCGCGTCGCTCGGCACGTTACACGTCTTGGAGATCGCGCCGCTCAGGAACGGCTGGACGGCGGCCATCATCCGCAAGTGCCCGAGGAAATGGATGCTCCGGCCCCCTTGCGGCGGCGAAAACGCACAGTCGAACACGGGCAGGTGCTCGGCCTTGATCCCAGGCGCACCCTCGATGGTGTCGCGATCGTCGACGTAATCCAGGATACCCCGGATCGCCGGCTCGTCGTAGCCGAGCTTGCGCAGGGCCATCGGCACGGTGCGGTTGACGATCTTCAGCAGGCCGCCGCCGGCGAGCTGCTTGTACTTCACGAGCGCGATGTCGGGCTCAACGCCCGTGGTGTCGCAGTCCATCATGAAGGCGATCGTGCCCGTGGGGGCGAGCACCGTGACCTGGCTGTTGCGGTAGCCGTGCCGGCGGCCCATCTCCAGGCACTCGGTCCAGACCGCGCGGGCCTCGGCCATCAGGTCGGCCGGAGCGGTCGTGCCGATCGCCTCGACGGCGTCGCGATGCATCTCCATCACGCGGAGCATCGGTTCGCGATTCAGGGCAAAGCCGTCGAACGGCCCGAGCCGCCCCGCGTGCTCGGCGCTCGTCAAGTACGCCTGCCCGTGCATGATCGCGGTCACCGCCCCCGCAAGGGCCCGACCCTCGTCCGAGTCGTAGGGACGTCCCGATGCCATGATCAGGCTGCCCAGGTTCGCATAGCCCAGTCCCAGCGGACGGAACTTGTGGCTGTTCAGGGCGATCCGGTCGGTCGGATAGCTCGCGTGGTCGACCAGGATCTCCTGCGCGGTGATGAAGATCCGGCACGCGGCGCGGAAGCCTTGGCCGTCGAACGTGCCGTCCTCGCGGCGGAACTTCATCAGATTGATGGAGGCCAGGTTGCACGCCGAGTCGTCGATGAACATGTACTCCGAGCACGGGTTGCTGCTGTTGATCGGCGCCGTGTTCGGGCAGGTGTGCCAGCGTTGGATCGTGTCTTCGTACTGCATGCCCGGGTCGCCGCAGAGCCACGTCCCCTCGGCGATCTTGTCCATGAGCTGACGTGCACGGTACGTGTGCATTGGCCGGCCGGTCGTCACGGCGCGGGTGGTCCACTCGGCGTCGTTCTCGACGGCGCGGAGGAACGCGTCGCTGGCGCGGATCGACAGGTTCGCGTTCTGGAACATCACCGAGCTGTATGCTTCGCCGTTGAAGTTCGCCTCATAACCGGCCTGGATCAGCGTCTGGGCCTTTTTCTCTTCCTTGGTCTTGCACTCGATGAACTCGAGGATGTCCGGGTGCCAGACCTTGAGCGTCTGCATCTTCGCCGCGCGGCGGGTCTTGCCGCCGGACTTGATGACGCTGGCGATCGCGTCATACACCCGCATGAAGCTGACCGGCCCCGACGGCTTGCCGCCGCCCGCGAGCTTTTCATGGCTCGAGCGGAGGGTCGAGAGATCGGTCCCCGTGCCGGAGCCGTACTTGAACAGCATCGCCTCCGACGACGCGAGGCGCATGATGTCCTGCATGTCGTCGCCGACGCTCTGGATGAAGCAGGCCGACCCTTGCGGGTACTGGTAGGCGCTCGTGGCCCGCACGACGCTCCGGGTCTCTTCGTCCCAGCGCCAGTTATTCGCGGCGCCGGTGAGGCCGTAGCGATGGTACAGGCCGACGTTGAACCAGACCGGAGAGTTGAACGAGCCGTACTGGTTGAGGCAGAGTGCGGTCAGCTCGTCGTAAAACCGGTCGGCGTCCTCGGGCGTCGCGAAGTAGCCGTCCTCCCGGCCCCAGTCGCTGATCGTACGCGTCACGCGGTCGACCAACTGCCGGACGCTCGTCTCGCGCTCGGGAGTGTTCAGCTCGCCGTAAAAGTACTTGCTCGCCACCACGTTCGTCGCGAGCTGACTCCACGACTTGGGGACTTCGCAATCGGTCTGCTGGAAGATCGCGCGACCCTTCTCGTCCTTGATTTCGGCCGTGCGGCGCTCCCAATCGACCTGGTCGAACGGGCTGGCCCCCTCCGTACTGAAGACACGGGGGACCGCCATCCCCGCGCGCCCCGGGCCGCCCCGCAAATCCTTGCGTTCCTGAAGAACCCGTTCCTCGACCGTTGCCATGTATTCGTCTCCTCGGACATCCTCGACTGCATTCTTGTATCGTAGGTGTACGTCTGTGGCAAGCCAATTCTCTCGCGAATCCGTGCCAGGCAACGTGAAGGCAATAGAGAACCGGCCCGACCCGAAACCCCGGAGTCAGGGATCAATGTTCCGAACCGTGTTGAGACACCGAGGTGCCCTGTTCGCGGCGACCCGGGATTTCGCTTCCAGACACGTGGTGCAGTCGACTCCCTACTCTGCCTCAGCTTCGACCCTTTGTAAATCTGGGAACCCCAAATCCGGTGGTCGGCGGTTCCGATGCTGCCTCTTTCGAAAAATTTCACGATCGAGGAGGGAAGATGCATGAAATGGGAGAGAACACGGTCGAAATTGGCCAGGTGTAAAGATGGGTGTAATGGGTGCTTTAGGGTGTGCGTGCAGGCAACGGAGAGGTTCCTCGCTCGGAGGTTCAACCAGCGCTCCGCGACGAGACCGCTGGCGCGGACGGCATGTCCTTTCCGCGGTCCACGACCCGAACCGGCGCCGTCGGGTCGGCGCTCTCCGACGGGCGCGCTCAAGACGATGCCGGGCACGCTTGGAGCGGCAAGCCTCGAGACCGCGACGCGTGCGGCCCGTCACCAGGGCGGGGCAAACGGGGCCGCCGCAGTATTCGAGGTGTCCTGCTCACGCCCGGCGGTCGGGCACGAAATGTCACACCCAATTGTGCTTCGGTCGAAAATAGACGACGAGCGAAATCGTTGATCATGCGCTCGGGTCATGAACCAACCGCGAGGTGTTCCGAGACGGAGCGATGGCGTCCGCATTGCGTCGCCGAGCGAGACTCTACGCAGGCACACCTGGCAAGAGTTGGCCGATGTCGCCCTCGAGCAGCGTAGAGAAGCTGGCTGATAATGACCAGGCGATGGCCTTGGGGCGGCTGAGTCCCGGCAATCGGACACCGGAACAGTCTATAACCATGCCTTAATGAAGAAGACGCGAATTCACCATGAAGGCGTTTCGCGCGACCCCCTGGTCTCGCGCGACGATGTGGTGCAAGGCCAGCGCGGCGGCGGACGCTTGCACGATCGACTCCTTGACTCTCAACTCGACACAGACGCCGATTTCGTTCACGTAATCCGCGGTCTCGCTCCACGCTTCAATTGCCGGCCTCGTTCTTGATGACGACGGGCGGAGCGAACCGGCGTATCGCGGACCCGATGAGGCCACGCGCCCGACCGGAAGGAACGCATACCATCGCGCTGTTCTTGAGTTTGCGAGAATGCGCAAATTGAAATCAAAGCAGTGTCAAAGTCCGCTTCCTGTCCGGCGCTTGCCGAGATTTCATCGGTTTTGCTCGATAGGGGCAAAAACATTTTCGCCGGTCGCCACTTGTGAAGATCAGTAGAATGGATAAACTGGGATGGGTCGGTACGATGAGTCGAGTGATGGGAAGAGGAACCGAAAAACCAGGAACGGCAACGCGATGAAGACCTCACTTCTCCTTCGCAGCGCTTCCGCCGGGCACCGCCGGAATGCCCGCCGTGAACTGCGGCCGGTTTACGATGTTTTGGAGACTCGAACTGCGATGAGTGGTTCGAGCGTCTCGATCGGCATTGGCGCGGCCGCGCTCAATCCGAGCCCGCTCTATCACAGAATTCATGGGGAACAGGCCCACGCGCCGGTCTTGGGGACCATCTCGGGCCGGATCACGAACAGCGCGACGGGCCGAGGCCTTGGGCCCATCAGGGTGCAACTGATCGACGCGAGCGGCGACGTGGTCCAGACGACCGTCAGCAACTGCAAGGGCAATTACCGGTTCAGGATCAGGGAGGACGGGCCGTACGTCGTCCGCCAGGTTACGCCGCGGCGGTTCACGCAAACGTCGCCGACCTTCGCAGACATTCCGCCGGCGGGCTCGTACGCCATCGATCCTGCCACGGGCAAGCCGTACACGAGCGCTTCGTTCAGCTACATCACCGGGAACGACAACCCCGCGTTCGGACCTGTCGGGGTCTACGCCTGGGACACGGTCGCGCCGGCCGGCGAGTTGCCTTTCGAGTCGCCCATCAACATCACGGTGCCCCCCATCGACCTGAGTCCGTACCTGTCCGTGAACTTTCAGTCCGCAAAGCCGACGCAGATCGTGAACAACGGCTACCAGATCCAGGTGCAGTACGCGGGGTCGTCGAGCGACACCCTGACGCTGGGGGGAGTGCACTACGAGCTGGCCCAGTTCCACTTCCACGATCCCTCGGAGAGCACGGTCAACAGCCACGGTTACTCGATGGAAGTGCACTTCGTGAGCGAGAGCGAGGCGGGGGCTGAGACGGTGATTGCCGTCTTCTATCAAGTCGGCGCCTACAACCCCGCGCTCCAGCCGGTCCTGGATGCCGCGACCGCGAGCCTGACCGAACCCGGATCGTCGACGATTGTCGACAACCCGATCGACCTCAACGGCCTGCTGCCTACCAACGCGGACGGTACGGTCAACCTGAACGGCTGGTTCTACGAGGGTTCGCTGACCACGCCCGCGCTGGCGCAGCCGGTCAACTGGGTCGTGCTCTCGACCCCGATCACGCTGTCCTACGCGCAGCTCAAGCAATACGAGGCCGTGGCCCGGGGAGCCGGCTTCCTGCCGAACAATCGTCCAACCCAGCCGCTCGACGGCCGCCAGGTCAACGAGTTCAACTTCGACGTGAACTTCCAGGGCAGCTCCGTCGGCGGTCTGAACTTCAGCAACACCCCGATCGTTCGGGGCTAACGGACGCCGATCTCAACCGGCGCGGCTGCCGCGCGACCGCGAGCCCGCGCCGGCAGGCCCTGCCGTTTCCCCCCCGGCGCTGCTCGCGAGAGGGTTGCGCACCCGAAAAGCGATCGGCCCCGGAGCACGATCACGTGTCCCGGGGCCGGTCTGATGGCTCGAAAGCGGCGGAAGTCGTTTCAGGCGGGGGCAACCACGCTCGTGATCAGCACCCGGGTGTACGGTTGGCGGTGTCCGTTGCGCCGGCGGACATTCTTGCGGCGGCGGAACTTTTGAATGATGATCTTCTTGTCGCGGAACTGCTCGACCACCTTGGCGACGACCTTGGCCCCCTCGACGACCGGAGCGCCGATGACCGGGCTGCCGTCGCCGGCGATGAGCATGACCTTGGGAAACACCAGCTCGGTGCCGGGTTCGCCCTCGCGCCGGTCGACCACGATGCGGTCGCCTTCCCGGACGCGGAACTGATGGCTGCCGTCCTCAAAAATCGCGTACATCTGTCAATGTTCCTCGCAATCCAGCCCTCCCAGAGGGGGAGGACCGGAACTGGCTCGTGATCCGGCATTCCGGTTCGTTGCCGCGGCGGGGTCAAAACTCGAAGCGGCAAGCGGACGCGGAAAAGGTCAGATTCTACCCAGGAGACTGGCCCGGGACAAGAGGTCCCCCGCTTCTCCGGGACCGTCGAGAAGCGGGGGGCATGGCTGCGGAGTTGGCGCCGGCGTCAGTGGGGGCGCCGGTGCGAGTGCGTGGGAGCGGGCTGGGGAAGCAGCCGGATCTCGCTGTTGTTGCCGTCGAAGCAGTCGATCTGCAGGTGTTCGGCCGGGGCGTGCTCCTCGGCCCGGATGTGGATGGTCATGTTCGCCTCGGTCTCGAGCCGGGCAATATCGCGTCTCTTGCGGTTGTTGAGGTAGGCAGCCACCGGCCCGGCGACGGTGAGATTGATCCGCCGGACGTCTTCGCGGTGCGAAGCGAGCGCGAGGAGCCGCACGACGTCGATCGACATGCTCTCGACCGTCTTGACGACGCCGGCCCCTGCGCAGTGCGTGCAGTCCTCGTAGACCGAGCGCTTGAGGCTTGGCCGGATGCGCTGGCGGGTCATCTCGATGAGTCCGAACTGGCTCATGCGGAGGACCTTCGTGCGGGCGCGGTCGCGCTTGATGGCGTCGCGAAGGGCCTTCTCGACGCCTCGGCGGTGCCGCTCCTCGCGCATGTCGATGAAGTCGTTGACGATCACGCCGCCGAGGTCGCGGAGGCGGAGCTGCCGGGCGATCTCCTTGGCGGCCCGCAGGTTCATCTCGTAGGCGGTGCGCTCGGCATCGTTCTCGACCCGGAAGTTGCCCGAGTTGACGTCGATCGCGACGAGCGCTTCGGTCTGGTCGATGACGATCGATCCCCCTTCGAGGAGCGGGACGTGCCGCCGCTGGATTTTGGCGATCTCATCCTCGATGCCGTACTTGTGGAACAGCGGCGCCTTCTCTTCGTAGAGCCGCAGCCGGTTGACGAACTTGGGCATCACGACCCGCAGGAACTCCTGGGCCCGCTCGAAGGCCGCCGGCTCGTCGATCCAGATCGTGTCGATCTCGGACGTGAAGATGTCGCGGATCGTCCGCGTGATCATGTCCGATTCCTGGTAGATCGGCGCGGGGGACTTGGCCTTCTTGATCCGGCGGAGGATCACCTTCCAGAGCCGGAGCAGGTAGGCGAGGTCGCGCGCCAGCTCGCGCTTCGTGCGGTCGAGCCCGGCGGTCCGGACGATGAAGCCGAGCCCCTTCGGCGGGTTCAGCTCGTTCATGATCTCGCGGAGCTTGCGGCGCTGGCCTTCGTCGGCAATCTTGCGCGAGACGCCGACGCGGTTCAGGCCGGGCATGAGCACGAGGTAGCGGCCGGGAATGCTGATGTAGGTCGAGAGGGTCGGGCCCTTGGTGCCGATGCTCTCCTTGATGACCTGAACGAGCACTTCGTCGCCGCGCCGGAAGATCTCCTGGATGGGCGGCTTGACCATGCCCCGGCCGCGGGTGAAGCGGCCGCCCGGGCGGGGTGTTTCGTCACGGTCCGCGCCGCGGCGAGGGCGGGCTTCGACGGGTCCGCGCAGGCCCATCTCGATTTCGAGCTCGGCGATCTCCTCGATCTCGCGGCGGATTTCTTCCTCGAGCTCGGGATCGATCTCTTCGTCTTCGCGCGGTGCGGCCGCGCGTTCCTCGGGGAATTCGTCGGCGACCTCTTCGTCGAACTCGGCCGCGCCGGGGTGGTCGCCGAAGTCGAAGTCGTCGATCAGCAGTGGCTGGTCGTGCTCCTCGTCCACTGCATCCCTGGGCGCGGCACGCTCTGCGCGGGGCAGCGGCTCGAGGTCATCTTCATCGAGCTCGCTCTCGAAGCCCTCCGCAGCCGGCGAGGTGGCGGTCTCGTTCCCGGTTCGTTCGCGGCGACGCCCCCGCCGGCGCCGGCGGCGGCGCGGGCCATCGGTGCGGGTGCCCGCCGCCGCGTCTTC
>JARLIH010000129.1 GCA_031291845.1 Isosphaeraceae bacterium | reverse complement strand
TTCCATTCATAATAAATGCCTGAGAGGTAGAAAAGCGCATAGGTCACATCCCCCCAATCGTTGACGGCTTTTGCCTCAGAGAGAACCTGACGAATGGCTTCGGCGGGCTGATGGAGTTCGCCTCGGGCCAGGTCAAGAACGGGGCGATCCTCACCGTGGGGTCCGACTATACCGAGAACGGCCGGGAGGCCGGGCTGCTGACCGCGGAGGTGATCCGCGGCAAGGACCCGTCCGGAATTCCGTTCCGGGCTGCCTCCAAGGCACGCCGATCGGTCAATCTCGACACAGCCCGGCGCTACGGCGTCACGATCCCGGCCGACTGGCTCAAAAAGGCCGACGAGGTCTTGCCGGCGGGCTCCAAGTGAAGGGGTGTTCATGGATTGTCAGATCAGCCGGGCCGAGGACGTTGCCCAGGTCGTGCTCATCGGAAGTCTCGACTCGTCGTGGGCGCCCTACCTCTCGGACCGCCTTGACGAGGTCGTCCGGACCGGGGTCCGCGAGGTCCTGCTCGACATGTCGGGCGTCTCGTACCTGAGCTCCAACGGCATCGCGCTGCTCGTCCGCTATCACCGCGAGATGCGCCTGATCGGCGGCAGCTTCCGGATCGTCGAGGACTCGGAAGCCGTCGGCCACGTGCTCAAACTGACGGGCGTGGCCAAGCTGTTGCGCGACGAGGGCCCGATCGCCGGCGCACCGGCGTGCGGTGCGCAGTCCAGCATCACGCTCGATCGCGCGGGCATGACTTTGCAGGTCTTCAAGAGCGACACCTGCGCGACCGTCGAGCGTCTCGAACGGATCGGCGACCCGACGAAGCTCACTTCCCGCGGCTATGGTGCGGCCGACGACCGCGAGTGGCGCGCGGCCGCCGGTAACGTGGCGCTCGGGTTAGGGGCCCTTGGTCCTGGTTTCGAGGCATGCCGTGACCGTTACGGCGAATTCCTCGCCGCCGCCGGTGTCGCAGTCTACCGGCCGAGCGAGGGGCCGGGCCGGCCCGATTTCGAGCGGGCGACCGGCGCCTTCATCCCCCAGGTCCGCGTGCTCTATGGCCTCGCGTTCTCGGTCGGCCTTACGCCCATCCTCGTCCGGTTCGAGGCCAACGGCGAGCCCCTGAATCGCTCCGTTGCCCTCAGCCAGCTCGCCGACGCGTGCCTCGACCAATCCGAGACGCGCACGGCCGGCATGGTGCTCATCGGCGAGGCCGACGGCCTTGTCGGCACGGCCCTCCGCCGCTCGCCCGTGGCGATCCCCGACGGCACCGACCCGTTCGCACATCCCGACGCGCGCGAGTGGTTGTCCATGACCTCGGAACCCGAGCACGCCCGGAGCACGGCGCTGGTCGTCGGCGTCGCGACACGCGCGGCGAGCCCAGCGCTCGCCCCATTCGTCCGGCCACTCGTCGGATCGAGCATGCCCGAACTCCAAGGGCACTTCCATGCGGCTGTCGTCCCCTTCCGGCCCCTCCCGCGCGGCTCGTTCGAGATCGCCCCGACCGTCCAGCGCCTTTTCGACCCGGGTCGGGTTGAGACGGTTTTGCATCTACTGGGCGACTCGCGGCCGATCCTCGGCGCGGGCGAGAGCACGTTCGCCCGAGGGGCGTTCTGGTTTGTCCCGCTGAATGACGAAGGATAATAAATTATGGTAATAAAACTTGTTGTAAATGAGAATTTTTGTGGGCCACTTCTCATCCTCGGGTCTTCCGTAGGGTGCATGAAATGCGCCGGTTTTGACCTGGGCCGCGCGACGGGTGCATTTCATGCGCCCTACGCGACGGACCGTGAGAGGCGGGCTAAGGTGTGCTGCGAGCGTCTTTTCGCCCCCGGAGTGCTCGCATGACACTGCTCATCGGCTCCTGGACAATCGGCCTGATCCTGGCCTTGCTTGCCCTCGGGGCGTTCATCAGCTTCCGGATCTTCGCCTTTCCCGACATCACGGCCGACGGCTCTCTCACGCTGGGCGCTTCGGTCGCCGCCGCCTTGATCGCCAAGGGCTATTCCCCCTGGGCCGCCACGGCGGCCGCTGTGGTTGCGGGAGCACTCGCGGGGGGCATCACGGGCGGGTTGCACACCCGCTTCCAGATCAACGGACTCCTCTCCGGAATCCTCGTCGCCACGGCGCTCTACTCGGTCAACCTGCACGTGATGGGCAGGAGCAACGTTCCGCTGCTCGATGCCCGCACGGTGAGCACGGATCTCGTCACCCTTGCCGGACGAATGACGGGGCCGATTGACCGTTTCACCGTTCTGGGCCGCGACGTTCAGCCGCGTGACGCGGTCAACCTTCTGGCGATCGTCGCGCTGGTGGCGACGGTCGCCACGGTGCTCTACCAGTTCCTCCGGACCAGTCTCGGGACGGCGATGCGGGCGACCGGCGACAACCCGCGCATGATCCGGGCGCTCGGGGTCGACGTCGGGCGGATGATCACGGTCGGCCTGATGATGTCCAATGGGCTGATCGCGCTCTCGGGGGCGCTCCTGGCCCAGTACCAAGGGTTCGCCGACGTCCAGATGGGGATCGGCATGATCGTCACGGGACTGGCCAGCGTCATTCTGGGACAGGCGCTCGTAGGCTCCAGCGGGCTCGGTCTGTCGATCTGCGGCGCGGTCATGGGGTCGCTGCTGTTCCGCCTGATGGTCGCCCTGGCCCTGCGCTGGGGATTGAACCCGAACGACCTCAAGCTGATCACGGCCGCCTTCGTGTTCGCCGCACTCGTGCTGCCGAAGGCATTCGCCAACCGTCTCCCGGCGCGGCCGGCTCGGAGCAATTGACGATGGCGAAGCTCGAAGTTCGAGGGGTCTACAAGACGTTTTTCCCCGGCACGCCCGACGAGGTCCGCGCCCTCCGCGGCCTCGACCTGACGATCGAGCCGGGGACGTTCGTGGTCGTAATCGGTACCAACGGATCGGGCAAGAGCACGACGCTCAACGCCGTCGCCGGGACCTTCCGGGTTGACTCGGGGTCGATCCTGCTCGCGGGCCAAGACATTACCGACTGGGCCGAACACCGGCGTGCCAAGCTGATCGGGAGGGTCTTCCAGGACCCCCTTGCCGGCACGTCGCCGGGCCTCTCGATCGCCGAGAACCTCGCCCTGGCGGCCCGCCGCGGGCTCCCTCGCGGCCTTGGCCGCGCCGTCCCTCGCCGCGGCGTGGTGGACCTGCGCGAGCGGGTCAAGCCGCTCGGCATGGGCCTCGAGGACCGGCTCGACAATCCGATCGGCAGCCTGTCTGGCGGCCAGCGACAGGCACTGACCCTGCTCATGGCCACGCTGCGTCGACCCGAGCTGCTCCTGCTCGACGAGCACACCGCCGCCCTCGACCCGAGGAGCGCCGAGCAGGTCATCCGGCTCACCGAGGACGTTGTGCGGAAACAGCATCTCACCACCATGATGGTGACGCACTCGATGGCCCACGCCGCGTCGCTCGGCGACCGCCTGGTGATGGTCCACCAGGGCCGCGTGATCTTCGACGTCACCGGCGCCGCCAAGCAGCGCCTGCGGCCGCACGACCTGCTCGAGAAATTCGAGGAGCTCCGTCGTTCCGATCAACTCGACGAAACGGCGGCCCAGTTGCTTCGCGAGGCGTACGTCTGAGCGGGTTTGGTGCGTTTGCACGTTTGTAAAGAACATACCACTGTCACATCTCCCTCCGGGAGAAGTGACCGGAAAGTCCTTACCCCGACGGATCACCGCATTGCAATCCTCTCCCCCCGGGAGAGGGTGGCCGCACCGCGGCCGGGTGAGGGCGAGCCGGGGGCACGCGCCCGCTCGGCGCCTTCGCCCGCGGCTGTGTAGATCGGGGGGATCGCGCAAGTTGACGCTCTGATCCCGACACACGCCCCCACGGCGCCCTCACCCGGCCGCTGCGCGTCCGACCTCTCCCGAGGGGAGAGGTGATCGGAAAGCGCCGGCCGGTCGGACGGCTTCCTGATGGGGGCTGCCGGTAGCATCTCGTCCTTTTGTCAAGCGGAACGTGGACCGTCGTCGCGCGGCCGCTTAGAGTGAGATCGGCTTTTCCGTCCGGAGGACTCGGTGTCCCGCGGTACTCATGCCGCCGCCGTTGGTCGAGGGAGCCCCTTATGAACGCAACGTATTCACGTATCCTCGTGCGCTTCTTCCTGCTGCTCCCTGCCGCGGCCGGCGTTGCGCGCGGCGGCGAGAACCTGGTTCCCGACCCTTCGTTCGAGGAGCCGATGGCCAAGAACCAGTTCGGCCACGTCTTCGCGAAGTGGGGCGGATGGATCTACGAGGGCGAATGTGAATTCCGCGTCTCGGACCTCGCGCACACAGGCCGCCATGCGCTCTTGATCGTCGGCGGTACGGCTCCGAAGATCCGCTCGGCCCCCAACGGGTTCGCGGTCGCGCCGGGCCGTTACCGGCTGAGCGCCTACGTGCGCGGGCTCGATATCGGCACCGGATCATACGGGCAGACGACCGAGCTGATGTTCGATGGAAAATACATGCCCTTGCGCAAGAACGGAACGTTCGGCTGGAGCAAGCTCACCTATGTCGGAG
>JARLIH010000128.1 GCA_031291845.1 Isosphaeraceae bacterium | reverse complement strand
CTGCTACGCCTGAGAGAGCCGACGCGCGCCCACTTCCCGTACGCCTTCCTCGACTCGCCCCCAAACGACTCGCCCCGCAACCGTTCAGGTGGTATCCGCCGGCCCGTGATAGTTGCGCTCGGGCCGACCGAAACTGACATCTGGCTCGACCTGGAGAAGTCTGAATTACCTCCCGCTACGCGTCACCCTGAGCGAAGAGAGTTATGCGCTGTGCCGTTTCTGAAAGCTCGAAACTGGCTTTGTGGCGAAGAGACCAAAACGAACCGCAAACCAAAACTGCGCGGAGGATTTCGTGCTTGGGTTTGGGACTGGATTGACGGTAGATGGACGGACGCAAGCCGTGCGACCTTGCTCCCCGGACGCATCGTCTGCGTCGCTGCGTCGTGCGGTGGCTATCGATCGGATCGTGGATTCGATCCAGAAGCGCGCTCGGTCGTTCCTGCCATTCCACTGCTCAAGATCCCCCCGACCATTCAGGCCCTTGAGGAAGCCGACGATGCGCAGGACGGCGAGAACCTGAGTTTCAGCTCCTGGAAGACGATTGCCTGCCATAGTTCTGAAGTAGCGAACGCGGCTTATGCAATCGCTGGTGAACTGAGGTTACCCACCGAGCTTCGAGACACCCTCGTGTTAGCAGGACGCTGGCATGATTGGGGCAAGTCGCACCCAGCGTTTCAAGGTGCCATCCGTGCTCACGATCGCCCAGCGCGGACCGACCTGGCAAAAGGACCAGACGATGCCTGGTTGCGTCCTGCGGGCACGTATCGCTTCCCGGATGACAGTGACGAACGCCCGGCATTCCGGCACGAACTGGCCAGTGCCCTGGCGTTGTTTGCGATCCTGGAAAAATTCGCTCCCCGACATCCAGCACTCCTAGGGCCGTGGGAGGAGGCGTTCGCAATCATGGGCCATCAACTACCGCCTCGGCAGTCTTGTCTTCCTCCGACGGCCATTATTCAGCAAATTCTCGACTGCTCGGCCGAGTCGTTCAACTTGCTTTTGTATCTGGTCGTCAGCCACCACGGCAAAGTCCGCGTCACCTTGCAAGCGGCCCCGAAGGACCAGGAATATCGGGACCGGGACGGGCGTGGCCTTCCGATTCGAGGTGTCCGTGAAGGCGACCGACTACCTGCAATTGCAATTGATCAGGAAGGGCCGTTACTACCCGAGGTTTCGGTCACGCTGGAACCTGCCGCGATCGGTCTGTCGATCCGCACAGGTGCCAGTTGGCGAGAGCGATGCATTGGCCTGCTTGAACGATTTGGGCCAGCGGGGCTGGCATACCTGGAATCATTGTTGCGCGCCGCGGATGTTCGTGCTTCTCGGTTAGAGACCAACGATCCAGCTTTAACTGAGGAGGCATCAAAGTGACTCTCTACGTACATCATTTAAAAGGTTGTTCACCAACTCCATTGGCGAACTACTTGAAGGCGCTTGGAATCCTTCGGTTGATCGCCGAACAGGACGCTGACAGCGAAGCACGGGGCTGGTGGCAGGACGAGCACTTCTGCCTGTTGTCGAAACTTACTCGCAACGAGTTGGAGGCGTTCTTCCTGGAACGGTTCGAGCCGACACCGCTGCTTTCACCATGGAACAAAGGCTGTGGATTTTTCAAGGCTAACGACCCCGGACTCACTCCTCTCGAAAACTCCCAAGCGGCTCGGTTTGCAGGGTTTCGTCGCGGCGTCACGGATTCGCGACGGCTGCTCGACGCGGTGGCACAGGCCGACGCAGTGATTCGTGCGATCAAAGCGCGGACGAAGACCAACAAGACGTTTCAGTCCGAGCAACAATGCGAATTGCTCGCAAGCAGCGAAACCTTTCGCTCGTGTCTCGACCAACTAGGCGCACAGGCGAAGCTCCCTGATCTTCCACCGGCGAAGCGCAGCGAGCTCGTTGCGGCCATCACGACCATCGAATCACTTGTGGCCAAAGCGACCAAGACCCCCACCAAGACTGAAGTGGATGGGCTTAAGGCCAGTCCCGGCTACAAACGCTTGCTTGCCGCTGCTGATCGACGGTTCAAGGCACTCAAAGGCGCGCTGATATCCGACTGTCGTCTTGCTTGGCGCGGACCACACGCGGAATGGTTATCCGCCGCGGTCGTGCTCGCTGAAGACGGCACGCCCGAATGGCCCTCGCTCTTGGGAACCGGCGGAAACGACGGCAATCTCGATTTCACCACCAACTTCATGCAACGGCTTGGCGAATTGTTTGAACTCGCTTCGACGGATGGAAGTCCCACTGCGGGAGCCGAAGCAACCCTTGCGAATTCGCTGTGGTCGGAGCCGGCCAACAAACTCACGGCTACGGCCGTTGGTCAGTATCAGCCGGCGGCGGCCGGCGGGGCGAACAGCACTACGGGGCCAGGCGGCGACAGCCTGGTGAATGCCTGGGATCTTGTTCTGATGCTGGAGGGCTCGCTCCTTTTCAGTTCGCGAGCGACCCGCCGTCTCGATCCCAACGAGTTTAGTCGCGCAAGTGCGCCGTTTGCCGTTCGTTCTCATGCCACTGGATTCGCCTCCACCGGTTCAGAAAAAGCCCAGCGAGGCGAACAATGGATGCCGCTATGGTCTCGACCAGCAAGGCTATCGGAAGTCGTAGCGCTGTTCGGCGAGTCGCGCGTTCAACTCAATCGCCAGACAGCGAATCGCCCGGTCGACGTAGCTCGCGCGATCAGCCGACTCGGTGTGGCGCGCGGAATTGATTCCTTTACTCGGTACGGATACCTAGAACGTAACGGCCAGTCGACGCTGGCTGTTCCGCTGGGCCGGGTTAACGTTCGCCAGCATCCGCATGCCCACCTGATTGACGATTTGGCGCGTTGGTTGGACCGACTGCAACGACGAGCTAGGGACAAGCATGCACCGGCCCGGCTCGTTCAGGCGGAGCGCCGATTGGCGGACACCGTATTCGCAGCGCTCACGCACGATGATTCACCCGCTCGCTGGCAGGCCATCTTGCGAGCTGCCGTCGCGGTCGAGTCGCTGCAGGCGACGGGCACCGCCATCGAGGCGGGGCCGCTCCCAGCGCTTCGGTGCGAATGGTTGTCTGCGTTGGATGACGGTAGTACAGAATTCCGACTGGCGCGTTCGCTCGGCAGCGCGGCCGCGGAATACTCGGGCGCAGGCCGGCCGATCAACCCGGTTCGACATCACTGGCTGCCTCTCGAACCCGGTGCGCGGCGATTCAAGCTTTCCGACAAGCGCCTCGCGCAGGATTCACGAGTGGTTATGTCCGGACGCAATTTCTTGGCTGATGGTGGGGCAATCGTCGAACGGCGACTGGTCGAGTCCAGCATGAAAGCTCAGCGACGACTGCCGCTGGTAGCCGCCAAGGGATGCAGTGCGCAGTTGAGTGATCTCAGGACGTTCCTGGAAGGCGGGGCCGACATGGGTAAACTTCTCGACTTGGCCCGTGCCTTCATGGCGATCAAGTGGTCTACGTGGCGACCAGATCATTGCCCGGTCGCAAGTTCCTCATCGGGACAACCTGAAGAGGCATGGCTCGCCCTCCGATTGTCCTGCTTGCCCTGGGCTCTCGACAAAAACAAGGACATTCCGGCTGACCCTAGCATCATCAGGCGACTGCTCGCGGGTGACAGCGCGGGAGCAACGGGCATCGCGCTGGCAAGACTTCGCTCCGCCGGAATCCGGCCCCCACTACAAGCCGGTGTCACCGGCCCCGCTACCGCCCGGCTCTGGGCCGCAGCTCTCGTTTTTCCCATCGACCATCGCAGCGCCCGGCGTGCTGCCGTCTCCCTGGACCCCACGTTGAAAGGAACGTTCCATGCCTGATTTGCTGAGAGCGTTGGATAAGGCCAACCGACTACTGTTTACCGTCCCCCTACGGCCCGTGCAGGGCGACCGTTTCCAACCCACCGGCTTTCCCAGCCTCGGCGCGGCCACCTATCAGACAAAGGATGGACAAAAACTCCTCGTCGAAAGTTCGCAGAGCATGGCCAATCGCCTGGAGACAGCCTGTTGGGACAGCTCTCAGAACCAACCCGTTGCGGCACTCGATGGCATCAGCCACGTCACCGTCAATCGCAAAGGCGCGTTTCTCACGGACTCAATGCTCGAGGCGCACCGCATCAACAGCCCCTACCTGCTCGAAGGCAAGGACCGCCGGTTCTTCGACAACCTTAAAGCGGAACTCGGCGGCCTGGAGGAAGGTCCGATCGATCGAAAGAAGCTGGCAGAAGTCCTGCTCAAGTATGACGTGGGCAGCCTGATTCACGGTGTATTTCTTGCCAAGAAAGAGCTGGCTGGCGGTCGATTGCGCGTTGCGCGAGCTCTGTCCGCCTTCATCGAAGCATCAGGCGTAAGTGTTGCCGCGTCGGGAGGTGTCAAAAACGACCATGTCAATCCCTCGGGCGACACCAAGAGCGGGTTTGGAAACGTTCCGTTCTCGCGTGATGAGTTCGCCGCGGAACGGATCGATTGCTTCATCAATCTCGACCTGGCCCAGATTCGCGGGTACGGGTTGTCAAAGCGCGTGGAAGATTTGCTGCTCCGGCTCGCCTTGCACCGCCTTCGCAAGCTCCTAGACGGCAACCTGCGGTTGCGGACCGCTTGCGATCTCGAACCTATCGACCGTGAGAACGTGATCGCGTCGCGTCCTGATGGTTTCAAGCTGCCATCGCTCGCTGAACTTGAAGCTGAAGTGAAGACTGCCGTCGGAAACTGCAAAGACTCAATGGCCCACACCACGGTAACGTTCGAGGACGAGCTGAAGAAGGCCAAAGACACGGACGCAACCACTGCCAACGACGCCGAAGGCGACGATTTCTCAGACGAAGAATAGGACCCTGCCATGCCTACGTTGCGATTGCGGTTTCCCGGTGGTCGCTACCATGCGACTCCTTGGGGGCATCACGTCAACGAGGGTCAGATCGAATGGCCGCCGAGCCCGTGGCGATTGCTACGGGCGCTGGTCGCCTGTGGCTTCTCGACCCAGCGCTGGCGCGAAATCCCTTCGGTTGCCGTACGGTTAATCGAAAAACTGGCCGGTACGTTGCCCTCGTATCGGCTTCCAGCAGCGAGCGCTGCGCACAGCCGTCACTTCATGCCGATCGGTTCGCTCGACAAGGGACGCGAGAAGACCACGCTCGTATTCGATACCTGGGCCAATGTGGGTGACGATGAGCTCCTAGCGCGGTGGGACTGCGACCTGTCCGAGGACGAGACCCAGGAACTGCGACAGCTCGCCGAGTGCCTCGGTTATCTTGGCCGTAGCGAGAGCTGGGTTGAGGCAGAGCTACTTGCGGACGAACCGCCGGCATCGGCGGATTTTGATGCAGTTCCGCATCGGGAGGGGACCCATCTCGGTCCGCAATGGGAACAAGTTTTACTCATGGCGGCGATTCCTGCGCAGGACTACGTAGCGTGGCAACGCGCAACGACGGAGAAGATTCTGGCAGAATTCCCTCTGCCAGAGGGGAAAAAGCCTTCGTCGAAATTGCTGAAGGACCGCGCGAAAGCCGTTGCTCCTTATCCTCAGAGTCTGCTCGACTGCCTCATGAAAGACACTGCCTGGTGGAAAGAACACCGGTGGTCACAACCGCCAGGGTCTCAGCGAGTCGTTTATTGGCGTCGGAGCGACTCGCTTCAGGTCGGAGTGCCCCAGCAAACCAGGCCGCAGGATGTGAAACCCGTGACCACGATGCTACTGGCGCTGACCACTTCCAGTGGAAGTCGATCGGCTTTGCCCCCATGCCCTCGGACGCTACCTCAAGCGGAGTTGTTCCATCGAGCGATCGTCGGGCGCGTGGGTAGAGGTGAGGAAGTGCATTGTCCAGAACTCACGGGTCGCGACGAAGAGGGTCGGCCTCTCCGCCTTCGTCATCGTCATGCACACACCTTGCCTGTCGATCTTGACGGCGACGGGCATCTAGACCATCTCATTGTCTACGCCCCGATGGGGCTCGGCGAAGCTGCGCAACGCGCCATTCGTACGCTACGGCGTACGTGGACGAAAGGCGGAGTCGGTGAGCTACAGCTTGCACTGGCTGGAAGCGGTAGCCTTGAGACCCTTCGTTCGCTGCCCGACCCGCTAAATCGTTCCATTGGTGAACTGTTAGGTCCTTCTGGAGGTGCTCGGGTATGGGTGAGCGCAACGCCCTTTGTTCCCCCCCGATTTCTCAAACGACGCGGAGCCAACACGCTCCTTGGGCAGATCAACGCCGAGCTGGCCTCGCGCGGTCTACCGCCAGTGGAGCAACTGGACGAATTGCCCCATAACCCCGCGACTCTGGCTTTGCGACACTACGTCCGGTCCCGCCGGCATGGAGGCACCCCGCCCCCGATTGATGTCGGCTACGCGCTTCAATTGCAGTTCGCTGAGCCTATCCATGGCCCGATCACGCTCGGCTATTCGTCACACTTCGGCCTGGGGCTCTTCATAGCGAAGGCATCGCCGCAGGGGCCGAACGGATCTAGAAATAGCAACATCTAATAAATTTAGAAGACTCGTGCATAAGTCCCTCGTTGGGACGAAGCGCTCGAATTCTCAGCCCAAGACCGATATCCGCTGATACCCATGCGTTCCACCTACCTCGTCTGCTACGACATCCGCGACGACAAGCGCCTGCGCCAGGTCTTCAAGACCATGCGCGATTACGGCGACCACTTGCAGTACTCGATTTTCGAGTGCCAGTTCACGCCCGTCGACCTCGCCAAGTGCCGGCACGCCTTGAGCGTGCTGATCCACCACGGCGACGATCAGGTGCTGTTCGTCGACCTGGGGCCGACCGAGGGACGCGGCGAACGCGTGATCACGGCGCTCGGGCAACCGTATTCGCCCATCAGCGCGCCTTGCGTCGTCGTCTGACGGTGGGCGGACGCACGAGCAGAGAGCGGTGTTCCCATTTCAAGGAGGGCACGGCCAATCGGATGAAGCATTTCTCGTGACGGACGAATCGGCGCACTAACGGATGCCGGCTGACCCCAAGGGCCGCGCCGATGCCCTCCCGCGCTGGGGCTGACGGACCAACACGTTTGCCCGCTCAGAGTAAGCCCGGGGGATCACTACACCGCGATCCTCTCCCCCCGGGAGAGGGTGGCCGCGCAGCGGCCGGGTGAGGGCGAGCGGGCCACGTGTTCGCGCGGCACCCTTGGCCGGCGCGGAGACAAGTGTCGGTCTGCTAGCACGTTGGGGTGAGGGTTGAATTGCGCCGGCCTCGCGGCGCGCCGACGGTTTTCCTACGCCGACGAGAAGTTGGAAACGCGCCCGCGGCGCTGCCGGTCGCGGTGCGCGCGCAGGCGGTTCGGAGGTGGTTGCCAGCGAGTCTCTTCATCGTGTACTACGGAGGCCTTTTCCATGTCGCTCGCCGCAGAATTGCCCGACTATCTGCCCGCTCGCATGCTGAACGAGTACGTCTACTGTCCGCGCCTGTTCTTTTATGAATGGGTCGAGGGGCTTTTCGCCCACAACCGCGAGACCGTCGAAGGGGCCTTGCGGCACTCCAAGATCGATGGCCGGGCCGACGAACTGGTCCCGCCCGAAGAGCTGGCGGCCGAGGAACGCGTCCATTCGCGCTCGGTCACCCTGTCCAGCGAGTCGCACCGCTTGATCGCCACCATCGACCTCGTCGAGGCCGACGGCGGCACCGCGACGCCCGTCGATTACAAGCGAGGCGCCCCGCGCAAGGACAACCGCACCGGCGCGATCGACGCCTGGGACGCCGACCGCGCCCAGGTCGCCGTCCAGGCCCTCGTGCTGCGGGACAACGGCTACACGTGTGACGAAGCCGTGCTCTATTACGTCAAAACGAAACAACGCGTTCGCGTAGCCATCGACGAGCCCTTGATCGCCCAGACCCTCGCAGCGCTCGCCGACGCGCGGGCCGTCGCGGCGTCCGGCCAGGTTCCTCCCCCGCTGGTCGACAGTCCCAAGTGTCCCCGTTGCTCGCTCGTCGGCATCTGCCTCCCGGACGAGACCCTCTTCGTTCAGGAGGCCGCCGTCGGCGACGCGGTCCCTGCCGGCGAATCGGCCGAGGAACCTGGCTCCGAGGCATCCAGCCGCGCCCAGCCCCGCCGGCTGATCGCCGCGCGCGACGACCTGCGCCCGCTCTATCTCAACACGCAGGGGTTGCACGTCGGCAAGTCGGGCAACGTGTTGAAGGTCAAGGAAAAGGACACGGTCCTTCAGGAAGTGCGCATCGGCGAAACCTGCCAGGTCAGCCTGTTCGGCAACATCCAGCTCACCACCCAGGCGGTCCAGACGCTGTGCGAGAACGAGGTGCCGGTCTGCTTCTTCTCGCAGGGGGGATGGTTTTACGGGATCACCCACGGGCTCGGCGTCCGCAACATCGCGCTGCGGCGCGAGCAGTTTCGGCTGGCCGACGATCCCGGTTTCTGCCTGGGCGTCGCGCGCAGCCTGGTGGCCGGCAAGATCCGGAACCAGCGCACGATGCTCCAGCGCAACCACGTCGAGCCGCCGGCCGCCAAGATCGCCCAGCTCAAGTGCCTGTGCGACGATGCCGACCGCGCCGAGTCGCTCGAGCAACTGCTGGGCCTTGAAGGCAACGCCGCGCGGATTTACTTCGAGTTGTTCCCGGGCATGATCAAGGCGGGCGACGACGACACCGCCCCGGACGCGGGCCGCGCGGAGTTTCCGTTCGACTTCACGCACCGGAACCGCCGCCCTCCGCGCGACCCGGTGAACGCGCTGTTGTCGCTGGCCTACAGCGTCCTGGCGAAGGACCTGACGATCGTCTGCCACGCGGTCGGTTTCGACCCGTTCTTGGGCTTCTATCACCAGCCGCGTTTCGGGCGGGCGCCGCTGCCGCTGGACCTGATGGAGCCGTTTCGTCCGCTGATTGCCGACTCGGCGGTCCTGTCGGCGATCAACACGCGCATGGTAACCGGCCGCGACTTCATCCGTGTGGGCCAATCGGTCGCGCTGCGTCCCGACGGCCGCAAGGCGTTCTTCCGCGCGTACGAGCAGCGGATGGACACGCTTGTGACGCACCCGTTATTCGGCTATCGTTTGAATTACCGCCGGATGTTGGAGATTCAAACGCGTCTGTTAGCCCGAGTGCTGAGCGGCGAGATCGGTTCCTATCCGGTGTTCGTGACGCGTTGAGGCGGACCATTGCGAGAGCAGGTGCCGATGAGGGGTCCTTGGAACGCTCGTTCTCACCGACCCACGCGAGCGGCGCGGTGCGACCGAAAGTCCGGGGACCGCTCGCTCGACGCAAGCCGTTCGCCGGTCGTCTGTAACAGCGCCTGCCTTCGGCCACAGTACCTTACGGACGTTGGGAAACGCGCGGCTCTCGCAAGTTCGACCGCAGCTCTTTGGCAATTCGGCAGTTATGAGAGTGCCCTTTCCGCGGCCTCATCGCCGCGGCCCCATTGAAGCGCGCGGCGCTGCTTGGTCGGGACCGCGCGCAGGTCCTCCAACTTTCCGCGGCCTCATCGCCGCGGCCCCATTGAAGCGCGCGGGCGCACTGCGCCAT
>JARLIH010000127.1 GCA_031291845.1 Isosphaeraceae bacterium | reverse complement strand
CGGCGCCGGCGGCGGCGCGGGCCATCGGTGCGGGTGCCCGCCGCCGCGTCTTCGTCGCCCCCGGCGTCCTCGGGCTCGATTTCCGCGATTGGCTCGGCGAACTCGGGCCATCCGAGCGCTGAGGGGGGCTCGGCGCCGAACGGGGTTTCGGGGCCTCGGACCCGTTCGCGGCGGGGGATATAGCCCGGCTCGCCCGCGCGGGCGTGGGGTTTGCTCCGTTCGCGCGGCAGCTCGGGCTCGCTGGGCCGGCCGCGTTCCCGTTCGCGCGGGGGCTCGGGCTCGACCGGGCGGGCACGCTCGGCGGGAATGTCGACGGCGCGTTCGGGCAGGTAGCCGCGCGGGCGTTCGGGCAGGACGTCGCGCGGGCGTTCGGGCAGGACATCGCGCGGGCGTTCGGGCAGGACATCGCGCGGACGTTCGGGCAGGACGTCGCGCGGGCGTTCGGGCAGGACGTCGCGCGGCCGCTCCGGCGGCGCTTCTTGCTCCCCCCCGCGCGAGCGAATGGCCGCGCGTCCCCCGCGCCGACGTGCGGGCTCAACGCGTTCGTCGACGACCGGCTCGATCACGTCTTCGTCCGGGAGCGGCTCGGGTGGGAGGGGGGCGAGCACCTCGGGCTCCGGCGCCGGCCGGGAGCGGCCGCGTCCGCGGCCTCGCCGAGTGTCGCGTTCGCGCGGTGCTGGGGGTTCGGGCTCAACGTCGAGAGGGGGCGAGCCGATGCGCGCGCGACCTTCCTCCTCGTCGTCGATCTCGGAAAACCTCGCTGCCGGCGGCTGCACGCGGGGCCGCTGGGTGCGGCTGGGGGGGAGATCGGGATCGAACGGCTCGATGGGGCGATTGATCCGCCCGCGCGGCTCGTCGATCTCGGCGGCACGGCCCTCGTGCTCGGGGGTGCCGGCGTACGGGACGTCCTGGGGCCAGAGCGAGGCGATCGTCTCGGTGCGGCCCCGGCGCGGCTCCTCGGGGGCCTCGACACGAGGGGGCGGGACCGGACGTGCCGGCGGGGGCGCGGGAGCGAAGACGTCGTCGTCAGTCAGGCCTTCCCCGAACCGTCGCGGCTCCGAGCGATCGCGGCGCCCGCGTTCCGAGCGGTCGGGTCGTTCCGGCCTTTCGCGGTCACGGAGGCGCTCTTCACCCCGCCCAGTGGGGGGGGGGACCTCCCGGTCTTCGCCCCGCGGACGCTTGCGGTCTTCGCGCTCGCGCCGGGGGGGCTCCGCGGCTTCGGCCTGGTTCCGCTGGTAGTACTGGGGCTCCACGTCCGAGACGTGCAAGAACCCGTTACGGCCGACCGAAAAGTCGACGAAGGCGGCTTGAATGGCCGGCTCGAGGTTGACGACTTTGCCTTTGTAGATATTGCCTGTATAGCTCTCGTGGCTCGTGCGCTCGACGTACAACTCCTCGAGGACCCCATCTTCCACGATGGCGATGCGGCACTCCTCAGGTTGGAGCACGTTAATCAGCATTTCTTTCTTCATGCGGGCGTCTTTCCGGGTCGCTTGCGGTGATCAATGTGTCGGTAAGGGGCACCGCGTTCGGCCTGTCCGCCGGCGTGCCCGGGTTTCGGGCGACGTCGGTACATCGGGTCGGCAGGTTGCGGGCCCACCTCAGTCAGGGGGCGAGTTCCACTCCTCGGCGAACGAGGACGGCCCCCTCTCCCAGCAGGTCGCGCAGGCCGAGGGCGTCTATCACTTCCTCGGGCCGGGCCGAGCCGCTGGGCTCTATCTTCATGCGAAAACTCAGGACGCCGCCCGCGTCGAGCGCGGCGGCCAACAAGAACGGTCTCAGGTCAAACTCGCTCGTACGGTCCGGCCGGTGCCGGGTGTAGGGCCAGTGGGTGCTCTCACTGAGTCGGTCCAGCGCCAGCGAAGCCTCGTGGCGTCGGGCAACCGGGATCATCATGCAGTACTCGGCCGCCAGCACGCGCGCCGCGCGTCCGGGGGGGACGCTGTTACACTCGAGCCAGTCGAGACCGGGCGGCGACGCGGCCCGCAGGCGGCGCAGCAGCTCCTCGCAACTCACAGGCTCGGTCAACTCCAGCTCCACCACCTCGCGGAGCCCTTCAATTCCCAGGCCGAGTGCCTGGGCGAACACGATCTTCGGACGCGGGTTGAACCCTTGGCTGTGCGCCATCGGAACCTCGGCCCGGCGCAACAATCGCTCGAGGCAGCGCAGCAGGTCGTGATGGCTGACCAGCCGGAGGTCACCGCGTTTGCCGAAATGGAGACGCACCTTGTGAGCGGTCATCGTGCCCTGCGGAAGGTTCCCTGTGTCGCGTCGTGTTCGTGCCTTGTCCGCCCGGTCAGGCGTCGGTCGCCCGACCCCTCGGGCGAATCGGAACACGCGTTGTCGTTCTGCGCTGCGTTGGCGAACGATCGCTCCGATCGTCCGCGTCGGTCTAACCTCGCCCAGCCAATCAAAGCGCTGGCCCAGCGGGCGCAGTGGTTGCCGCTAGGGCCTCGTGCAGCACGCGGAGCACGGCCTCCGCCGTCTCCTGCCGCAGTGCCTCGTCAGCGACCGCTTTTGCTTGATCGAGCCGAATTCTCCGTATCACTTGCTTTACCTCGGGCAACTGGTGCGGCGGCATACTGAGTTGCCGCAGACCCATCCCGAGCAACAGCATCGTGTATAAAGGCTCACCGCCGATGGTCCCGCAAAGGCTCACCGGGATGCCTCGCTTTTGCGCTGCCGACACCACCATCGCGATCAGCCGCAGCACGGCCGGATCGGCGGCGCTGTAGAGATCGGCGAGGGCCTCGTTGGTGCGATCGACCGCCAGAGTGTATTGAATCAGGTCGTTGGTGCCAATCGAAAAGAAGTCCACCTCCTTTGCCAGATGGTCGGCGATGACGGCGGCGGCGGGGACCTCGACCATGATCCCCACGGGCAGGCCGTCGCGGACGGCGATCCCTTCGCCCCGAAGCTCGAGGGTTACGTCGTCGAGCACGGCACGCGCGGCGCGGAACTCGCTGAGCGTCGTGACGAGCGGGAACATCACCCGGACGTCGCCGAGCGTGCTCGCCCGCAGGATCGCCCGGAGCTGGGTCCGAAAGAGCTCCCGGTCGCGCAGGGACAGCCGCAGGCTGCGCAGGCCGAGAACGGGGTTTGATTCCGCGTAGCCCAGGCTGTGGTACGAGGCAAGCTTGTCAGCGCCCAGGTCGAGGGTGCGGATCGTGATCGGGTGCCCCCGCAACGAGCGTACGACCTCGGCGTAGGCTTCGTACTGTTCTTCTTCGCCGGGCGGCGTGTCGCGGTTCAGGTAGAGGAACTCGGTGCGGTACAAGCCCACGCCGAGGGCGCCTCGCTCCAGGCAAGCGGCGGCCTCGTTCGGGAACTCGATGTTGCCGCAGAGCTCGATGCGTACGTCGTCGAGCGTGCAGGCGGGGAGGTTCGCGAGCCCGGCGAGGCCCTGGAAACGCGCTGCGCGTTCGATGGCGGCCCTGCGATAGCGCTCCTCGGTCTCCTGGTCCGGGTCGAGGATGACGAGGCCTTCGTCGCCGTCGATGATCACGGTCCGGCTTTGCCGGGCGCCGTCGAGGAACCGCCCCAGCCCGACGACGGCCGGAATCTCCAGCGCCTCGGCAACGATGGCCGTGTGGCTGGCGCGGCCGCCGGCCTCGGTCGCGAAGCCGAGCACGCGTTCCGGGTCGAGGTCGGCGGTCTCGCTGGGGGACAGGTCGTGAGCCAGGATCACGCTGGGCCCTTCGACCTGGTTGGCGACCGAGGGGCGCGCTCGCCCGGAAAGCTGGAACAGGATGCGTCCCTCGATATCGCGGACGTCGGCGGCGCGGCCGGCGAGGTACGGGTCGGTGAGGTTCTCCAGCCGCAACGCGTGCGCGCCGAGCACCTCACTGACGGCGTGTTCGGCCGAAATCCGGTCGTGCTCGATCCGTTGCCGCGCGTCGCGCCGGAGGGTCGGGTCAGCGACCATCTGGGCGTGTGCCGCGAGGATATTGGCATACTGGGGGCCGAGTCGCTGCCGGGCCTCGGCCTCAGCCGCCTCGGCCTCGCCGCGCG
>JARLIH010000126.1 GCA_031291845.1 Isosphaeraceae bacterium | reverse complement strand
ATCGGGTCCGCCGCGCCCGGGACGCGGGGGGCGGAGCTCGTCGTGCGACAATATCCCGTCGTTGTCGCGGTCGAGCGTTTTGAGGGATGCGATGGCCCCCTTGATTTCCGCCGCCGAAAGCGCACCGTCGTGATTCTTGTCGAGCGCTCTCAAGAGGGGGCCGGGTGGTGGAGGCGGCGGATCACCGGGGCCGTCCGGTTGGCCGGGGCGCCGTCCTTCGCCGGGCGGACGCCCTCGATACGGGGGCCCGGGGCCCTCGTCTTCTTCGCGCGGGGGCGGCGGGCCGTCGTCGCGGGGCCCGCGATCAGCCGGTCCGTCGCCCGGCCTGCGCCGGTTTCCCCGGGGTGGTCCATCGGGGGGCGGACCATCAGGCCCGGGCCGCGGCGGGCGCAGCTCCTCGCGCGAGAGCTTGCCGTCGTTGTTCCTATCCAGCGACTTGAGCGCTTCAACCGCCCGCTTGATCTCCGCCGCCGAAAGCTCGCCGTCTCGGTCCTTGTCCAGCGCTCTCAGGAGGGGGCTCGGCGGCGGCGGGAACGGCGGCTCGTCCGGCCCGCCGCGACCTCCCGGCGGAGGGGGGGGAGGGCCATCTCGGTCGTCGCCATTGTCGTCGATCTGGCCGGCCCTGGCGGCGGGTCGGTCGGAGTCGTCACGCGGTGGCGGTGCAGTGAATGCCGGAGCGGCCACCCAGCCCAGGACGAGCCCGGAAGCCAGGGTGATCCCGAGGCCACGAAGCCGGGGGGGGTGGAGGGCGGGCTTCAGTGTCATGACGTTTTCCGGAGTGCGGTAACACCTGACGGTCGCATCGTTCCGCCATGGAACGCTGTTCGCCGGTCAAGTTGTCTCTTCCGAAAAACGCGGCGGCGTTACGGCCGTCGACAGAGAAAGAAAAGAACGTCGCAAGGTCTCACCAACGTGGCGGCGGAGGTGGTCGCAGATGCGGAGGGTGAGGGTGAGGACCTTGCCGAGCATCGGGCGGTGGGCCCCCCAGGAGCCGGTGGAAAAAGCCCCTCGGCGGCGGGCGGTCGTCCGGTCTCGGTACAGCGGGTTGTTGACCCGGGTGCAACGGGTCGGGTGGCGGGGCCTCCATGTAGAAGACGAAAAACCGGATTGCGATCAGGGCCAGCACGACCGACGTTCCTCCGAGCGCGGCGACGACCGGGTTCCGCCGGCACCAGCGTACCAGTCGTTCTGGGACGGACGTCCGGCGGGCCCGGATCGGACGGCCGTCTAGGAAGCGCTGAAAGTCGTCGGCCAGGTCGCCGGCCGTCGCGTAACGCGCGGCAGGCTCACGCGCGGTCGCTTTCAAAAGGATCGTGTCCAGGTCGCGCGGCAAGCCTGACATGAGAGAGGCCGGCGCCGGGATCGGCTGCGACTCGACCTGCCGCAGCAGGCGGACCCGGTCGACCTCGCCGAATGCCGGCCGTCCGACCAAGAGCTCGTAGAGCGTCAAGCCCAGGCTGTAAATGTCGCTCCTGGCGTCGGCCTCGACGTGGAGGCACTCGGGGGCGAGGTAGCGGAGCGTGCCGGGGAGGTCGCCCACGGCAGTGAGCGAGAGGTCGTCGGCGAACTTCGCGAGCCCGAAGTCGGCCAGCCAGAGCGTGCCCGACGCGTCGAGCAGGAGGTTGGCCGGCTTGATGTCGCGGTGCAGCACCCCTTGGCCGTGGGCGTAGGCCAACGCTTCGGCCGCTTGAAGACCCAACCGGGCGACCCACAAGGCGCGCGGGGCCGGCTCGGCCGGCGTCACGGCTTTGGGGTCGGCCAGCAGGCGGTCGAGTCCGCAACCGTCGATCAGCGGCATGACGTAATAGGGAAGTCCGTCCTGTTCGCCGAGGGCGTGGATCGGCACGATGTGCGGGTGATCGAGCCGCGCGACGGCCTTCGCCTCCCGGAAAAAACGCTGACGGTTCCGGGCATCGCCCATCGCGTGCCGAGGGAGGACCTTGACCGCGACCCGCCGTCCCAGCGGCTCCTGCACGGCCTCGTAGACGATCCCCATCCCCCCACGCCCCAGCTCGCGCACGACCCGGTTCTCGCCGTAGTGGCCGACGAGCGGGTCGGTGAGGGCCGGAATTTCGCCCGAGCCGAGGACCGCGGTGACGTCCAGCTCCGTCCCACCCCGCTTGCCTCGCTCCAGGAACGCGACCGCCGGGAGCAGCCGGCGGATCTCGTCAGCGAGCTCCGGGTGCCGCGCGGCGTACTCTTCGACGGCCGGGTCCTCGCCGCGACGGTAGCGTGCGGCGTACTCCTCGGCCAGAAGGTCGATGGGGTCTCGGTCCGGGGCCGGCTCGGTCTCGGGCAACGTGGCCATAAGGGGGGAGCTCTCAGGTTCACGCCGTGTGGTCGAGCAGGCCGGGAACCTGCTCCAGGATCTCCCGCAGGCGGCCCAACGCGCGGACGTAGCGCTTGCTGGCGGTCCCCTTCGGGATGCCCAGGAGCTGGGCCACCTCGTCGTTGGTCAGCTCGTCGAAGTGACGGAGCGACAGGACGTCACGGTCGAGCGGGTCCATCGCCTCGATGGTCTGGACGAGCAGCTCGTGCACCTCGTGGCGCATGGCGGCCTGGCTGGGCGAGGTGAGGTCGCCCGCCAGCCGCGCGGCGAGGTTCGCGGCGCTCGTGGTCGGCCCGGCCCGATCGATCGCGACCTCGCGGCCGGCGTCGCGCGCCTCGGCCCCGAGGTGGCGGCGGTGTGCGTCGATCAGCCGCTGGTCGGCGAGCAGCCGGACCCAGACCGAGAACGGCATGTCCGGCCGCTCCCGGAAGTGATCGAGCCGCTGCGCTGCCGCCAAATAGACTTCCTGGAGCACGTCCGACGCCGAGAGCCGGCCCCGTAGCCGCGCGTCGAGCCGGTGCTCGACCCAGCGTCGCAGCCGGTCGTGGTGCGATTCGAACAGCGCGGCCAGCGCAGTCTCGTCGCCGCGCCGCACCTGCCGCTCCCAGGAATCGGCAGCGTGTTCAGAAAACACCATTTGCTCCCGCCCCGACGTGCCGTGCGAGCCCCGGTCCCGGCGCCGACCGCCCGCTTATTGTTCGAACGCTTCCATTGTGAACTCGTGACGCCACCTTTGGGAAGCCCCCGGACCGGGATGGCGTCGGCCGTCATGCTCGGCCATACTACCGCCTCTTCACGGGCGAATGGCATAATCGGAAATATAGCCGGAGGGAACGCTCGATGCAGCAGAAGATCGTCCGCCGATGCCGAAGAGGTTTATCCGTAGATGACACAGATATGTGGAAATAAAATATTATATTGGTGTGTTCGATTTATCGAAACGATGAATTTCGAGCTTTTTAGTTTTCAATCTGCGCACATCTGCGGATAAGCTCTTTCTCTGTAAATGCCGTTTCAACGTTTGGAGTCGACCTTCCATGCACCGTTGTTTCGTCGTCTTGATGATGAGTTTGTGCGTGTTCGCGCCACGGGCCGGATATGGCCAGAAGGCCGCCCTGGAGGGCGCGATCCAGTCGCGGGCGGATGCGGCGTGGGAAAGCGCCCTGAGGATCTGGGACTGGGCCGAGCTGGGCTATCACGAGGAACGATCGGCGGCGCTCCTGGCCGAGAACCTCAAGGCGGCGGGCTTTCGGGTGGAACCAGGGGTCGCAGAGATCCCGACGGCGTTCGTTGCGTCGATCGGCTCGGGGAAGCCGGTGATCGGGATCCTGGGTGAGTACGACGCGCTGCCACAGCTCTCGCAACGGGCCGTCCCGGTGCGCGAGCTGCGTCCCGGCTCGACGTCGGGGCACGGCTGCGGGCATCACCTGTTCGGGGTGGCATCGGCCACGGCCTGCATGGCGCTCGGGGAGCAGGTCCGATCCGGAGCGGTGAAGGGGACGCTCCGTTTTTACGGCTGCCCGGCCGAGGAGGGGGGGAGTGCCAAGGCGTTCATGGTTCGGGCGGGGCTGTTCAACGACTGTGACGCCGTACTGCACTGGCACCCTTCGGGCAAGAACACGGCGGGTGACGAGTCGTGCCTGGCGCGGATCGCGGTGAAGTTCCGGTTCCACGGCACGAGCGCGCACGCCGCACAGTCGCCCGAGCAGGGGCGTTCGTCGCTCGATGCCGTGGAGCTGACGAACTACGCGGCGGAGCTGATGCGCGAGCACACGCCCGACTTTACGCGAATCCATCACATCATCACCGCCGGCGGCGGGGCGCCGAACGTGGTGCCGGATTTCGCCGAGGTCTTCTATTACGTGCGGCATCCGAAGTCGGAGGTCGTGCGGAAACTGTACCCGCGACTGCTCAAATGTGCAGAAGCCGGAGCGTTGGCGACGGAGACGCGCCTCGACGCCGCCTACCTCGGCGGCACGCTCGAGTTGGTGCCGAACGACACGCTGGCGAAGGTAGCGAAGGCCAACCTCGAGCGCCTGAACGACCTCCGATACGATGAGTCGGAGCGCACGTTCGCGACGAAGCTGCGCGCGACGCTGACCGAGCCGTTGCCGCTGGAGAGCTTGGCCAAGGTGGAGGACCGGAGCGGGCAGGTCGGGAAGGGCTCGACGGACGTGGGGGACGTGTCGTGGGCCGTGCCGACGGCCGGCTTCACCACGGCCTGCTGGGTCCCGGGCACGCCGCCGCATTCGTGGCAGGCGGTCGCCGCGGGGGGGACGACGATCGGTCGGAAGGGGATGCTGCTCGCGGCCCGCGTGCTGGCAGCCTCGGCCTGGGACCTGTTCCAGGATCCCGCCCTCCTCGCCGCGGCTCGCGCGGAGCAGAAGCGGCGGCTAGAGGGGGTGACGTACCAGTCACTGCTCGGCTCGGACCAGCCGCCGCCGCTTGATTATCGTGATCCGCCCGGACAGAAGGGGAAATGATCGATGTCGTCGCGCAGGCGTCAGAAAGACGAACGAAAGCAGGAGCGGGCACTTCGCGAACAGCGCCTGCAAGGGCTCCGGAGCCAGGTCGAACCGGCTCCCTTGGCCGGGGACGAGCTCTTTGGCACTCCGCCCGGCATGGAAAAGATGTCCGAGGCGCTGGAAGCATTCATCGAGCCCTATGTGGGAATGGTCACGAGCGACGACGATCTCCGCAAGCTCGTCTCCGTCGCCGTCATCGGCTGGAACGCCGCACTGCTCGGTCCCGACCGGTATCAAGCGGTGGTCGAATCGCACCTGGCGACACTCGTTCCGGACGTCGCCGAGCACGAGAGGGACCTCCTCCGGGGCTTCATCGAGAGCTTAATCGAGCGCAAGAACACGCTGTTTGCGGACAACCGGCGCTTTATCGCGTCGTTCGAGCTCGCGAACCAAGGCGGTCGGCCTATTCTCTCTGTCTCGTCGACGCCTGGTGCTGCCCCGGTCTTGTAGGGTGCATGAAATGCACCAGTGCATTTCATGCACCCTATTCCAGACCATAAGTTCGGTAATTGGGGACTTTCCGCTCCCCGCGCTCTATCAAGAAAAGTGGAGTTGACGTACCCCGGGAGCCGTGCTAAAGTCCCTCGCGTTCTGAGGGTCATGAATGGCCCGATGAAATCACGGCTAAGGCGGCCCCTCCTTGCGACCAAAAGATGGCGCACGGTGGGGATTTTCGCTTTGGCCGCGAGACGTCCGGCTGCCGGACGTTGGAATCGATCGTCTCCGAATCGTCCCACCCGCGGTTACGGCTGCCGCAATCGAGTCACTGGTCCTGGCGTGGCCATACCAGACCTTGACGAGGCGGCACCAATGTCCCGGCCTGATCAGCGACGACCGTTCCCACCGACTCCGTGGCGGCGTGCCCGCCCGGAACGGGAAAGGTCGCTGCTTGGCCGCCTGCCTCATAACTGCACAGAGCCGTCGATCTGGCATGCCCAAGGCGCGCTCGCACGCTCAATTTACGTTAGTCATAGTGTGTGCCGGCTCGCTGGCTGAGTTCGCCGCCCCGCGGCGCGGCCGGGAGAAGGCCTGCCTCACGACTACAGCCATGTCAGGAATCACGGATTGCTCGCAACAAGGAGGAACACTCATGCTGGTTCTCAGCCGGAAGGTCAACGAAGCGATTCTCATCGGTGACAACATTCGTGTCACGGTCGTCATGATCCGTGGCAATCAGGTCCGGATCGGGATCGAGGCGCCGCCCGAGGTCCCGGTCTTCCGCGAAGAGGTCCTGTGCCCCCGAGCCACGGAGGCCGAGTCGCAAAACGGCCCGAGCACGCGGCGGCTCGCGCTCCGCTGAGCGACGGCCGGCCGTGACCGAGACTCTCCCCGGTTCCCCAGAGGCGGAGCGAGCGACCATGAGAGCCGTGTTCCTGGTAGAGGCGTGCGAGCGCCGAGTCAACGGTCTGGCCGGACGGAAACGCGCGGGCGAGTCGGCGCTCTCTGCCTCCGCTCACCCGAACCTCGACCTCCTCTACGGCGGGAACCGAGGGGGGGCGGGACGGGATGAGCTCGCTCGCGAAGTGCACGCCGGCGTCCTGGCTGGCTCCGAGGTCTGCTGCGCAGCGGCGAAGGGCTAGCAAGCGGTTGATCGTTCCGTATCTGCCTCCGAAGGGCCGGTCGGCGCCGGCGCTACAGATCCGCGATTCGCACCATCGGCATTCGTGTCGAGGCGATGGTGCGTTTCACGCCTCCCGGCAATGCGCCGCTGGGCACGCGACCTCAGTCTTGCGGACGCCAGGACCAGGTGCCCTGCTGGCCGGCTTCGGAGAAATAGGCCTCGATGTCCCAGAGCGGTTTGTCGAACGGCCGGAAGGCCGTCAGCCGTAGCCGGGGCAAGTGTTCTCCGGCGTGCGGCGGCAGGACTTCGGTCACGATGGCCGGCCACGTGACCGACTGCGGCGCGTCCCAGATATCCTGCCGCAGGTTCTGGTGATAGAGCACGATGTCGCCCAGCTTCGGCGTGCGTGACGATTGCGACATGAGATTGTCCTTCGTGAGAGAGGTGCGCACAACCTGTTGTGACCGAGGGTGCCAGCGAGCCCTACGCAGGGCTTTGCGCACCGCTGGGTTGCGAATGTCGCGGGCGCAAGCGAAGCCCCGGCCGTGCGCAGGGGCGCACGCCGGGGCCAACTTGACCATCGTCACGTCGCCGCTCGCGAGCGACTGGACATGCTTCCAAGATAAGCATTTGCCCCGAAAAGGCAAGTCCCGGCGTTACGAGCACTTCAGGCCCTTGCTCGCCAGCCAGCTCTTCATCTCGTCAATCGTGATCACGTCGTCCCCCTTCTCCTTGTTTTTCATAACCGGGGAGTCGGAATTGGGCACGATGACCCGGACGCCGGTGTCGCGCACGGCGCCGTCGGGGAGGACATCCTTGACGGTCTTCTCGTCCTTCTGGACCAGTGCCTTCAGGAGCTTGACCCCCTGGAAGCCCATTTCATAGGGATTCTGGCAGACGGTGGCGTCGATCTCGCCGGCCGCGACGTGGCCGACGGCCAACTCGTCGAGGTCGAAGGTGACCACGCTCGTCTTCGGGCGCACGCCGGGGGCGGCCTTGGCCTGCTCGGCGATGCGGGCGGCGTTGTAGGACCAGAGGCCGAGCAGCACGCCGACGTCCTTGTACTTGGTCAATGCGTTCTGCACGTTGTCGGCGGCCTTGGTGAAGTTGCCGGCATCGTCGAAGTTCTCCAGGCGGCTGAACTTGGACCCCGCGCCCTGGAAGAAACCATCACGGCGCTCGCGTGCGTTCGCCGCCGACGAGGTGCCGACGAACACGCAGACCGTCCCGCCCTCAGGCCGCAAGATGGCGGCGGCCCGCCCGGCGGCCTCGCCTGCCTTCACGTTGTTCGTGCCGATGTATGCCCTGCGCAGCTCGGCCTGCTCGGGCGCGATGTCCGAGTCGATCGTGATCACGAGCTTGCCCTGTTCTTTCAACTCGCGCAGCTTGTCGGCGATGCCCGGGGCCTTTGCCTCGTATACCGAGACCGCGACGCCCTGCACGTCGGGCATGCTCAGGACGTCTTCCAGGAGCTTGATCTGCCCGTTCGTTTCCTTGTCGTTGCGTTTGAGCTCGACCCGCACGCCGAGTTCCTTGCCGCCGTCCTGCATACCCTTCTCGACGGCGTTCCACCAGTCGGCGTTGCTGTTGGTGACGAAGACGAGGTGGATGTCCTTCCCCGCCTCCTTCCCCGGCTCGGCTCCCCCGCCACACCCGGCTATCCCGATCGTCAACACCAGCAGCGCGCACGGGGCCAGCCACCTCCGGCGCAAGATCCAGGTCGCTTTCACGTCGCGTCTCCCCTCGCACGAGGCGTTTGTTTTGTCGGAAGAGCCCATGATAACCAAGCTTGCAACCCAGAGGAACGCGCGGGGGCACGCGTGGCAGGACGATTGCAAAGTTGCGTAGGTGGGGGACCTCGATACGCCGGGCGGCGCGCCCCGGGCCTCCGATGGGCGTGGCACCCAGATTCGTTCGCAATCAACTTTGCATTCGTCCTGCCGTGCGCGAAACAATCGTCAACGCCGGACAATCCGGCCCGGTACTTGCTGTCAACTGTGCGTGCTTTGAGCCTTTGTGTCGCCGGCCCGGGCGTGCGAGAATGCGGGCCGAACGTCATGCGGGCCGATACAAAAGAGACGGCGTACTCTGTCCCGGAACCGGAAGTGAGCGGACAACCGATGCGAACCATCCTGGCGACCTGCCTGTTGCTCGCGTGGCCGCTCTGTGCCCAAGCGCAGATCCGCAACCGCGTGAACGTCAACCGCCTCGAGCACAAGCTCGCCGGCCAGTTGGTCGACTACACCCATAACAGCGGCAAGGACCGCCGGATTTACTCTCCCATTTTGGGAATGCCGCGCGATCTGTACGTCTACCTTCCCCCCTGCTACGACCCGAGGCGCGCGTACCCCCTGGTCGTCTACCTCCATATGGCTTATGTCGACGAGCACACCCTGCCCGGCTCGAACCGCCTGGTCGAGCTCGACCGGCTGATCCAAGAGGGCCGTGTGCCGCCGGTCATCGTCGCGAGCCCTGACGGTACGCTCCACGGCGAGAACCGGATCCGCGAGCCCCACTCGCTGTTCGTCAACGGCGTGAATGGGCGCTTCGAGGACCACCTCACCCAGGAAGTCGTGCCTTTCCTCATGCGCACCTATTCGATCCGCCCCGAGCGCGAAGCACACGCCGCGCTCGGTGCATCGGCGGGCGGCCTCGGCGCGATGAATCTGGCGCTCAAGCACCGCGACGTCTTCGGGGCTGTCGCCACTTTGGCCGGCCCGCTCAACCTCCGCTACTGGAACTCGGACGGCAACTACCGCGAGAATTTCGACCCCGCTACATATCGCTGGAACGAGCACTACGACGCGGACATGGTCATCGCCCGCTTCTACCTCGGCCTGAGCCGGGTGCGGGCCAGCAAGTACGCCGCCCCTGTCTTCGGTGAAGGGCCCGGCGTGACCGACCGGATCAAGCAGTCCAACCCCGCCGACCTGCTCTTTGCCACCGACCTCCCGCCCGGTGCGCTGGCGATGTACGTGAACTACCCGGGTCGCGATAACTACAATTTCGACGCCCAGGACGAGTCGTTCGGCTGGCTCGCCGCCCAGAAGGGCGTGACGGTTGAGCTGGAGCGCGTCCCTTGCGGGCGACATAACCTCCCCTACTTCCGTTCGCAGCACCTCCCCGCCTGGCTCTGGCTCGGCCGCCACTTGCTGCCGCCGACTTGATAGAGAAGTGGATTCACGGCAGAGCACGCAGAGATCACAGAGACGAAGACCGAGGAAGAGAGAGGGGAGGATTTCACCGCAGAGGACGCAGAGAAAAAAGCCGAGAAAGTGAGAGAAGAGAAAGTTCAAAGAAAGCCGTCGCCACGTGACGATCGCACGAATTCTTCTTGGATCCGCCTCTGCCTTTCTCTTTGCGTCCCCTGCGACCTCTGGGCGTGAAATCCCTTATTTCTCGGTCCTTCTCTTTGCGGTCTCTGTGTGCTCTGTGGTGAAACCGCGTCATCCGCATTGCCGCAACGCTTTGTTTGGATTATGCTTAAAGCGGAAAAAGGGGGAAGGCTGCGAGGTGGAGATGCGTTGGAACGACCGGGTATACGGTGATGTCGCGATCGACGACCCGAAGCTGCTCGACCTAATTGCCTGCCCGACGTTTCAGCGTCTCAACGGGATCCGCCAGGCCGGCCCGTCGGCGTTCGCGTTTCCGTTCAAGACGGTGACGCGGTACGAGCACAGCATCGGTGTGTACCTGCTCTTGCGCCGGCTGGGGGCCGACCTCCGCGAGCAGGTCGCGGGGCTCTTGCACGACATCTCGCATACGGCGTTCTCGCACGCGGTGGACTTCGTCTATTCGTCGGACGAGCAGAACCACCACGAGCAGCTCAAGCACGAGTTTCTGGAGCGCCCAGACATCGTGTCGGCCCTGGCGCCCCTGGGACTTGCGCCTTCGGACTTCTTCGACGACGCGATTTACCCGCTGCTGGAGCGCCCCCTGCCCTGGCTGTGCGCGGACCGCCTCGACTATTTTTGCCGCGACGGCCTGGCCTGCGGCGTGCTGACACATAGGGCCGTCGTGCGTTTCTTGGACCATCTGGCGGTGGTGGACCGAACGATCGTGTTCACCGACGCGGCGGTCGCCCGCGAGGCCGTAGGCCTGTTCGCCGTGATGAACCGAGACTGGTGGGCCAGTCCGACCGAGGCGTACATCTACAACGAGTTTGCCGAGGCGCTGCGCGAGGGATTCCGCCTGGGCGTCCTGCAGAAGGACGACTTGCTGCGCGACGATGCCTACGTCATGGGGCGTCTCCAAGCCTCCGGAAGCCCACTCATCGCGACGATGCTGGACCACATTCTCCATTTCCGGCCGGAGCGGGTCAGCGGCTACGTCGCGCGCGTCACTCCCAAGCTGCGCTGGCTTGATCCTCCCGTTGTCGCTGGGGGCGAAGTGCGGCGGCTGTCGGAGCTGCCGTCGGGTGGATGAAATGGACCTGCCGATCGGTGCATTTCACGCCGGACTATCTCATGACCCTGCCCTCATCTTCGTTACTGACGGTGAAACGCCCCTGAGACCGGGTCGGAGACGTCTTTGCAAAACCCCATGGGGGAGAGTAGAATCCGTCGTGTCCGGAGACGGTAGCCGGCCGGCAGTGCCGACTTTGGCCGGGTCTCGGGGTTTTTTAAGGTGAATCCTTTGGGGGAGGCTTGGCGACCGGTCTACCGGCCCTGCCCATGAGCGACGTCGATCTCGCGATGATGCGCCAGGCCCTGGTGCTGGCTCGCGAGGCCCTGACGCTCGGTGAGGTTCCGGTTGGTGCGGTGGTCGCCCGTGGCGACCGGATCATCGCCCAGGCCTTGAATCGGAAGGAGACACTTTTCGACCCCACGGCCCACGCCGAGCGGCTCGCCCTGACCCTGGCCGGTCAGGCCCTGGGCTCGTGGCGTCTGGAGGGCTGCACGCTCTACGTGACGCTCGAGCCGTGCATGATGTGCGCGGGGGCCCTGGTCCAGGCTCGAGTACCGCGCCTCGTGTACGGCGCCACTGACCCCAAGGCCGGCGGCTGCCGAAGCCTTTACCGCCTCGCGGACGACCCTCGCCTCAATCACCGCGTGGCCGTCGTTTCGGGCGTCCTGGCCGACGAATGTGGTGAGGTGCTCACGCAGTTTTTCCAAGCCCGACGCAAGTCCCCCTAGACTTGCCCGGGAACCCCCGGAGGGGTGCCTGAGTGGTTGAAAGGGCCGGTCTCGAAAACCGGTGTACCGCATCGC
Organism: Isosphaeraceae bacterium; assembly: GCA_031291845.1. Lineage (GTDB taxonomy): Bacteria > Planctomycetota > Planctomycetia > Isosphaerales > Isosphaeraceae > DAIDJG01. The sequence continues at coordinate 13,968 of JARLIH010000126.1, read as the reverse complement.
GGTACCGAGGGTTCGAATCCCTCCTCCTCCGCTTACGTTGCAGTGGCATTGCATTCACGTTGCGGTGGCGTTGATGAGGCGTAATATTGGCACCGTTACTTGATCTCCTCAATGTCGTTTAGCAATCACGTCTTGTCGTAGGAGCAATGGAGTTGGACCGGTGATGGCTGGCGATCACTATCGGCGCTTGATGTGCCGAGGCAGATTGCACAAAATACACCATGTCCTCAAAATCTGCCAAAACGAATGGGCGAATGCCCCGCAAGGTGGTGATCGTCGCCTACGAGGGAGCCAAGCTTCTGGACATCACCGGGCCGCTGCAGGCCTTTTGCGATGCCCGCTTCGAGGATGGTCGTCCGGCTTATCACGTCACGCTGGCATCTGAAGCTGGCCGTCCTGTCGCTACCGATACGGGGATTGCTCTGCAGACCAGACGGCTAGCCGAGACGATGCGTACGTCGGTCGATACCTTGCTCGTTTCTGGCGGCGACCTGGCAGTTGTCCTCGGTACGGCTGCGTCGCTGAAGTCGTGCTTGGCTAAGTATGTTGATCGGCCGCGTCGGCTCGGCTCCATTTGCACGGGGGCGTTAATTCTCGCAGAGCTCGGCGTTCTGAACGGTCGTGAAGCGACGACCCACTGGTCAGCCTGTGGTCGGCTTGAACGCGATTACCCGAAAGTTATCGTCAAGCCCGACGCAATTTATGTCACATCGGGCCACGTCTGGACCTCAGCAGGTGTTTCCGCCGGGATCGACATGACGTTGGCGATGATTGAGGAAGACTTAGACCGCGTGTCAGCACTCAAAGTGGCACGAGGCTTGGTTCTCTTTTTGAAGCGACCAGGTGGCCAGTCGCAGTTCAGTGTCGAACTGCGACGGCAGATGCACGACGCGCGTGGCCGGTTTGACGATCTTCATGACTGGATTCGTACCAATCTCGATGGAGACCTGTCCGTTCCGGCGCTGGCCCGTGCGGCGGCGATGAGCCCTCGCAATTTCGCTCGCGTTTATCCTCGTGAGACGGGAGAAAGCCCTGCAAGGGCCGTCGAGAAGATTCGCATCGAAGCTGCCATTGCTCTTCTCGAATCGAGTATGGATCCCATTAAAGTGATTGCGCGTCGGACCGGCTTTGGTGATGATGAACGAATGCGCCGGGCCGTCCTGAAAGCGTATGGCGTTTCTCCGCAAGACTATCGAAGCCGGTTCGGCCGCCCGTCGCGCTAACTAGCATTCATCGTCTTTCTGCGTGGAGGTCAAGCAGAGCTCGCCAAAGCTCCCGGCGAGCAAACACGCGAACCTGCCTCACCGCAGTTCGCTTGGCAGAATATGAGGTATGAATGTCATTGACGCCAATGGCTTGTGGGTCGAAACTTGAACTCGAACGATGAGGATGGCCATTTTTTTGCGGGACATGCTCATGATCACAGAGATCAAGGTTCCGGACAGCAGCATCGTCCGCCAGGCCGAGGAACTCGCACGCTCCGTGTCCAATGACATGCTCTTCAACCACGTCATGCGGTGCTACTGGTTCGGCGAGCTCTTTGCGCAGCAGGAAGGCCAGCAGGTCGACAGCGAACTGATGTTTCTTTCCGCCGTGCTGCACGATCTCGGCCTGACCGACCATGCCCCCGGCCTGCACCGCTTCGAGATTGAGGGCGCGGGAGCGGCGCGGACATTCCTCGTGGAGCGGGGCGTGTCGGAAGACCGAGCCCAGAAAGTCTGGGACAATATCGCGCTGCACACTTGGGACATGAACCAGTTCCGGGGCGATACCAGCCGCTTGATGCAGTTTGGCCTGGCTTATGATGTCTCCGGCGTGGCCGGGGCGCAACTGGACCCGGCGGACGTTGCCGAAGTCGTTCGACGGTATCCGCGGCTGAACTTCAAGCGCGCCTTCAACGAAATGCTCAACCAGGAGGTCGACTGCAAACAGCCGTACCCGCACTGGTTCCACATCTGCTCGCGCATTGCGCACAATCGGTCGCCGCTCGCAATTGTGGACGCGCCGGTCGTACTGGACCGAGCGCCGTTCGACGAGTGAGCGGACGCTTTGCCAAGAGATGTAATGCCCTGACCTCCCGCTATCCTCGTCTCGGCCTATGAGATCGTCACGCCGTTAGCGTCGTGGCATCGGGCGCTGACCATTTGGCAGAAATCGAGGGCACATTGTCATTTGCGCCACAGCCCGACAAAGCTATAATCGGCAAGGGCAAAAGGGCCCGGCCACACAGATTTGGCTCTGTCAACCGCCGACATGCGGAGAAAAAAATGACAAACTACAGCCAATTTGAATTCAGGACGCAACCCTGGTTCGATCAGTCCTGGTTCGATCGCTCCAATTTCCAGGGATTCAGCAAGCTCATCCCGATGAAGACCATCGTGATCCACTGCTTTGATCCTCGGGCTTCCGAAATCCCGCAGGCGGTCGCCGATTATTTCGGGGATGAGGTCTACCCAGGCGAGAACGTTCTCGACGAAGCCGGCAACCGGATCGGCAATACGCGGACGCTGTTCGCCGTGTCCAACGCAGGCGGCCGGGCCCTTTCGGCTCTGCAATCGGTGGCGACGATGGATTATCTCTTCCAAGTTCAGAACGTCGTTGTGGTGCACCACTCGTTCTGTGGCGCGACGGCTTTCACGCCCGAGATCCTCATCGGCGAGTTCCATGAGCATCATCACGCCGACATCTCGAAGTTGTTCGATCGGGACAGCCTCGCCATTTCGCATTTCGAGGAATCAATCAAACATGACGTCGAGCTGCTCCGCGCCAGCCCGGCAGTGCCGAAGCACGTCAAGCTCTACGGCTTCTTCTACGAGATCAATTCCGGCGAGTTGACCGAGGTGGTGCGGAACATTCCTGCATAGATCGATGTCATTTCTGAGTATCGCTGGATGTTCCTGGTATTCTATTTCTCCGCGAAGACGGCATGGCAACCGTCAATCTTTCTTCGACTTACCGTCATCGACCTGCCGCCGCAATCCAATTTCCCAGCCTCGGACGCCTGCGATAAAAAGTTCAATTGGCGTCCTGTCCTCTCCGCTGATAAGCTTCGCTCGCGGGCCTGGCAAAAGACGGAAGCTGCGTCCCACGTTCATGTCCGGCGCAAAACGAGAAAGCGTAGGGGCGGGTTTCAAAACCTCCCTTCTCTTGCCTTGGTCCGAACCGCCACTCACTTGGCGGGGACATGTTGATCGCCATAGCTGGGCGGGTTTGAAATCGGCCCCTACGGGAATGGGGCTGCGCCGCACTTTGAATTCCGTCGTGCAGGACGCTAAACACGTACCGTCCCTCGGTCGTGGCTTTCGGCATTTTCAGGTGGCGGAAGAAGGAGGTGGGCGTCGGAAGAGGTTTTCTTGAGCCGCTGCTGAAACGCAGGCGCGGGGTCGTGCGAGATGTCGTACGATTCAAGAGCGTCTCGCCTCGCAAACGCCCCACAGGAGCCGCGACATACGCTAGAACTGGAGCGGACTCGGCGGCGTCCAAGAGAGGGAGGGCGAGACTTGGCTTGTCAGATTATCCCCAAGAACGACCTCGATTTCCGGCGGGACCGCGAGGCGCTGAGGGACGCACTCCGGGCGGGGACACCGGACGTTACCTGGTATTCCCAAGGCTTTAACCCTTACCCGTGGACCTTAGAACCGCGAGAACTGCACGCCCTGGAGCGCTTGCTCGGCTCGCTCCGGCGGGCGATCTGCGCCCTTGTGAATTGTTATTCCCGCGATGTGCGGCTGCGCGAGCTGGTTTTGCTATCGCCGGAAGTCGAAGAGCTGCTCCGCGTTGCGGATCGACGGCCGTATAAGCTGGACGCCTTCCGTCCCGATTTCGTTACGGCGATCGACGGGACCGTCGAGGTCAGTGAGATCAACGCAAGATTTCCACTCAACGGATTTCTGATCACGCATTTTCTGGATCGGGCCCTCCAAGAAACGACGTCCGGACGTGATTTCGGGAGTTCTTTTGCGAGCTTGCCATCCGTGGCGGGAGTTCCGCAGGTCTTGAGGGACACCGTCGGAGACGCGGAAAGAATCGTCGTCTTGAAGGGGCGGGAGCGAGGGTGGGATGTGCGGATCTTGATGGATGCTTGGCCGCAGTGCGAGGCCGTTGCGCCGGACTGCTGGAGCGGCGAACAGAAGGTCTCGGACTTCGTTGTCCTGGAGTTGCACCAGGAAGAGATCATGGAGACGCTGCCGAGGAGCGCACTGCTCTCATTGGTGGAGAACGGTCGATATCTGAACGACGTCCGCACGATCTTTATCGGGCATGACAAGCGGCTCCTGGCTGCGTTGACGTCGGAAATCGTGTGCGACTACCTCGAGGCCGATGACGTGCAACGACTCCGCGAACACGTGATCCCGACCTACGTTGTCGGCCGGGGAGGCGAGCCGGTGCGGCGGGCACGGGCGAATCCCGAGGACTGGGTCCTCAAGCCCAACCTTCGGGGCAAGGGTGAGGGGATCGTCATGGGCCGCCACGTCTCTCGCGGCGCCTGGCACTCCGCGCTCGATTCGGCACATCCCCACTTTGTGCTCCAGCGGTACGTCGAGCAGCGGTCGTACGACATCCTGACCGAAGTGGACGGCGAGGTGCGGACGGTGCCGATGAACGTAGTGGGCTTGCTCCCCAGTCTCGGAGAACACTCGCTCGGGCCCGGGATCTTTCGCGCATCGCGTGAGCCGATCGTGAACGTCTCGCGGGGGGGGACGGTCCTTGCTCCCGTGGTCCTCACGGGGCGGGGCCGAACCGACGATACGGAGGCTTAGCCGATGGACCCACTCCAACGCATCGTCGAGGCCGCGCGCGAGCACCCCTTCTACGCGGAGGGTCATCTTCAAGGCGTTCGGCGATTCGAAGACTGCCCGGTCCTTTACAAGGCGAGGCTCTACCGCGGCGCTGCGCTGGCGCTGGGCGATCCGGACTTCCGGCGGAGTATCTACCTCAGTCCGACCGGGGGGACAAGTACGGGCCGGCCGCTCTATTTTCCCACGGATATCCGGGAAAATCAGGAGCAGCGGGCGCGGCTCGCGCGGCGGCTCGAAGCGGCGGGGATCCTCGGCGCTGCGTCGATTGCCCTGAACCTGTTTTCGTGCGGCCGGCTGCTGCGTTCGCTGTCCATCTTCGACGACTTCGCCGAGCGCTGTGGCGCCACGACGCTGCCCCTCGGCGCGGCCGCGACGGACGACGAGGCGGGGGCGGCCGCCGAGCAGTTCGGGGCGACGATGGTCATGGGGATGCCGTCACGCTTGACGGCCTTCGCACGCTGGTGCGAAGCGCAAGGCCGGCGCTTCGCGTTCGAATCGGTGCTCTTCGCCGGCGAGGCGCTGCACTTGGGGAAGCGCCGGTTCCTCGAACACGCACTCGGGGTCCGCCGGTTTGACGCCGTCTACGGGTCGGCCGAGATGGGGATCGTCGCATACCAGGCCGACGTGACGGAACCGCCGGTCTACCGCTTTCCCCGCGAGTTGCTCCATGTGGAAATCGGCGAGCCCGACGGCGAGGGTTTCGGCCGTCTGATCGTGACGAACATGGTCCGCACCCGCCATCCTTTGCTCCGGTACGACACGGGAGATGTCGGGCGGTTGGTAAGCGAAGGCGAGGATGAGCTTTTGGTGGAGCTGCGCGGGCGCATCAGCGACTCGTTCACGATCGGCGGCGACTACTTCCATCTCCGTGAGTTTGCCTCGGTGCTCGACCGCTTTGCCCAGTACCAGATCACGATCGCGTTCGACCCGGAAACCGGGGCGGACCGGATCGTCTTCCGTTTGGTCGCCCAGGCCCCGGCCGGGGACGTAGAACGGGCACGAGCGGCGGAGGAGCTTCGCGCGCTGCTGGATCTCGACGACCGGTCGGTCGCGGCGGAAGCGATTTATATTCGCCCGGATGAGCTCGTGTATCGCCCCGGAACGCTTAAGGTCCCAGCGATCCTCGACATGAGAGATCGGTAAGCAACGACTGCCGGACCTTGGCTCCCAACAACCGCGAGGTGATACTGTGTGCGCGATCCCCACGATCGATGAATCCGAAGCGAACGCTGAAACGTTGCGGCGTTGCCTGGCGCGAGAGGGCGCAGTGCTCATAACGTCGGAGCCCGGTGACGCGGAGGGTGTTGCCATCAGGCGCCTCGTGGCCGCGGCCGGGACGGCCGAAGACCACAACGCGGACGGCCAGCGCGTCTGGCATGTCCGGTTCGATGCGAACGCAGGCGAAGGGGCCGCGCGTTCGCGGACGATGAAGGCGTTCCCATACCATACAGACGCTTCGTTCGAGGAGCCGGTCCCGCGGGGGGTCGCGCTGTATGCGGTCCGGGCCGACTGCTATGGAGCTGGCGAACTGTTGCTCCAGAAGACGGCGGACGTATTGCGCCGGGTGTCCGCGGCAACCCGGCGCGTGTTGCGCCAGCCCGTTTTTCGGTTCCGGGTGCCGGCGGAGTTCGACAAGGGGGTTGCCGACCGCACACTCCCGATCTTGCTCGGCGACAACCTGATCCGCTACCGGCGCGAGATCATCGACGAGCGCGGCCTGACGCCGGCGCGGGCGTGGGCGCTCGGCGAGCTCGATTGGGCGATCGCTAACGGGACGCCGATCCGCCTGTTCCTGCCCTCGGGGATGATCCTTCTGTTTGACAACGCGCGCTTTCTTCATTCGCGTACCGCCCCGCGCGATCCCGAGCGCCATCTGCTACGGATGCGTTTTACGTTCCGGGTCGTCGACGGAGTCGGGCCGTTGGCAACAGGCCGGGACGATTCGTCGTTCCAGTGGACGCCCCAGGGGCGCGCGGGATCGAGGGCGTTCGCCCCCACCGTTAGCGCAAGGCGCTGACGGAGCACGATGGCCGCGTTGCACCAATACCGCTGCCCTGACGGCTTGAATTTGACGTGGGAAACGCCGTTCTCGTGGCGGCGACAGTGGGCCCTGCGCCGATCGCAAGCACTCGGCAGAAGATCTGAGCGTGAATACAAAGGGATAGAAGAGCAGGCCTCGGCCCGGCTACAATCCGTCGTCGACCGGCGCAGTGCCCGGCTGATCGATCGCCCCACCCTGAGGGCTCGCGTCATGCCAACTCGTCAACTCTCGTCGGCCCGACCCACGAATAGACGAGCTGCGCGCGGTCAGATTTGTGGTGCGGCGCCGAAGGTCGAGCGGAGGGTCTTGATCCGCCGGGCCGGCGGCGTCGATTGGGCGTCAACCACGATCAAACGGACGCGGTTGGTTACAAGGCGGCTGACTCGTCCGTGTTGGCCGACATTCTGCGCGCGGCGATCCTGTACCCGCTTGGCCTCGGTCCCGAGCGGCTCACGGAACCGGACAATATTGAGGAAGACAATCCCGCCGCAAACATAAGTCGCACCACGAGGAGTAACGGGTCATGACGTACGGAGGCGCACTACCGTTTCGACGGCTTCGCGGTGTCGGCGGTGTCTTGGCACGCTATGGTTTGGCCCTCCTCTGCCTCGCTACCGGGGCCTTGGTGTACGTCATCCCCGGGGTCGCGGAGACGCCGGGAACGCTCGTGCTGATCTGGGTGCTGTTGATTCTGGGCAGTGCGGGGTTAGGTGGGTTCGGCCCGGGGCTGTTGACGACGGCATTGGGCGTTCTCGCATGCACCGGCACGAACCAATCCTCGGGGCACGTTCTGCGAGACGCCTTGTTTGCGGTGGTCGGCATCACGATCAGCGGGCTGGTCGGCTCACTTCAGAGGCTCCGACGAAGGGCGAACATCCCGGCGGAGACGTTTTCGGCCATCCTGAGGGCCTCGGTCGACCACATCTATGTCCTCGATCGCCAAGGACGCTACCTGTACGTGAGCGAGGGGGCTGCCCGAGTCCTCGGCCGGAAACCCGAGGAGATGATCCGACGGACCTGGCGCGAGCTGGGCCTCAGTCCGGAGGTCATGGTGCCGTTCGACGCCTTGCGCGAATCGGTCCTCCTCTGGAATGAGCCGCGGACGGGCGAGTCCGATTTCGATGGCGCGATGGGGCCGCAGCGATTCGAGTTCAACGTGGCCCCCATTGAGGGTCATGGTCCAGGCCTGAACGGCGTCGTCGTCGTATCTCGGGAAATCACCGAGCGAAAGCAGGCGCAGGAAGCGAACGCCCGGCTTGCGGCGATCGTCGAATCTTCTGACGACGCGATCATCGGCATGGACGTCCACGGCCGCATCACCTCGTGGAACCGTGGCGCAGAGACAATCTTCGGCTATTCCGCCGAGGAGATGATCGGCGGTCCGATCGACAGGCTGATCCCGGCGGATCGCAAAGACGAGGAGAAGAGCATTCTCGGGAAGATTTGCCGGGGAGAGCAGGTCGTGCATTTCGAGTCGGTGCGCTGCACCAAGGACGGCCGAGCAATCGACGTCTCCTTGACGACGTCGCCGATCCGCGACGGGACGGACCGGATCATCGGGGCCTCGAAGGTCGCTCGCGACATCTCAGCGCGGAAACATGCGGAAGCGGAGATGCGCAGAGGATATGCGCTTCAGGAGCAGTTTGCCAAGGTGGCCGCGAGCGTGCCGGGTGTGATCTGCTCTTACTTGGTAAGTCCCGATTCTAGTCGACGGATCTCCTACGCCTCGCCGGCGATTGAAGGTCTATTCGGGTTCTCTCGAGAAGTGCTGGCCGAAAGCTCTTCGCACATGGAAAAACGTATTCATCATGAAGACTATACTCATTTTTTTGAATGTGTGCAGGAATCAACCCGGTCTCTCTCGCCGTTTCATAGCAGCTTCCGCTACCGCCACCTGTGGAAAGGGGAACGCTGCATCGAGATCTGGTCGCAGCCGACTCGCGAGTCCGATGGCGGCACTCAGTGGCACGGCTTTGTGACCGATGTTACCGAGTTCAGGAACCTCGAAGCGGCAAAGCGTGAGTCGGAGCGGCTCGCGCTTTCCGTGCTCGATTCGCTCGCGGCCAACATCGCCGTTCTGGAAGAGGACGGCAAAATTCTCACGGTGAACCGGGCCTGGCGAGAGATCGGCGAAAAGAACGGGGTGCGTGACGGCTTTGCCGAAGGCGCGAATTACTTCGCCGTTTGCGACTCGGCCGGCGGGACATCGAGCGCCGGTCGATTCACGGCAGGAATTCGCGCTGTGCTCGAAGGTCGTCAAAACGCGTTTGCGATGGAGTACTGTTGCCAATCGCCGACCGAATTGCGCTGGTTCATCGGGAACGTCCATCCGTTTCTCGGCGACGGTCCCCGGCGGGTCGTCGTTTCGCATTGGGACGTGACTGACCGTAAAATGACGGAAGAGCAACTTCGTGATGGCCGGCGGTTCCTTGCACAATCCCAGGCCATGGCGCATGTCGGGAGCTGGGAGCTCGACCTGGGTGACCTCCTCAACCTCGACATGAACCCGCTGCGCTGGTCCGACGAGTGCTACCGCATCTTTGGCTACGAGCCAGGCGCGGTCGAGGTCACGAACGCGCTGTTCTTTGGTGCCGTGCACCCGGACGATCGCGCTGCGATTCGGCGCGCGGTCTCGCAGTCGCTCGCCGAGCACGCTCCGTACGAACTGGAGCACCGCATCACGTGCCTCGACGGCCAGGAGCGTGTCGTTAGGGAATGGGGTGAGCTCGTCGTTGACCTGGAAGGGAAGCCGATCCGGTTGGTAGGAACGTGCCAGGATATCACGGCGCAAAAGCGAGCCGAGCAGAAGCTGCGCGAGAGTGAAGAGCGGTTCCACCTGTTCATGGCGAATAGCCCAACGGCAGCGTGGATCGTCGATGAGAGCGGAACAATCTGCTACGTCAGTCCGACGTATTATCGAATGTTCGACGTGCAGACTCGCGCGATGGAAGGCAAGCGTATCGCGGACGTTTTTCCTCCTGAAGTTACGGAATCGTACTCACGGAATAATCGCCAGGTGTTCGAGAACGGTGAGACTCTCGAGACGATCGAGAAAGCACTTCGTCCCGACGGTTCGGAAGCGCAATTCTTGGTTTATAGGTTCTTGCTCTCGAGCGGTGGGTCCGACCGGCTGTTGGCCGGGGTTGCAATCGACATCACGGAGCGAGTGCGTGCGGAGCAGGCGCTGCAGGCCGAGCGCGACTTCTCGGCCGGAATCATCGATGGCTCGCCGGCCATCATTTGTGGCGTTGCCGTCGACGGAACGACACGCTTCCTGAACCGAGAGGGCGAGGCGATCACCGGCTATACCAGCGCAGAAATCGTCGGCAAGAACTGGTGGCGGACCTTCTATCCGGGCGATGAGTACCGTCAAGTCGAGCGGTTCTTGCAGCAGGATAACTTCAGAAAGCTTCGCGATCACGAAATGACTCTCACTACGCAGTCCGGCGAGAAACGGACCATCTCGTGGAACTCCGTCACCCGGCATGACCGGGCGGCCAACGTCGACGTCATCATGGCCCTCGGTATCGACGTCACGGAGCGACAGACCGCCGAGAGGGCGCTCGACCAGAGTCGGGCCCAGCTCTGGGCCGTCGTCGAGAACCTCGAGCTGGGCATTGTCGTCGCCCAGTCGGATGGTCGAATTTTGCACTGGAACCATGCCGCCCTGGCGATACACGGCTACGCCGACGTCGCTGAATGCCGCGCCGAAATCGCGGAGTACGTCGATCTATTCGAGCTCTCGACGTTGCGAGGCGAGGTTCTGAGCCCCGACGATTGGCCGATGGCTCGGGTCTTGCGCGGAGAACGTCTCCGCGACCTGGAATTGTGCATTCGCAGCATTCCGAACGGGTGGACTCGGATCATGAGCTATGGTGGCATGGTCATTCGGGATCCGGACGACCAGCTCCTGGCCTTTCTGTCGATTCATGACATCACCGAACGGAAGGCCGCCGAAAAAGCCCTGCGCGAGAGCGAGGACCGCCTCTCGCTCGCCACGCAGTCGGCCAACCTGGGCACGTGGGACGTCGACATGATCAACGGCAAGATCGTCTGGTCGGCGCGGCAGGAAGAGCTTTTCGGACTCGAGCCCGGCACGTTCCGTGGATCGTTCGAGAGCTCACTCGCGCAGATCCACCCCGACGATCTCGGCCGCGTGCTGGAAGCCGACGAGTCCGCTCGTGAGACAGGCCAGTTTACCAACTGCGAGCATCGTGTTATTCAGCCCGATGGAGGCATTCGCTGGGTCGCGGGCTTTGGCCGATATTTTCACAACGAAGCGGGCGTTCCTGTACGGATGGTGGGTATCAGCCAGGATATTACCGAGAGGAAGCGGGCGGAGGAGGAACTCAGTCAGTATGCCCAGAGGCTCGAAATCTTCCATGATATCGACCAGGCGATACTCGGCGCGAGCTCTCCAGGGGAGATCGCGCGGGTGGGCCTGACCCACCTCGCGCCCCTGGTGTCCTACTGGGCCGCGAGTGTCATCGCGGTTGAATTCGAGATGGCGGAGATCAACATCATCGCCAGCGTCGGGGCCTCCGCCGATGTGCTTCCGGTCGGAATACGCGTTCCGCTCAATGCTGTGATCTCGTCCGACCTCGAGCTTCTGCGGCGCGACGGCGTCATCGTTGTGGAGGACGTGCAGGACCAGCCAAGCCCTTTCCCCATGCACGACGAGCTGATGAAAAGAGGGTTGCAGTCGTACATCCGCCTGCCGTTGCTGGACCGCGGTGAATTGATCGGGGCTCTGAACCTCGGCGCAAACAGGCCCGGGGCATTCACGAGCGAGGATATCACGATTGTGAAAGAAGTCGCCGATCAGATGGCAATCGCCCTGCGGCAGGCAATGCTCTTCGAGGAGGTCAAGGCCGCCAATTCACGTCTGGAGTCGCTCTCACGCAGGCTCATCCACGCCGAAGAAGAAGAGCGCCGGCGAATTTCTCGTGAGCTTCACGACCAGGCCGGCCAGAATCTCACTGCGCTCACGCTCCAGCTCCAGGGCGCTAGTCGACGGCTCGGCGAAGGGGAGCCGACGCGTCTTGCCTTGGACGAGAGCATCGAAATCGCGGGTCAAACGCTCAAGCAGATCCGGGACATTTCGCTCGCGCTGCGCCCCTCGCACCTTGACGACCTGGGCCTGGTCGCCGCCATTCGCTCCCTGCTCGACGGGCAGGCGCGGGCCGCGGGTTTCAAGGCGAGCTTTTTGCCGGTCGCGAAAAACCTCGATTTCCGCCTCGACACCGATCTCGAAACGGCCTGCTTCCGCGTGGTTCAGGAAGCTCTGACCAATTGCGTCCGCTACGCCGCCGCCAACAAAGTCTGCGTCGAGCTCTACCATGAGGAGGACGAGCTTTCCATCGTTGTCAAAGACGACGGAATTGGGTTCGACGTCGATACCGCTCTGGCTCGTGCCGAGTATGGAGCGAGTCTCGGCCTGATTGGAATGCGCGAGCGAGTCAAGCTGCTCGGCGGCCTCATCATTATCCGCTCGAAGGCCGGCGGCGGGACGGAAGTCTCGGCGTCGTTTCCCATCACATCGATCGGGGCGAACCGGGAGCGATGCACGCGGATCGGAACGGCCGAGCGAGCCGTCCTGTGATCTTCGCCACGTGCGCCGCGTTGGCGGCGTGCCCCGATCAGCGCCCGCCCGTCGTTGACGCGGCCGCTTCGAGGCGGGCCTTCTTCACGCGCAGCAGCACGGGCGGGCTCGACTGGCCCCCCTCCGCGGTCGTCGTCAAGTGAAAGGGCCGGACTTGCTCGGGAGTGCTCGGATCGGCGGTGATGAAGAAGGTCCGCTCCTGCTGGTTCTCAAGGACGAGGAGACCGTTCAGCCCGAGGTTGTCGACGATCACCCCAAACGGCAAGTTACGCCCGGATCCCTCCTTGCCGAACGGCGCCTGGCCGTTGAAGTTGTTGCGCTCGACCTTCACGGCCAGGGTGATCGTCTGACCCGGCTCGATCGCGAACTCCAACGGTTCGTCTCCCGACGGCTTGAGTGGTTGCGGGCCCCCCTGGGCGGGGCCGATCGTCACGCGCAGCTTCGGGGTCGGGGCGAGCTGGATGTTCCCGAGGTTGTTGACCGTGTGCGTCACCTCGCGCTGGCCGATGAGGGCCGTCGCGCTCACCGTGCTTGCCTTGGCTGCGGCCTCAGCCGGCTTTGCCGCGTTGGCATCGGCCACGATCACGCCGAGCGCGTCGAGCTGGCCGGCCTCGATGACCAGTGGGCTCGTGACCCGAAAGCCGGGGGGGACGCTGGCGATGTCGACGCGGATCGGGCCGTCGAACCCGTCGATCCGCTCCGCTGAGACCTTGAACTCCTTGGCACTCCCTGCTCCCACGACGGGATTCGTCCCGCCGAGCGTGACCCTGAAGTCGGGCCGACGCTCGCGGACCGTCAGTGTGTAGCGGAAGTCGGGACCCTGGAGCCCGCGCACGTCCTTGATCTTGACCAGGTACTCGCCGTCCGCCGGCGTGGTGAAGAACAGGCGCGAGTCCTTGCCGAGCTCGCGGTGCGCGTCGTCGTCGTTCTCGTAGTAGAGCGAGAAGACCGGCAGCCCGTTCGCGACGAGCTTCGTCCCAGGCGGGTGGGGCTGCACGATGTAGCACGGCTCGCCCAGCGCGTGGGCTAGCGGCGTAGTGTCGAAATAACCCCAACGATTCCCCTGGCCCGGGTAGGCGACGAATCCGGAATCCGGCCCGCGCGGGAAGAGCCAGAACTTCACGACCTCGCCGTTGGCGTAGAGGTAGTCATTAATATGCATCTCTTCCCAGTTGAAGACGCGAAAATCGTCGGTCTCGCTGTCATTCTTGCCGCGGAACGTGAAGTACGAGTCGCGCACGGCCTGCAACAGCACGCGAGGGACGCGCTGGCCGTGGGCGTCGAGGACCTCGAGGAACGAGTCGAGCTTCGACTGAGCGCGGGCCGCGTTCACCTCGAAGACCCACTGCTCGCCGGCCTTGGCCGCGAACTGGAAGAAGTCGGAATCGGCCTGGCCCCCTGCGCCGCCGTCGATGGCACCGGTCGCGCGTGCGGGGAGCGCGAGCCGGTTGGCCTGTGCGGGCGCGTTGTTCGGCTCGTGCTCAGATCCTTCGCTGATCGCGCTGGTCGCGGGCATCTCGACCAGT
>JARLIH010000010.1 GCA_031291845.1 Isosphaeraceae bacterium | reverse complement strand
AGCCCAGCGGGCCGCCGCCGTTGACCAGGTCGGCCCCGATACGGGCGCCCTCGCGGGTTGCGTAGCCGAGCGTCAGCTGGTGGTTGAAGGCGATGCCGAACTCAAGCATCCCGAGGAGCAGGATGAGAAAGAGCGGGACCAGCATCGAGAACTCGACCAGGCTCTGGCCGCGCTCGCCCGTCCGTCGCCGGACGAGCGAGATGCCCCGGATTCCGCGCTTGCCGGTCACAGGATCGGCTCCACCCGCATCTCGTTGGAGCGGACCACGGTGATGCCGCTGCCGACTAGGTCGACGAAGTTGCGGAGCGGCGTGTGCCAGCTATAGGCGTAGGTGATCTGGACGCCGACGGTGTCACGTGTCCGAAGTGTGTTGTTCGGACAGCCGTTCAGGTAGGTGCACCGGCCGCCCACGCCGCTCACGAGATTGGGCAAGCCCTCCGGGTAGTTGTTGGTCGACCGCGTGTACGGCAGGGTGGCCGATCCACCGTAGGCGCTGCAATCGGTCGTGCCCGTCCGGTTCCAGACGTTGCCCGACGTGGTGTAGCTTCCCGTGATGGGACCGCCCCCAAGATTGGCCCGGTAGATGATGATCTGGGTGACGTTGGAACTGTCCACCGGCGCCTTCATGTCGGCGAGGACCTGGGCGATGATCACGCAGTCGGCTCCTGGATTTGAGCCGGCCTCGGCACCGATCAGCGAGGCATCGCGGGTCGCGTAGTTTGCGCTCAGGACCGCGTTGAAGATGAACGCGAACTCGATCGTGCCCAAGAGCAGGACGATGAGGATCGGGAACACGAGGGCGAACTCGACGAGCGACTGTCCTCGACTACAGGCGCTCGCGCTGCGTCCAGCCATCGAGTGGCGCCGGTTCACGCTTGGGCGCATGCCTTCTCGTTCCCTCATCGATTGTCGATTGCAGACTTGGCTTTCGTGCACCGTGGTTGGGCCGCGCGCGTCAGTCGCAAGGCGGGAAAAGTAGCGGCCCAACATTGCAGCCAACCTCTCGGAAGTGCCACAAGTCACCACTACGTAGGCCCGTTAAGGCGCCGCGGTCGCGGATTATCGTGGCCACCGCTTCGCCGACCGTCCCGATGCGCTGGCGGAGCAGCTGGCCGATGGCGGGCGGCTGGTCATCCCGGTCGGCGGCCGGCGGAAGCAGGAGCTGCTGCTCGTCGAGCGCCGGGGCGCGGCGCTTGACACGTCGAAGCACGGGCCGTGCGTCTTCGTCCCACTTCGCGGCACAGCCGGCTGGGAGTAGGCGCGAGCCGGCTTGCCCTAGACGAGCGCCCATCTGGTCCGCGTCCCATCGACCCAGCCGGTACTCGAGTGGGGCCTGGCAGGACCGACGTCCTATGGACCGCTGGAGCCGACGGACCCGATGCTTCCTGTCAACGGGTCAACGACCCCATGCCAGGGAGCGACGAGTGCTTCGCATCATGCCGAACAGGTACCCCGCGATGTTCGTCGTCGTCGCGGTCACTCAGCTCCTGGACCTGGTGACATTCGTGCCGGCCGTTTCGCGCGTCGGCATTGGCGCCGAAAGCAACCCGCTGGCGCGCACGCTCTACCTGTCGGCTGGTCCTCTGGGGCCGGCTGCGCTGAAGGTGGCCGCAATCTCTATCATGCTGCTGGCTCTCTTCCGCGTCGCGCGGCGCTTCCCGACCCTTGCACTTCCGTCAGCGGCGCTGCTCGTTGGAATCGGGCTCCTCGGTTCCGGCTCAAACCTTCTGTTCGGGTTGCTCCGCTAGTCGCGAGCCGCGCCGTCGAGTATGGGGAGAGCCGGCTCCACGAGCCGGCTCTCCTTGCCCAGGGTCGTCCACTCGCTAGATCGAGTTGCCGACGTCGCTCAGGACCGAGCTGACCGTGCCGCCGAGGAAGAGCAGCGCCACGATGGCCACAACTGCGATCAGAGCGAGGATAAGTGCATACTCCGCGAGCCCCTGGCCTTCCTCGCGCCGGGTCAGCCAATCCGAGATGATCTCGATCATGGGCACGGTCTCCTTCTCCCTGGCCCGTGGCCGTCGATGCCATTGGCGACTCGACGTGTCCGCGGGGTGTGGGAGCAAAGTACTAGCACACCACCGGCAGAATTCCCATCCCAGCGGTGTTCGCGCGCACCGGTATGAAGGATCGAGCGAACACGGGTGTGCCCGGCGCGTCTCCGCCTGACTCTCCACCCGGGCCTTGTCGATCAGGCCGGGTCCACGGTTGCGGGGACGGGCACCGGACAGCGTCAGGTGGATGGACGTACACTCCCGGGCCATGACCCACGTCTTCGTCGCCCCCCACCCCGATGACGTCGCGCTGTCCTGCGGCGGGCTCATCGCCAGCCTCCGCGAGCTGGGACAGAACGTCACGATCGTCACGGTCTTCTCGGGCAACGGGGCGGCGAGCAGCCTGACGCCCTACCAGCGGGAGGCGCTGGGCTTCGGCAGCAAGGCGATCTGGCCGACCACCGAGTCGTTCAACCGATCGAACGTCCGCGCGGACATTCCGCTCGACCCGGCGGCCGACGCCCCGTATCTCGCGACGGCGGACCGCCTGGACGCGACGCAGGCCGACGCGGACGCGGCCGCTAAGCGCTTCTGGCAGCGCTCGT
>JARLIH010000125.1 GCA_031291845.1 Isosphaeraceae bacterium | reverse complement strand
GCTGTAGGCCGTATTGATCGTGGCGTCGGGCAAGCTGGTGGTGGTGAACGTAATGGCCGCGTCGACCGTCAGCGAAAGGGCCTGGCTGGTGGAGGCGCCTACCGTGTCGGTGGCGGTGACGGTGAAGCTGGACGCGCCTGTGGCGGTCGGGGTGCCGGAGAGCAGGCCGGCCGTCGAGAGCGACAAACCTGCGGGCAAAGTGCCGGTGGTCACGGCGTAGGTGAGCGTTCCGGAGCCCCCCGTCGCGGTGATCTGCTGGCTGTAGGCCGTGCCGACGGTGGCGTCCGGCAGTGTGGTGGTGGTGAAGGTGATGGCCGGATTGACTGTCTCGGTGAAGGCCTGGCTGGCGGTGGCGCCCACGGTGTCGGTGGCGGTAATGGTGAAGTTCGAGGTGCCCGCGGCGGTTGGCGTGCCCGTGATCACGCCGGCGGTGGAGAGGGACTCGCCCGCAGGCAGGGCGCCGGTGGTCACCGCGAATGTGGGAGTGCCGGTGCCTCCGGCCGTCACGAGCGTCTGATTGTACGCAGCGCCCACCGTCGTGGCCGGCAGGGTGGTGGTCGTGAACGTGAGCGCGGGGTTGATCGTCACCGAGTAGGACTGGCTGCCGGTGTCGCTGCTGCTATCCGTTGCCGTGACGGTGAACGGGGACGCGCCGGCGGCGGTTGGCGTGCCCGTGATGGCGCCGGACGTCGGATCGAGGGTCAAGCCGGCGGGCAATGTCCCCGTGGTGATAGCGTAGGTGTAACCTCCGGTGCCGCCGGAGGCCGTGATCGTCTCGTTATAGGCGTGGCCAAGGGTGTCGTTGGGCAAAGTCAGCGGGCTGAGCGTCAGGGTGACGGCCGGCAGCAGCCGGTGTTCCAGCCCCTTGACGCTCCACTCGGGCCGAAACGCCCGCGATACTCTGCGCCCTCGGCGCGCACTGACTCCACAGTCGATCCAGTCGTTCCGCCTCATTGATGCACCTCTGAAGTTGCGTCGCCGGGGGGATCGACAGGGTCGCTACAGAACTCCCAGAGTCCGCCTTTTTGGTTCTCCGGAGAATCATTCTGGCTGGCCCATGAGTGCATGTCAAGTCGCGAACCCGGACCAGGTCGACCGAATGCTTGCTTACCAGGGCATGCCCCGAAGCCGCAACCTGGGTGCCTACCATGCTCAGGGCCGTTCCACCAACGAGCGAGCATCTCTGAGTTTTTTCCGCCGACCCCTTGACGGTGGAGACCTCGCGTGATTAATCTAAGACCGAATTGAGATTGAATCTCAGTTTCACCCGCCTTGTCTGGTCTGACCCTGGTCCCGTCAGCCCGGACGCCTTCCCGCCCAGGGAACGTTCCGTGTCCAGGGTCACGCCCTTTCCCGGCCTATCGATGTTGCGCGGGGCCACGAGCCGGCCGGCGCGCGTTTTCCCCTCGGCTGGGAAAAGCGGACTCCGCGGCCGAAGCGTTCGACCGATCGGCCGCACGGTCCTGGTTCTTCACGAGACCTCGCCCGGCAACGGGCGAGGCGGCGCGCCGCCGGGGGAAGCCGTCGCTCGTAGTTCGGGCGGCGGCGGGACCAACCCCCGGCGGCGCGTCCTCCTCCAGCGCCGGCCAAGCGCGCCGGCGCTGACTCGGTCCTACCCGCGCGAACAGTCCTCCACAGGAGATTGCTCCATGCAGCGCCCCGTTTTCCGCCGCGGTTTTACGCTGATCGAGCTGTTGGTGGTCATCGCCATCATTGCGGTCTTGATCGCCCTGCTGTTGCCCGCCGTGCAGGCCGCACGCGAGGCGGCCCGGCGCATGCAATGCGTCAACAACCTGAAGCAGCTCGGCCTCGGTATGCACAACTACGAATCCACGTTCAATTCCTTGCCGCCCCAGATGGTCCTCACCTTTCTGGGGACGACCGTGAGCTGGAAGTCGTCGTGGGGCGCGACGTCGAGGGTCCTCCCCTTCTTGGAGCAGTCGGCGGCGTACAACGCCATTAACTACACCTTGAAAGTCAGCGCGGCCGACAACGCCACGGTTGTCGCGCAGTCGCTCAAGGTGTTGATCTGCCCGAGTGAAGTCAACCCGCAGCCGATCACGAGCACCAGCAGCGCCGGCGCGGTAAGCGTCTACGGGGTCTCAAATTACGGCTGGTGCGAGGGCGATTGGTACACGTTCGGGGGCCCCGGGGGCATGCCGAACCGGAGCGCCTTCGGGACCAACATGAGCCGCCCCTTCGCCGCCTTCACCGACGGCCTGAGCCAATCGCTCCTCGGCGCCGAGGTGAAGGCGTACACCCCGGCGTACCACGATTGCGGCAGCGTACCGGCGCCTGGCCCATCCAGCCCGTCCGCGATCCCCACGCCGGCGACCGTGCTCGCCAGCGTGGCGGCCGCGCCGACGTCGTGCAAGGTCGCCGCAGGCACTCCCGGCGGGGGCCATACGCACTGGGCCAACGGCAACTCCTTCTACGACGGCATGACCACGGCCCTGCCCCCCAACACCCTGGCCCCCGCGGGAGCCTCCGCGCTCGACTCCGACATGTCGTCCGAAGACGAAGACGACGGCGGCCCGACCTACGCGGCGATCACGGCCCGCAGCTATCACCCCGGCGGCGTCAACGCACTCTTCGGCGACGGCAGTGTCCGGTTCATCAAGAGCTCGATCAGTTGGCAGACCTGGCGGGCCCTCGGCTCGATCGGCGGCGGCGAAGTTGTCTCCAGCGATTCGTATTGAGCGGCAGGCACGGGTTTCCGGGCGCAGGTCGATGCGTCCAGACCCTCTCCGCACGAGAAGGGGCGGCCTGCAGTCGTGTTGCACATCAGCAGGCCTGCTTCGTGGTTCGTATCCCCCCCAGCCCCCTTTACGAAGAGGGGCCGGGGGGGCTCCGTGAAAGACGTACAGCGCCGGGCCGCAGACCACTCTCAGCTCAGCGCCGATGACATTAACTCGCTTCTCATCCGAGCGCGGTCCTGAGCCGCGCTTCGGCAAGCTGGACGTAGTACGTGTCGAGGCCGGTGGCGACCGCCTCTCGATAGCGGGCGCGGGCGGCGGTCTCGTCCCCCAGGCCGCGCAGGGCTTCCCCCAGGTGGTAATAGGCAATCGGCAGGTCGACGGGCGTCGGGGGGAGGCCGAGGTACTGCTCCCAGTAGCCGAGGGCCCGGTCGTACTCGCCAAGGGTCAATGCCGCGCGGCCGAGGTTGCTGAGGATCACGGCGCAGGTGTTCCGGTCCTGGGCGAAGTCTTCGAGCCGGCGTTCGACGCGATCGAGTCCCCGGAGTGCTTCCTCGCGGCGGTCTTGGAGGGCGGCGAAGCGGGTCCCGGCCGCGTCGCACCAGACGGTCAGTTTCGCGTCGCCCCGGACGCCCGCCCCGGCCGCTTCGATCAAGGCCGGGACTTCTTCGAGGCGACGTTGCTCCATGCGAAGAAATGCCCGGCCGTACGCATAGATCCCCTGCATCATCTGCTCGGCGCGCGGGGTGGGGTTGGGGTCGGTCCGGCTCGCGCGCAGGTTGGTGGCGAACGCCTCGTCGAACCGGCCCCACGAGCGCAAAATCTCGTAGCGCACGCCCTCGACGTGGCGCGTGGGCTTGATCGCGGCGGCCCGTTCGCAAGCGGCGAGGGCCTCGGACAGCCGCCCTCGCTTGCGCTGGAGCTCGGCCAGGTCGGCCAGGCCGTCCGCCAGCTTGTCAGGGTCGCCCATGGCCTCGGCCAGCTCGACGGCGCGCCGGCGGTGCGACTCCGCCTCTTCGAGGCGGCCGAGCGTGCCATACGAAGCACCGGCCTGGCGATGTGCGGCGAGGAGGCGCTCGCGGTCATGGACGAGCCCGGTTGCTTCCTCGGCGCGCTGGGCCGACTCCTCGACCCGGCCCGCCATGAACAGGGCGTTCGCCAGGTGGAGTGTGAGCAAGGCGCGGGCGTCGTTGGGTCCCTCCGGCGCGACCTCCAGGCCGAGCTCGTAGGCGCGGCACGCGCTGGCGAAATCGCGCTCGGCGGCGAGCTGGCGGCCACGGTTGACGTACCAGCTCGCGGTCTTGTCGGCCGCCTTCAGGTCCGCGACGGCCAGCCGTCGCTGCTCCTGAGCCTCGTCGACCCGGCCCAGGCCCTCGAGGGCGTCGGCCAGCCGGCCTCGGACCTCGGCCTTCATCCCGGCAGGAACGATCGCGTGCCGTACGATCGCAAGTCCCTGCGCCACGACCTGCTCGTGCCGGCCCTCCATGTGGGCAAGCCGCATCAAGTCGTGGCGCGCCTCGGCCCGGAGGGCGTCACCCAGGAGCGAGGGCGTGGCGACCACCCATTCCAGGTACCGGCGTACCCGCGGGCTGCGGATCTTGCGCCGGGCGAGCAGGTGGGGGATCACGATGAAATAGAGGACGTGAGCAGCGCCGATGAGAAGCAAGACCGTTCGCAGGGTGCGCAACGGATTACCGAACAAGAAGCGGTAGAGCCAGTTTCCCATGAATCTCACCTCGGTTGGCGGTTCCTCGCGCGGTTTACCTGGCGGCTACAAGGCTCGCGAGGGCCGGGGCGAAGCGCTTCGTCGACGCTAGCTCTCTCCGCGGGTTCGATCAACCCGGCTCCAGACGACCCCTTCGACTGCGTTCGGTCGCCTTGCGCGGTCATCGAGCTCGGAAATCGCGTCCAACCATAGCGACCAGCCGTTTTCGAGGCACGTGAAGATCCGATGAGAAAGACGCGCTGGGCGAGAGCGCAGTCGTGCTCCGTCCTACGGGGTTGATTCCGATCGAATAGGGGTGAAACGCGGGACGTCGTACAAGTGGGGGCAATCCTCTCTCCCGCACCGTGCGAGGGCCGGGTCGGCCAGCATCTCACGCACGCTAACGAACGGCAATGGGCATACCGGCTCCGCGCGGCGGCGTGGGGCGCGGTCGGAGGCTCCGTTATGCGCACGACAGCTCCGCGATGGTTCGTACTGCTCGCAACTCTCATGTCTCCCTTTGCTGCGGACGCGGAGGGCGGTCGTCCTCGCACGAGGGTGAAAAAGTCCGCCGATGAATGGGCAGCGACCGGGGGCGAACGCCTCTTCCTGCGGACCTGGGCGCCGGAGGATCCGCGGGCGCGCGGGGGCGACGGGCTCGGTCCCGTGTTCAACGCGCGGTCGTGCGTCGCCTGCCACGGTCTTGCCGGGCCGGGAGGGGGTGGCACGAACCAGGTGAACGTCGAGCTGCTTTCCGCGGTCCCCGCGCGGACCAGAGGCGGAGCCAACCTCGATAACGCCAAGACCAGGCTGCTCGACCGCTCTCCCCTGATCGCCATCCACCCGGGATTTGCGCAGTCAGGGAGCATCGTGCTCCACCGCTTCGGCCTCGCGCCCAGCTACCAGGCCTGGCGCGATTTTGCCAAGGATGCGCTCACCCCGCGCACGCAGCCGCCGGATCGCTCGGGGTCGTTCTCGGGGATGCTCCGTCCTCCGCAGGTTGGGACGACACCGCCACCTGAACCGCCGCCGCCGCCCGACTTCCGCCTGGTCGTTTCCGGCCGCAATACGCCCGCTCTGTTCGGGGCCGGGCTGATCGACGCGATTCCAGGCGCCGCGATCGAGGCCGAGGAGAAGCGGCAGGCCGGTCACGAGGTCCATGGCCGCGTCAGCCGCTTGAAAGGGGGACGGATCGGCCGGTTCGGATGGAAAGCGCAGGTGCCGGGGCTCGAAGAGTTCGTCCTGACCGCCTGTGCGAACGAGATGGGTCTGGAGGTGCCGAACCACCACCAGGCGGCTGACCCGCTAGGCTACGGCGAACGCGACCGGCAGGGCCTGGATATGTCGACCGACGAGTGCAGCGCACTCGTCGCGTACGTCGGGTCGCTCCCCTCGCCTGAAGAGCAGCCGTCGCCGTTCTCGACGCGGGGCCGGGCGCTCTTCGCGCGGACCGGCTGCGCGGACTGCCACCGCCCGGACCTCGGTGGCGTGGAGGGGATCTACAGCGACTTGCTCATCCACGACATGGGGTTCGGGCTATCCGACTCGGGCGTTTACTACGGCCAGGAAGAGGAGAGCTCGCCCGGCGTGCCGAAGTCGCCCGACTGGCGCACCCCGCCCCTCTGGGGGGTGGCCGACTCCGCCCCCTACCTCCACGACGGCCGCGCTGGGACGTTGGCGGAGGCGATCGGCTTCCACGGCGGCGAAGCGCAGTCCTCCGCCGCCCGTTACGCCGCGCTCCCGGCGACCGAGAAGGCCACGCTCCTCGGCTTCCTTCGCACCCTCAAGGTACGTAAGGCCTCGCGCTTCACGAACCGCGACGTTCGCCTGGCGGACGAGGAGTTCCTTCCGTTCGTTCCCCGGTCCAGCCCGGTCGTCGCCGAGCCGAACTGGCCGGACCTGGGTTTTGGCCCTCGGGGCGCGCGGATGCCCGGGGCCTTTGGGATGCGCTGAGATCGGTCGGTGCTGGCCGTGCTGGCGACCAACGGATGCCCGGGGCGCCATCGAACCGCGCGGCCCGGTCCGGGTTCCTCGCTGCGCCCCCGCGGATGTCCGAGAAAGAAACCAAATATCATTCCGTGACGGATTTCGTAATAATATGTACGATGGGGGTTCGACAAAGAGGAGAGCGGTGTCCACCGCGTCCGCGCCGCGTTGTGGGGGGCATGCAATGCACGATATGAATCAATATCGTAAATCGCATGCATCCCACGAAGAGGAACGCGGAGTCGCCCGATGTCCAGTGGACTCGTGTCGTGCCGGATCTGCCGTTAGCGTCTGACGGGGCCCACCCGCGGGATCGGGACCAACGCCGCGCGGACCCTGACCGGTCTCGGCCGGGGCGTTGCCACGTTTCCGCCTGGTTTGTCGCGTTGGTCAGGCCGATCCACTGGCTCCTGGTGAGGACCTACCTACGGGTCCGCGTCATCCATCCCGAGCGCGTACCGGCGACGGGGCCGGTGATTTTCGTGCCGACGCACCGATCGCGGTGGGACGCGATCGTGCTTCAGTGCCTGACACGGCGGTTGCTCCGGCACGTGGTGAGCCACGACGAGTTCGTGTGGCCGCAGGGTTGGGTGATGCGGCACCTCGGCGCGTTCTCACTCGATACGCAACGTCCCACGCCGGCGCTCATGCGTCACTGCCAGGACGTACTCCTCGGGGGGGAGCCCCTGACGGTCTTTCCCGAGGGGACCATCTTCTACTACCCTCGGCGCCACGTTCACCCCCTCAAGCCGGGCGCCGCGTGGCTGGCATTAGGGTGCCAGCGCCACATGCCGGGCACCTCTATTCCGGTGCTCCCGGTCCGGATCGTCTACAGCGACCGCTATCCGCGCTTCCGGACGCTCGTCCAGCTCGAGGTCGGCGACCCGATCGACGCGCGGGTGCATCTCGTAAAGCCCCACAAGGAAGCCATTCGCAGCCTGACGGCCGACCTCCAGCGGGCCCTCGGGGACGTGGTCGACGAGTCGCTCGCCGAAATGAGTCCCCCGCGCAACCCGTCGGCCCACGGTCCGGCCTGCGCGCGCACGTTCAGTCGTCCCGAGGGTTTCGACTCGCCGTCGCGTTGACGCGCGGGTCCGTCGGGGCGGCTTCTCGGCGGCAGGTCGTGCCGGTCAACGTGTCCCTCCCGGGCGCGCTGCGCTTGCGAACGGTCGGCCCGATCTTCTCGTGCCATGCCGGGGTCGTCTTTTTTTTCCGGTGGGGTCGCCACGGAAATGCCAGAAGAACTAGAAGATTGAGGAGGACGCGCGCGCCTTGCGCGAGTCCTGGCGCCACGGTAGGCGGTGAAGGGCCGCGAGGTCGCGGCCCGGACGCACGTTGAGACTTCAGCCGTGTGAGGTTGAGATGGTTCGAAAAGTCGCTGTGCCGATCGTACTTGCCGTCGCGGCGGCGTTGCTGGGAACTCCCGTCCGGGCCCAGAGCCGGCCCGTCGCGCCGGCGGAAACGGCTTACCGCTCTCCTTACCGGGTGGAGTTCACCCAGCCGCTGGCGGATCTCGTCGGCGACCTGGAGCGGTCCGAGCGGGGGGACTTTCGTCTCGAGGCGGAAGTCCCTTATTCCCAATGGTACGGATCGCGCACCCTCGAACGCTGGCACTCCTGGGGGCCCTCCCCACGGACGTACCCCCCTCTGGCCGGCGCCGAGACGTGGTCGGTCGAGCGCAAGCGCGAGCGGGTCGTCGCCGTGGCCCTGCGGTACGTGGGCTACGGATACCAGCACCACCACATCCCCGACTGGAACCCGCCCCCCGAATGGCCCTGGAAGCCGACGTGCGTCGGTCATAACAGCAAAGGCGTTGATTGCAGCAACTTCACCGGGTTCGTCTACAACCTCGGATTTGGCATGCGGTTGAACACCGCGGTGGAACATCAGTCCGAGGAGCGTGCGGCGATCGGTCCGGGGGCCGGCCGTACGCCGCTGCACCGGGTTGAGTTGCCGGAGTCGTACGACGAGCGCATCAAGGTCCTGCGTACGGGCGATCTCCTCTTCATCAAGAACCGTGGGGGAAAGATCAGCCATGTCGTGCTCTGGATCGGCTCGGTAGGACGCTCGCCCGATGGCTTGCCGCTCATTCTCGATAGCCATGGCGAGGGCGTGCACGACAGTGACGGCGCAACGATCCCGTGCGGCATTCAGCTCCGGCCGTTCCGCAAGAACTCGTGGTACAACCACAGCGCGTCGCACGCGCTGCGGGTTTTCCGGGACCGGACCGACTGAGGCAGCGCGGCGGCAGCGGGTCCCCGATTCACGCGCGAGCGCGACCAGAGCCGCGGGGCGTCGTTCAACAGGAAGGCCGGCCCAAGCGAGCCCCCCGCTTCCGAAGGGCGAATGCGCACTTTATTTCCTCACACGTGAAAACCCAAGGACCACGACGGACATCAGCGCGCTGCGAAAAAAATTTGGTTCGAGTAGAAACCAGATGACGCTCTTTGCGGGTAGACATGATACACTCGTGGCATTCCAAGCCCTTGAGCCCGTTATGGAGATGAGGGTCGATCGCGCTGCGCCCCGGTTCCTCGACTGAGGTTTCGTGGGTGTGGAAACATCGTGATGGTCGGTGATTTCCGAGCAAGCGTTTCACGAGAACGCGTGGGTGGTCGTACTGCGCCCGCACTTCGGATCACCAATTCGGCGGGTCGGCAGCTCGGGAAGGTCGCAGTCAGTGGTGGGGAAAACACCAAAGTTGGGCACCGGTAACCGACTTTTTTTTTGCTGACGTGATAAAGTTGTTGACGGGCGTCTCTTAAATCATTAAGGTTGGCGGCGCGGCACTGATCTCCAGGCAATGTGGGGTCCTGGATCAGTGGCATCGCAACGTGGTTCCGAGCCGTGCGGCTCCTCAGGCGCTTCCTCAAGGTTCGTCGGAAGGGTGCTCTGCGCCCACGGTTTCCGCCGGCCAGTGGGGAGCAAAGGTCATCATTGTACTGCTGGTGGAGAAGTCGGGGCCGGCCGTTTTCGCATGCATTGAGTACGACGCGCGTGGCTTCGTGCAAATTTCGAATTCGGTGGATCAGGGTCAAAGGTTCTGTAAGCGGTTAGTGTCGACGTTGTCTCGGATCAGAGGCCTGCCGGGCTTTGCCCGACGAGGGCTCGGTCTGTTTTCGGGCCGAGTGTTGGTCGTTTGCGCTCGATGCGTTTCAAGTCATGAAATGGGTTTGAGTGCCAAGACTTGGGATGAGTGCTCTGTTCAGAACTCGTGTGGGCGATGGTCGTTGCCGCAGGGGTTTCGTGATGAGGTTGGCGCGCACCAACCGGAGAAAGGTCCGCGCTCGACCCGAGTGAGGGGGTATGAGAAACCCATGAGGACCAGTTCCGAGAAACGAGGTCCGGACTTATTCGGCCGCTCGTCATTCGCGCGGTGTTGATGGCGGAACCAGGCACCAATGATGGGACGGAGCTGTCATTGTCACGAAGCACCAGGCGTTGAAATCGCAGTGCCGGACGCGGGGCGTTCATCGCGGCGAACGTGGGGCGTCGCTCGGGCCGTCGACTGCAGCTCGTTGCTGTGGAGGCGGTCCCCGGTCTGTGGGAGAAGTGCCGCGAAGGGGAGAAACGCTGTGACATTGATGCATCATGGACTGCGGGTCGTGCTGGGGAGCGTGGTGCTGCTCGGCACCGTCGGCTGTCAGTCGGACAACGAGCCGAAGGCGGTGGTCGCCAAGGACACGCCGGGATCGTCGGTCAGCTCGGAGGAGGCCGCAAAGACAACGACGCTGGGCCCACCCCTCAAGAGCACCTCGAAGTAAAAGGCTGATTTTTCACCGGGCCGGGCGCTTGGCGCCCGTGTCGGCTCCTGTCAATCCTCCGTCCGCAGGTCCGTCCGGGAACATGGCGAGGCCCACCCGACCTGCCCATCGCTCCGTCTCCCTCGCCGATCACTGAGTGGTCGATTCCACCATTGGCTATTGGGTTGCGGAAGTTCGATTCCTCCAGCCTTCAAAAGGATCAGGTTCGGAGCCGAACCCCGCAGTCAATTCCGGGTTTGGACCACGTTAAGGAGTCTTTCTATGCGAAGGTCACGCGGTTTTACCCTGATCGAGCTCCTGGTCGTGATCGCCATTATCGCCGTTCTCATCGCGCTGCTCCTGCCGGCGGTCCAGGCCGCTCGCGAGGCAGCTCGGCGCTCCCAGTGCGTCAATAACCTCAAGCAGCTCGGCTTGGGCGTTCACAACTACATCTCGTCCCAGGAGGTCCTTCCCCCGTCCGGTGGGTGGAACGGTACGCTCAGCGGTGTCTCGAACAACGTGCAGCAGTACCAGTCGATGAAGGTCCGCCTGCTTCCCTTCATGGAGCAGCAGTCGCTGTTCAACGCCGTCAACTTCTCCTTCGGTATCTGTTCGATCAACACCGGCTCCGACCCGACCTACACGAGCGCGACGCTGGTGGCCACTCGGCTAAGTATGTTCATGTGTCCATCCGACCAGAACCCGGGGAACACTGGGACCGGTTGGGCGGGTTCGGCATTCGTGATTTCGTCGTCGGGTACCCCCTACCAGGGATACATCGGCGTCGGCAACTACTTCAACAACCTGGGCACGAACCGGAACTACAACGGTGGCTACATGACCGGCCCGGCGTGGTTCCTCGGCGGCCATAGCCAGATCGGCGTGGTCGTCAGCCTGGCCTCGATCACCGACGGCACGTCCAACACGGCCATGTTCAGCGAAGCCGTCAAGGGTTACTCCGGCGCCTACAAGAGCGTCCTCGGTGCCAACTGGTATGCGTCGGACGGCTGGAACTGGAACCTCCACACGAATGACCTGGGCGACAACCAGGCCTGCCAGGCGGGTGGCCCCAATTCCGGCAAAGGCTGGGACTACAAGGGCGAGTACTGGATGTACCACGACAGCGGCCGCGGCGGTGGCTACACCCACACGATCATTCCCAACGGGCTCTCTTGCGCTTGCTGTAGCCCGTGGGAGAGCCGAACGGCCGCCAGCTCGGCCCACCCCGGCGGCGTCAACGTGTTGATGCTCGACGGCACGGTCAAGTTCATCAAGACCAGCGTCAACTACGTGACCTGGCTCGCGACCGGCACCATGAACGGCAACGAGACGGTCAGTGGCGACGCCCTGTAACCCAACTCTCACGATCCTCTTTCGAGGACCGGACGCGCCTGACCCGCGCGCCCGGTCCTTTTTTTTTGATGCGCTGGTTGGTCGACGGGCGCCGAATGGAACGGCCGGGACATCCTGCCGTTTCCGATCGCGGGTGAGAGGCCCGCGCCGCGATCGTTGGTTCGTTCGTGCTCGACGTTCGCCCGGTAGCGGGTTTCTCTCCGGTCATCGGGCCTCAGGGGAGTTCCTCGAACCAGCGGAGGAGGGCGGGGCGGTCGGACGGGGCAAAGGCGAGGAGGGTCTGAAACTCCTCGCGGGCCCGCCCGGGATTGCCCATGCGGGCGTAACATTCCACGAGGAGTTGACGCGCCTCGCGATGGGCCGGGTTGAGGCGGAGTGCCTCGCGACAGGCGGAGGCACTCCCTTCCCAATCGCCGAGCCGAGCGCAGCCATGGGCCACGGCGAAGTGGCGGGCCGAGACGTTCGGGCTGACGGCCAGGGCCCGCCGCCAGAAGGCCAGGGCCTCGTCGAACCGTCCCAGGTCGTCGCAGACCAGGGCCGTGCCGATCAGCGCCTCTTCGTTCTCCCCGGTCAGCGCCAGCGCTTTCCCAAACGCGGCCAGAGCGTCGTCGGGCCGGTCGCTCAGCCAGAGCGCGATCCCCGCAGCCTCCCAACCGGGGGGGTCGTCCGGCCGTTCCTTCAAGGCCGGTTCGAGCAGCGCTGAGGCCTGGCGAGCGATGACCTTCGCCCCGCCGGAGCCCCGGCGCAACCAGGCCATCTGGCTCAGGGCGCTGCCGAAGTCGCGCACGACCTCGCGGCGCTCGCGCAGGTTGGTCTGGTCGCGGTGGAAGTGGACGAGGAAGTCGCGCTCCCGGCTCACGCCTCGGAGCAGGTCGGGCTCGTGCGGCGGGTCGTCGGGCCGACGGGGAATGCGGTGGAGCGTCGTGGCCGTGTGGAGGTTGTCGGAAGGAGAGCCACGGGGCATGTGGCACGCAAAACAGCTATCGTTCGCGATCCGTTCCCGCCGCGTCGCTTCCGGCAGGCTGCAATCGGGCGCGCCGTGGCATTCCAGGCAGCGGGCGCGGAAGTACGCGTCACGTTCCTCGGGGGCGGGCTTCTCGTGGGGGTCGTGGCACGAGATGCAGCCCATCTTCCCCCGGCTTTCCTGAAAACAGCGGCTCGCGTGCATCTGCTCCACATGTCCGACCACCAGGACCCGGTCGGCCAGCTTCTCCGGCCGGAAGAAGACCGACCAGAACTCGCGCATCGGCAAGCCCGGCCGGAAGTCGTCGGACGCCTGGCCTCGGCGGTTGATCCGGAAGTCCCCTTCGAGGTGGCACTGCCCGCAGACCGAGTCGCGGAGCGCGGGGGGAAGGTGCCGGGGGTTGACGATCGTCAGGTCCACCCCGTCTTGGACCTCCTGCCGTCGGGCGTGCAATTCCCCCGGCCCGTGGCAGCGCTCGCAGCCGATCGCCGCCCCCTGGGCGAAGATCGGCCTGCGGAAGCGGTTGACCGTGTTCTCGACCAGCCCCGCCTGGTTCGCGTGGCAATACAGGCAGTCCCCTCCCACCGTCCGCTCGAAGTGCAGGTTATTGCGTTCGTAGCCGGGCGAGAGGTCCCACTTCCGCGACCCCGCGTACCAGGTGATCGGCGACTGGAAGACGAAGTTCCCCCGGTCGATGAGGAAGGAGGCGGCCTGCGTTCCCGAGCCGATCGCGTAGGCGATCTCGTCCGAGTGCTCGGCGATCACCCGGCCCCCGTCGTCCCGGCGCGTTTCCTTGTGGACGACCTTGCCCCCCTGCGCCTCGACCGCGTACTCGAAGCCCTGCGCGCGGAACGTGCGGGACGCTCCGGCCGCCTCCAACAGGGCCTCGGACGCGGGCCGGATCGAACGGCCCATCGGGTGCTTGCGAAAACTCTCGGCGACCTCCGCATGGCAGCGGGCGCAAACCTCATCGCCGACGTACCGGACCCCCGCCCGCGTGTTGCGAAACGGCGACCCGGCCGTTGCGACGGCCAAGGTATCGCGGGCACGCTCTCCCGGCGGACGCCGCAGCGCGGACCAGACGACCCCGAGGCCCCCCGCGGCCGCGAGAACCACCAGCACCATGGCAACAGCACGCCGCGACAGGGGCTCCGGACGAGGTTTTTGGGGGAGAGTATCCTCCATTGTTGAGCAGTCTCGCTCCCGGAGCCGACGGCGGAGGGACGGAGCCGAAGCATACCCCGGCGCTCGCCGCCGTGCAAACGGGTGAGAACGCGATATCAGCGTACCTCGCGCGCCGATTGCAGCCCGGCAGCGCTCGGAGAACGGGGCCGTCGGCGGCAACTCGATCGTCGTGCGCTGGTGCGCTGGTCCGGGGGGCGGGACTCGGTCCCCTTGGGGCGGACGCTTACGTCCCCCCCTCGCATACCATCGTGACCGCGCTCGTGATCGTCATGGAGGTGGGCATGCGGATGAGCGGGATAATGTTCATGAACTGGTAGGCCCCGGACACCGTGACCGTGACCAGGTCGCCGGGAGCCAGGTTGTTGACCGTGGTCGAGACCCCCAGGTGCGTTCCGCTTACGGTCGCAGTGAAGCCGGTGAAGCTCGTGGTCTGCCCCCCCATGTAGCCGGTGACCAGCGTTTGCACGTCCGTAGAGATCGTGGAGCTGGTGTTGTTGGCCAGGGCGTAACGGCAACCTTCGCGGGCGGCGTTATTCACCAGGTTCCAGCTCATCATCAGCCGCCCGTACTCGAAGACGCCGAGCACGAACGACATCAGCGTGGTCAGTACCACGGCACTCTCGACCAGGGTGCCGCCGAACCGGCGGCGGGCGCGAAAATCACGGACAACCATCGGTCGTTCTCCTCCCGGGGTCGCCGGAAATTACTGCGCGGGTAGGGACGGCGTGATCTGGAACGGTGAGTCCACCATCGCTGCCCAGTTCACGGTTGCGGACAGCCGGGTCGATCCCGTGACCTGCGCCAGCGGGCTGGCGGCGATGCTGCGGTAGGGGACCTGCACGCCGAGCGCGAAACGATCGAGCTGGGTCATTCCCGTCGGGTCGGTGGTTGAGGAGTTGGTCGCGTCGGTGAAGGTGATCGTGAACATCTCACGGTTGGCGGTTTGGTCCCAGCAGGTGTAGCCCGTGGTGTTTGCCGGCAAGGTGACCACGGGCGCGATGAGGCTGGTGGTGTGGGTGGGCGGAAACGCCACCTGGTCGGCGCTCTGAAGGTAAGTCAAAAGGTTCGTCGCCACGGTTTGAAGGGTATCCTGCCCCAGGGACGCGTCGCGCGCGGCTTCACGGGCGGAGTTCCACATCACCTGCTGCACCTGGCTGATCCGACCGACCTCCCAGAGGCCGGAGAGGATCAGGACGATGAGCGGCAGGCAAACGGCAAATTCCACCGCCGCCTGGCCGCGCCGGCGCAACGTTGTGCCCTCGCCGCCGCCCGGCACGCATCTCGCTCGCATGAGTGATCATCCTAACACTGACAAAAGATTAGTTTTGGAGGGATTCCAATTCGTCGTTTCCACAAGTGAATTCAGTTCGATCACACGACGTTACGGTTCACGGAAGCTGCTCTTGTCGGACATGAACGGCCCGTCCGTCGGGCGAGGGACTGCCCGCGGACGCGTCGCTTACCTTGAGGGCTTCAGTCTCGATCGCCTTTCCGCCGAAGTCGCCGAGTTCTTCCCTGCACAGGTCTCCTAGGTCATTTTTATGCGGGCGTCAACTCAGAGCGCCACGCACTCGACCGTCATCACCTGCGCAAATGAGGATTATGAGTGGATCATTTGCGCCTCTCGATTTCGCGCGGCGAACCTCCGAGTCAGACCGGAAAGATGCATGCACGCTTGCGTTGAAGTGGGGCCGATATGGATTATTCGGGGCTACCCGGGCTAGACGCCTGGGGTAGAATAGTAAGAACCTTCCCCCGTGACGCGCACCCCGAATAAGGTCGAGACATCTGCCCTTAGCGCCCGGACGGTGTTTTGGTAGGGATGTCGGTTGTCCCGGCCGTACCCTGAACTAACCCTGAAAAGTGAGCCGATAGCGGCCGCCGCTACGCCGCGAGAGACGTTCACGGAACGCGTAGGCGGACGAGTCCGTTTGGGACCTTACCCCATGATGAGCCCGAGAACTTTTCGACCCGACCTGGCCGACGCGGTGCTGGAAGACCGCACGCTCATGGCCTACTCGCCGTTCGTCCCCGGTTTCATCCTCACCACCGGCGGCTACATCGCTCTGACCGCTCCGCCCGGCCTCTCGGCCAACCTGGGCACGTTGGGGGGTGGCGCCGCGGGGGGTGGCGGCGGCAACATGGGAACGAGCTTCTATGTCACCGGTTTCGGCACTTCGACGATCTCGGTCGGTAATGCAACCGGCTTCTCGGGGGTTGGCGTTGCCGGGGGATCCGGCGGGGCGGGGGGAACGGTCACGCTGAGCACGACCGTCGGGTCGGGGGCCAGCGAAGGCGGCGGCGCTGGCGGTGGCACCAGCGTCTCGCGCAACACGTTGGCCCAGGGGGGCACAACCAACCCCAACATGATGTATATCGGCCAGACGGGCTCGTCGAGCCCGGCGGGCGGATATGCCGGCGCCAGCAGGAGCGACTCGACCCCTGCGCCGGTCCAGGCCCCGGTTCCGCCGGCGCCGCCGCCTTCGTGAGGCCTGATCTGGCGTGAGAGGCGGGGTGGCTGGCGGCCGTCCCATCGTGACGCGCCACCTTTCGTCTCGGCCTGAGGGCTCTGGCCGGCGACGAGGCCTAAGCGCCGGGGAATGCCAGGCGCACCGTCGACCGCAAGGAGTGCGGTTTCCATGCTTGCCATCTCCGACGCCGAAGCGAGCGCCTGGGCGCGCTTGCAAGCGGGCGACCTCGCCGGGGCCGAGCTGGTGTCCCGGGAGATCCTGCGGCATGAGCCCGAAGCCGCGCGGGTCTGGTTCGTGCTCGGCGCGGCACGGCAGCTCCGGGGCGACCTCGGCGAGGCGGCCGGTTGTTACCACCAGGCGCTCCGGGTTCGGCCGGACCTGATCGAGGCGTGGAGTAACCTCGGGCTCGTCCGTCAGGGCCAGGGGGCGACGGACGAAGCGGTCCACCACTTCCGGCAAGCCTTGCGCCTTAACCCCGAGTTCGCCGACGCGCACAACAACCTCGGGATCGCGCTCCACGGTCAAGGGGCAACGGCCGAGGCGGTCCATCACCTTCGGCAAGCGATTCACCTCCGCCCCGGGTTCGCCGACGCCCACCACAACCTGGGCAATGCGCTCCGGTCGCAGGGGCGTCCGGCCGAGGCGTTGGAGTGCTACGACCGGGCCCTCGACCTCGCGCCCGACCGTGCCGAGATGCACCTGAGCCGCGCCTTGCTCCGCATCCGGACGGGCGACTTCGAGCGCGGCTGGCCTGAATACGAGTGGCGCTGGCGGTGCCCGGCGTTTCCCCCGCCGCGGTACGCTCAACCGGCCTGGGACGGCGCCCCGCTGGCGGGCCGCACGATCCTGCTGTTCGCCGACCACGGGCTGGGGGACACACTCCAGTTCATCCGCTACGCTCCGCTCGTCCAGCGGCGCGGGGGGCGGGTGGTCGTCGCTTGCCAGCACCCCCTGGCGCGGTTGCTCGCCTCGTGCCCCGGCGTCGAGCGCGTGGTTCCCGAGGGGGAGCCGCTGCCGCGGTTCGACGTCTACGCGCCGCTCATGAGCCTCCCGAGACTGTTCGGCACCACCGTGGCATCCGTGCCGGCCGAGGTCCCTTACCTGCGCTCAGACCCCCGCGCCGTGGCGAACTGGCGCAGGGTGCTGGAACCGGACGGGAAAATCAACGTGGGAGTCGTCTGGCAAGGGAACCCACGCTACGGCAAGGACCGCGAGCGTTCATTCCGGCTGGCCCAACTGGAACCGCTGGCCCGCGTGCCCGGCGTACGCTTCATAAGCCTGCAAAACGGGGCCGCGACCGAACAGATCGGGGCCGTCGCCGACCGATTCGCCGTGCTCGACCTGGGCAATCAGTTGGGCGATTTTCTCGATATCGCCAGCGCGATGCGGAGCCTCGACCTGGTCGTCACGCCCGACACGGCCCTCGCGCACCTGGCGGGCGCCCTGGGAATCCCCGCGTGGGTCGCGCTCGCGTTCGACCCCGACTTTCGCTGGCTGGACGGGCGCGACGACTCTCCGTGGTACCCGGCACACCGGCTCTTCCGCCAGCGCCGGCCTGGAGAATGGGATGAGGTGTTCGCCCGCATGGCGGCTGCGCTGGCCGGATGCCATAGAAACGATGCCACCGTTGCGACAATCATCCCGCTTTAGTAAGATGCAACGCCAATAGAAGTACACCTCGATTGGCGGGTCTCCGCGGACCGGCGTGCGGAGGGGCCAGGCGCATGTCCGCCGCAACACCCGATTCCCACGAGCGGTCCTCGACGGACGGCCCCGAAACGAGGCCGGAATCCGCCACGGCGGAGACGGGCCCGCTGATCTCTTCGGCAATGACGGGGCCAGACCTCTCGCCGACGGAGCCCGCTGACGACGACGATACCGATGCCGACCTGATCCGGCTCCTTGCTCCCCCGACCGACCCCGCCGCGCTCGGGCGGCTGGCGCACTACGAGATCATCCGCCGCGTGGGACGCGGCGGGATGGGGCGTGTCTTCCAGGCGTTTGATACCGCGCTCCAGCGCAACGTCGCGGTCAAGATCCTGGCCGCGCCCCTGGCGGCCTCGCCCATGGCACGTCGCCGCTTCCTCCGAGAAGCCCGCGCCGCCGCGGCGCTGAACCACCCGAACATCGTCACGGTCCACGCCGTGGGGGAGTTCGGTAGCATCCCGTACCTCGTGATGGAATACGTCGGTGGCGGGTCGCTGAGCGTTCGGCTCCGCGCGTCGGCCCCTCTTCCCCCAGGGGAGGTCATCCGCCTCGGAGCCCAGGTCGCGCACGGTCTGGCCGCCGCACACGCGCAGGGGTTGGTCCACCGCGATATCAAGCCGGCGAATCTCCTGCTCGACGACGCGACCGGGCGGATCAAGATCACGGACTTTGGGCTGGCCCAGGCCACGCTCGACCCATCGGAAAGCGCGTCGCCGGGTCAGACCGCCGGTACGCCGTCGTTCCTCGCCCCCGAACTCCTCGTCGGTGTACCGGCCACGTCCCGGAGCGACCTCTTCAGCCTGGGCTGCGTCCTGTATGCGATGGTGGACGGTGGTTCTCCGTTCCGCGGCACGCAGTTTCTGGAGGTGGCCACGCGGCTGGCGTCTGACACCCCGGTGTCGCTTGAACGGCTCGACCCCCGTATCCCCCCGGCTCTGGCGGCCCTCGTCGCGGGGTTGCTCGAGAAATCGCCCGAGGCGCGGCATCCCGGGACGGCAGCCGAGGTCGCGGCGCGTCTC